>NZ_CP132339.1:6357572-6715144 GCF_030944405.1 Janthinobacterium sp. J1-1
ATCCAGCTGATTGAGGCAATCTTTCAGGTCCATCGGCATTTCCTGCGCGCTGCCGCACAGCTGCGCCGCCTGGCCGATGGCCTGTTCGATGGCGCCAAAGCGCCGTGCCACTTCATTTGCTTGCAACATGATTCCTCCTGTGTCGATTCCATGTCGAGAACATAGTTGGATCACAGGCACCATGCAAGGTTCCCCTGGCTGTGATCAGCCGGCCGCTTCGCGCGCCCCCAGCGGCTGCAGATGGCGCAGCTTCAGGGCGATCAGCACGCCGCCGCCGAGGCACAAGCCCAGCATGGCGACCACGCCGGTCCAGCCGTCGAAGCCCCACATCATGCCCGAGGCGGAACCGATCAGGCTCGATCCCAGGTAATAGAACAGCAGGTAGAAGGCGGACGCCAGCGCCTGCGGCGCGCGGGCGCGGCGGCTGACCCAGCTGCTGGCAATCGAGTGCGAGGCAAAGAAGCCGAAGGTGGCCAGCGCCATGCCGGCCACGATCAGCGGCAACGAGTCGAACAGGGTAAGGAAAATACCGGTCAGCATGATCGACAGCATGATCCACAGCACGCCGCGCCGGCCCAGGCGGTCCACCAGGCGGCCGGCCCAGACCGAGCTGAAGATGCCGATCAGATACAGGAACGCCAGCAGGCCGACCGTGCTCTGGCGCAAGCCGAACGGCGCGGCCAGCAGCCGGTAGCCGATATAGTTATACAGGCTGACAAAACAGCCCATCAGCACGAACGCCAGGCAGAACAGCCAAGGCAGGCCCTGGTCGGAGAAATGCTGCTTGATGGCATGCGGCAGCGCCTGCCAGCCGCGGGTAGAAGGCACGAAGTTTTTCGAGGCCGGCAAGCTGCGCCAGAACTCCGCCGCCGCCAGCACCCCGGCCACGCCCAGCACGCCGAGCGCCCAGCGCCACGACATGAAGTCGCTCAACATCGAGGCGATCAAGCGCCCCGACATGCCGCCAAACGCGCTGCCGGCAATATACAGGCCCATCGACAGGCCCAGCGACGGGCCTTCGATTTCCTCGCCCAGATAGGCCATGGCGACGGCCGGCATGCCGCCCAGGGCTATCCCCAGCGCGGCGCGAATCGCCAGCAGCTGCGCGTAGTCCTGCGCAAAGGCGGACAAAATGGTCAGTATCGCGGCGGAAAACATCGACGCCACCATCAAGGGCTTGCGCCCCACGCGGTCCGAGACGGCACTGAGCAGCACCAGCGAGATGGCCAGCAGGCCGCTCGATACCGACAGCGACCAGCTGCTTTGGGCCGGCGTCAGGTGAAACTGCTGCGACAACAACGGAAACAGGGGCTGGATACAGTACAGCAGGCTGAAAGTGGAAAAACCGCCAAAAAACAGCGCGCGGTTGCTGCGCTTGAAGGCGGGCGTGCCCTTGGCAATCGCGCTGCGCGGCGCGGGAGTCGCAGGCGTGGTGGGCGCGATGACAGTGGAAGAGGCGGCAAAAGCAAGCGGTGAATCAGACATGACGGTGTTCATAGAGAGGCGAGATTTCATCATAGGATTGCCAACTCATATCGTCCAATATATATTTTAGGGTCAACTCATACTTTAAAACGATTACTGGAACCCATATGGAACTGCGCCACCTGCGCTATTTTGTCGCCGTCGCCGAGGAACTGCACTTCACGCGCGCGGCCGAACGCCTGCATATCGGCCAGCCGCCGCTGAGCCAGCAGATCCAGGCGCTGGAGGCGGACGTGGGGGCGCAGTTGTTCGAGCGCAACAAGCGCTCGGTGCGGCTGACGGAGGCGGGCCGATTGTTCCTCGACGACGCGCGCCGCATCCTGGCGCTGTCAGAACAGGCGGGCGCGACGGCGCGCCGGGCGCAGCGCGGCGAAGCGGGCGAACTGCGCATCGGCTTTACCTTTTCGACGCCGTTTACCCCCTATTTCGCCACCGTCATCAACCGCTACCGCCAGCAGTTCCCGCACGTAACATTAACCTTGCACGAGATGGCGACCCTGCATCAGCTGGAAGCGATTTCCGCGCGCGGCATGGACCTGGGCTTCGTGCGCCCGCCGGAGCTGGCCTATCCCGACGACATCAAGCTCACGCAGCTGCGCCAGGACCCGCTGTTCCTGGTGCTGCCGGTGGCGCACCGGCTGGCGGCCAAGTCCTCGATTGCGATTGCCGACATGGCCGGCGAAGGTTTCGTGATGTACCCGAAAGACGCCGGCACCGGCATCTACCCGCAGATTTTCAGGCTGTGCAAGGCGGCCGGCTTCGTGCCGGATGTGGTGCAGGAGGCGGGCGAGGCGTCGACCATTATCGGCCTGGTGGCGGCCGGCTGCGGCATCTCGGTGCTGCCGTCCTCGTTCGACCGCATCCGCATGGACGGCGTATGCTACCGGCCCATCGCCGATCCGCAGGCGACCACCAGTTTGCTGCTGGCGCAGCGCGAGGAAGAGACCTCGCCGATGGTGGCGGCGTTTGTCAAATTGGCTGAAGCAGCGGCGCTGGAAGGCGGCTCCTAGCCACCGCCGCCGCCCAGGCGCAGTTCGATCAGCTCCAGCATGCCCTGCGCCGCCACCGACAAGGTGCGCGGCATGGCCAGCAGGATGGGCCGCTCCGGCTGGCCGGCTGCCAGCGGCACCGCCACCAGGTCGAGTTTTTTGAACTGGAACAGGGTCAGGGCCGGCACCAGCGCCACGCCCAGGCCATGCTCGATCAGGCCGGCCACGGTGGCCAGGTGTTCCACTTCCAGCCCGCTGTCGCGCACGGCCACGCCTTGCGTCAGCAGCTCCACATGCTGGCGCACGCTGGTCGATTTCGCCAGGTGGATCAATTCGCAGCCGGCCAGGTCGGCCAGTTGCACGCGGCGCTTGCGGGCCAGCGCATGGTCGCGCCGGCACACCAGATAGAACGGATCGCTGCACAGCACGCGCGTGTCGAATTCGGCCAGCCGGGCGCTGGGCGCCGTGATCGCCAGGTCGACTTTCCCCTGGCGCAGCAGGTGCAAACACTGGTCGGACAAGGCGTCGTGCAAGCGCACACTGATGCCGGGATAGCTGGCGCGGTATTCGGCGATCACGGCCGGCAGGCCATTGGCCGCCAGCGAGGGCAAGGCCGCTATCGCCACCCTTCCCTTGCGCCGCGCCACGTAGTCGCTCATGTTGCCGAACGCCGCCTCCATGTCGGCCAGCAGGCCGCGCGCCACCTCGACAAACATCTCGCCTTCCACCGTCAGCATCACATTGCGCGTGTCGCGCTCGACCAGCCTGGCGCCCAGCGCCGTTTCCAGTTTCTGGATCACGGCGCTGAAGGCCGATTGCGACAAATGGCAGCGCTCGGCCGCGCGCGTGAAATGGCGGCAGTCGGCCAGCGCGACAAACGCCTGCAGCAGCTTGCTGGAGATATTCGGCAACATCTTGATTCACTCGAAAAACAGGATAATCATCCTGAAAAATCGATTTTACAATATAAAGGGAGCGCCGCAGAATGGCCTCAGATCCCGCACAAGACGGGCACCAAACAACTCAGGAGACAAACCCATGCTGGCCCTGCTCGGACTGTGCACCATCGCCATTTTATTGGCCGCCATCCTCACCAAGAAAATGTCGCCGCTGGTGGCATTGATCACCATTCCCATCATCGCCGCCCTGATCGGCGGCTTCGGCATGGAAACCTCGAAATTCATTGTTTCCGGCATTACCAATATCGCGCCGGTGGCCGGCATGTTCGTGTTCGCCATCCTGTTCTTCGGCATCGTCACCGACGCCGGCATGCTGGACCCCGTCATCAGCGGCATCTTGCGCGTGGTGGGCAGCCGGCCCAGCCGCATCGTGCCCGGCACGGCCCTGCTGGCGCTGCTGATCCACCTCGATGGTTCGGGCGCCGTCACCTTCCTGGTCACCATCCCCGCCATGCTGCCGCTTTACACGCGGCTCGGCATCGACCGCCGCATCCTGGCCTGCGTGGCCTCGCTGGCGGCCGGCGTGAACTTTTTGCCATGGACCGGCCCCATGATCCGCGCCTCGGCGGCGCTGCATATTCCCGTCAGCGACATTTTCATGCCGCTGATTCCGGTGCAGCTGATCGGCCTGGCCTTTGTGTTCGGCGTGGCGTATTACCTGGGCCGCAAGGAAGAAATCCGCCTGGGCCTCACCGCCGGCGCGCCGGCCGGCTTCGTGCAGATGCATGAGCTGACGGAGGCGGAACAATCGATCCGCCGGCCGAAGAATTTCTGGATCAATATCGTGCTGACGGTGATCGTGCTGGGCGTGATGATCAGCGGTAAGGTCGATCCGGTGGTGATGTTCATGATCGGCGTGGTGCTGGCGCTGATGATCAATTATCCGAACGCCGACATGCAGCGCGCCCGCATCGATGCGCATGCCAAGGCGGCGCTGCTGATGGCCAGCATCCTGTTTGCCGCCGGCGTCTTCACCGGCATCATGAACAAGTCCGGCATGCTGTCGGCCATGGCCAAGACGGCCGTCGGCTTCGTGCCGCCCGAGATGGCCTCGCATATCCCGGCCGTGCTGGGCGTATTGTCGATGCCGCTGTCGATGCTGTTCGATCCCGACTCCTTCTACTTCGGCGTGCTGCCGGTGGTGGCGGAAGTAAGCAAGATGCTGGGCGTGGAGCCGATACAGGTGGCGCAGGCGGCGCTGCTGGGACAGATGACGACGGGCTTTCCCGTCAGCCCGCTGACACCGGCCACCTTCCTGGTCGCCGGCCTGGCCGGCATCGACCTGGCCGACCACCAGAAATACACCTTCAAATACCTGTTTGCCGCGTCGATCGTGATGACCATCAGCTGCATCGTGCTGGGCATCTTTCCGCTGTAAGCAACTCGATAACAGGAGCACACCATGAAAACCATCCGCATCGGCGCCGGTGCCGGCTATTCCGGCGACCGCATCGAGCCGGCCGTGGAACTGGCCGAGCGCGGCCAGCTCGATTACCTGATCTTCGAATGCCTGGCCGAGCGCACCATCGCGCTGGCCCAGCAAGCGAAGCTGAAAGATCCAACCCAGGGCTACGATCCGCTGCTGATGGAGCGCATGCGCGCCGTGCTGCGCCCCTGCCGCGAAAACGGCGTGCGCATCCTGACCAATATGGGCGCGGCCAATCCGCTGGCCGCAGCAGAGACCATCCGCGCCATCGCGCACGAACTGGGCCTGCCCGATATCAAGGTGGCGGCCATCACCGGCGACGATGTGCTGGCGCTGGTGACCGGCGGCGACTACCTGGACGACACCGGCGCACCCGTCACGCAGCTGCAGGACCGGCTGCTGTCGGCCAACGCCTATCTGGGCGCGCAACCGCTGGTCGACGCGCTGGCGCAAGGCGCGGACGTGATCGTCACCGGCCGCGTGGCCGATCCGGCGCTGGTGCTGGCGCCCCTGATCCACGCATTCGGCTGGGCCATGGACGACTGGCACAAGCTGGGCCAGGGCACCCTGGTCGGTCATCTGCTCGAATGCGCGGGCCAGGTCAGCGGCGGCTATTTTGCCGATCCCGGCTACAAGGATGTGGCCAACCTGGCGCGCCTGGGGTTTCCCATCGGCGAAGTCAGCGAGGACGGCAGCGTCATCATCACCAAGGTGGAAGGCTCCGGCGGCTGCGTGACGGTGGCCACCTGCACCGAACAGCTGCTGTATGAAATCCACGACCCGGCCGCCTACCTGACGCCGGACGTGGTGGCCGATTTTTCAAAAGTCTCCATGCAGCAGGCCGGGCCCGACCGGGTGGCGATCACCGGCGCCACCGGCCACCCGAAAAGCGGCCTGCTGAAAGTGACCCTGGGCTACCTGGACAGCCATATCGGCGAAGGCCAGATTTCGTATGCAGGCCCGGGCGCGCTGGCGCGGGCACGGCTGGCGCAAGCCATCGTTGCCGAACGCCTGGACCTGTGCGGCGTGCGGACGCAGGAACTGCGTTTCGACCTGATCGGCGTCAACGCCATCCATGGCGCGCAGCTCTCCAGCGCGCATGCGGAACCGTACGAAGTGCGGCTGCGCGTGACGGGCCGCACGGCCAGCCTCAGGGAGGCTACGCGCATCGGCAATGAAGTCGAAACCCTGTACACCTGCGGACCGTCGGGTGGCGGCGGCGCGACCAAATCGGCGCGCGCCGTGGTGGCGGTGCGCGCCACCCTGCTGGACGAAAAATTGGTAACAGCCACCATCCATTTCGGGAGCGCTGAATGACGACCGTAAACACCATCAAATTGCGCGAGCTGGCGCACGCACGGGCCGGCGACAAGGGCGATATTTCCAATCTGTCGCTGATCGCTTATGACACAAAAGACTATGCACTCTTGCTGCGCGAGGTGACGCCGGAACGCGTGCGCACGCATTTCGAGGGCGTGGTCAAAGGCAGCGTCACGCGCTACGAACTGCCGCAACTGGGCGCGCTGAACTTCGTGATGCAGCAGGCGCTGGGCGGCGGCGTGACGCGCTCGCTGGCGCTGGACGCGCATGGCAAATGCCTGGGCGCGGCCTTGCTGGGGATGGGGATCACTGTGCCTGCAAGCTGATCTGCCGCTGCGCCACCGCCCGCGCAATCTCGGCATCATGCGTCACCAGCAGCACGGCGCAGCCGCTGTCGGCGGCCGCTTCCAGCAGCAGGCTCAAGGTCTCCTGCTGGGTGATGGGATCGAGGCGCGAAGTCGGTTCGTCGGCGAAGATGAGAGCGGGTTTGAGCAGCAGCACGCGCGCCAGCGCAAAGCGCTGCAGCTCGCCACCCGAGACCTGCGACGGCAGGCGGTCCAGCAGCTGTTCACCGAGCCGCAAGCGCGCCAGCAGCGGCGCCACAGCATCCCAGCGCAAGCCATGCAGCGCCAGTACGTCACGCAGCGCGGTACGCAGACTTAGCCCGGGCGCAAAGGCGGCCGCCGGGTCCTGGTACAGCTTTTGAAACGCCGTGCGCGGCAGGCCCGTCGCACGCACGACCTTGCCCGCATCTGGCCTTAATAATCCCAGCAGCAGATTGCCGAACGTGGTTTTCCCGGCGCCGCTCTCGCCGGTGACAGCCACCACTTCGCCACGGCGAATTTCAACGCTGATGCCGGAGAACAGGCAACGCTTGCCAAACGACTTGGCGACCTTTTCCACGCTGGCGATGATCTCGCCTGGCGCACGCACCGCAGGCCGCGCCGGCCAGGCCGCCGGATCGGCCGCCAGCAGCGCGCGCACATACGCATGCACGGGCTGCGCCAGCAGTTGCGCCGCATTCCCCTGCTCGATGACAAAGCCGTCCAGCATCACGGCAATCTCGCCGCCCAATGCGCGCGCCAGCCAGACGTCGTGGGTAATGCACAGCACCGCCATGCCCTCCGCTTGCGCGGCGCGCAGCATGGCGAGGATCTCGCCCCGCTTGCCGCTGTCAAGGCCCTTGGTCGGTTCATCGACGATCAACAGCCGTGCACCGGCCGCATGGGTGGCCAAAAAGGCGACGCGCTGGGCCATGCCGCCCGAGATCTGGTGCGGATACAGACGCGCCGCATCGTCCATGCCCAGCTGCCGCAGGTCGCGCAGCGCCGCCTCGCGCGATGCGCCGGCGCTCCTGCCGGCCACCAGTTCATGGGTTTCCGCGATCTGATGCAGCACGCGCATGGTGGGGTCCAGCGCCAGCCACGGCTCCTGCGGCAGCAACGCCACTTCGCGTCCCCACAGGCGCTGCCGCGATGGCTGGTCGGCCGCATCGAAACGCTGGCCGCCGATGGTGATCACGCCTTCGGCCCGCAATCCTGGCGCCAGGGTGCCCATGATGGCTTGCGCCAGCAGGGATTTTCCCGAGCCGCTCTCGCCCAGCAGGGTCAGGACGCCGCCGGCCGCCACGCAGAGTTCCACGCCACCGACGATGGCCTTGCCGCTGGCGGCGTCAAACACGCGCAGGCCCGCCACGTCGAGGAAAAACTCACTCATGGGCGTCCCCGATCAACATCAACCCCAGCATCGTGAAAAACAGCAGCGCCACCGGCGCGCCCACCAGCCATGGCGCTTCGCTGTAATAGGGCAGCAGTTCGATCATCATCACGCCCAGTTCCGGCGTGGGCGGCTGCAGGCCGACGCCGATAAAGCCCAGCGCCGCCATCGCCAGCACGGCGCCGCCAAAGCCGAAGCGCATCAGGGTGGCCAGGCGCGGCAGCAGCACCGGCGCCAGGTGGCGGCGCACGATGTACAGCGGGCCAAAGCCCAGCAAGCGCGACGCTTCCACCTGCGGCCCGGCCAGGAGCAGCGCGCTAGCGCTGCGCGTGACGCGAAAATACTCGACCCACAGCGCCAGCGAAATGCCCACATACAAAGGCCAGAACTGGCCCGGCGCGAACGCCGCCAGCAGCAGCACCAGCAACAGGCCGGGCAAAGCCAGCACGGCGTCGGCCAGCGCGCTCAAGCCACGCTCCAGCCATCCCCCGCGCCAGGCCGCCAGCACGCCCAGCACCGTGCCCGGCACGGCCGCGCTCAGCACACTCAGCACCGCCATCGACAGGGACAGCTGCGCGCCATGGGCCAGGCGCGCCAGCATGCTGCGGCCCAGGTGATCGAGACCCAAGGGATGGGCCAGGCTGGGCGCTTCCAGGAAGCGAGAAAGGGTCTGGCTGGCCGGATCGATGCCGACCAGCGCCGGACCAAACAAGGCAAAGCCGGTGATCGCCAGCAGCAGCACAATACCGAAGCGCTTCATGCGCGCCTCGCGCGTGGGTCGAGCGCCGCGCAGGCCAGGTCGACCACGCAGTTGAACAGCACGAACAGCAATCCCAGCACCAGCGCCGTGCCCTGGATCATGGTCACGTCGCGCGCGAAGATGGCGTGCACCAGCGCGTGGCCGATGCCGGGCCAGGCAAAGATGGTTTCCACCAGCACCACGCCTTCGACCAGGTACACCAGCTGCACGGCGGTATACGCCACCACCGGCGTGGCGACGTTGCGCGCGCCATGGCGCAGCAGGGCGTCGCTGGCGCGCAGGCCTTTGCTCAAGGCGAACGCATAATAGCTTGACGCGCGCACGTCCCGCATGGCGTCGCGCGCCACCCGCGACGACACGGCAGCCAGGCCCAGCGCCAGGGTCAATGCGGGCAGCATCAGACTGCCATGGTCGGCGTGTCCCGCCGCCGGCAGCGCCTGCATCTGCACCGCAAACACCAGTACCAGCAGCAGTGCCAGCACGAACGGCGGCAAGGCGCGCAGCAATACCGACAGCGCCAGGTTGACCTTGTCGAACCAGCCGCCTGGACGCAGGCCGGCCAGCACGCCGGGCAAGGGCCCCAGCGGCAGCGACAGCAGCACCGCCATCAAGGACAGGCGCAAGGTCTGGCCCAGCTGCAAACGGATTTCATCGATCACCGGTTGCGCGGTCACCAGCGACACGCCCAGGTCGAAACGCAGCAGCCTGCCCCACCAGTCAGCCAGGGCGGCCAGCGGCGCGCGGTCCAGTCCCAGTTCGATGCGCACGGCCTGCGCGGCGGCCGCGTCGACCATGTCGTAGCCATAGCGGCCAGCCGCGATGCGGTAGGCCGTGTCACCGGGCAGCATGCGCGTCATGAAAAAACACAGGGTCCCGACCAGCAGCGCCACCAGCAGCGCTTGCACCAGGGCTTTGAATATCGTCTTCATGCGGCCTTCCAGGTCAATGCCGAAATACGGTAGCTGCGCTCGAACGGGTCGATGCTGGCGCCCGCCAGGCGGCGCGAGACGGCCATGGTCTGGCGGTACCAGACGACGGGAATCACGGGCAGGCCCTGCTGCAGTTCGCGCGCCACCTGTGCGCGCAGCCGCGCAGCTTCAGGACTGTCCGCCGGCACGCCGCCATTCGACAGCCGCGCCAGCGCGTCGCTCAATGGTGCGCTATGCCAGCCCATGGCGCCCCAGTCTCCGCCTTGGGTGCCGTAATCCTCGGCCAGGGTGGCGACCGGGTCGGGCAGGCTGCCGAAATTGCGCGCCACCAGGCCAATCTGCAGCGCGCCGCTGCGGTGGCCGGCCGGGATATCGCTGGAATTGCCCACCACGACTTTCACGGCGATGCCGACCTGGCGCAGTTCTTCCTGCACCGCGGTGGCGATCAGCGGCAGCTCGGGACGGTCGACAAAGGTGGTGAGAATAATCTCGAAACGTGTTCCGGCGCGCCGGACGATGCCGTCCGCGCCAGGTACAAAGCCGGCCTGGCGCAGCAGCGCTCTAGCCGCCGCCGGATCGCCGCGCAATGGCGCCAGCGCCGGCTGGTGCCACAGGGCCATCGCCGGGGGAAACAGCTGGCTGGCGCCCAGGTCATCGTCGCGCAGCAGCGCGCGTGCGATGCCGTCGCGATCGAGCGCCAGGCTGATCGCTTGCCGTACGCGCACGTCATTGAGCAAGGGATGGCCGGCGTTCAGTTTCAAAAAGGTGGTGCGCGGCAGCGGCGCGCTGACCAGCTGCACGTTCTGGTGTTTCAGCAGGCGGCGGATGCTGGGCGGGTCGAGTGTAAAGGCCAGGTCGGCCTGGCCGCTTTGCACCATCAGGGTACGGGTTTCCGCGCGCGAAACGCTGATATAGCGCGCGCGGCGCACCGCAGGCGGTTCGCCGCGCCACTGCTCGAAAAACGCCACGTCGAACTGCTGCGGCAAGGAGATCGCCGTGATGCGATACGGGCCGCTGCCGACGATGCGCAGCACGCGGCCGTCCGCGCCATACGACGACGGCGCGAGGATCTGGGTGCCGGAGTGGGTGAACAAAAAGGGGAGCGGCGCATACGGCTGCGCCAGGGTGACCACGATGGCGCCGCGCGACACCGTCATGCTGCGGATGCGCGCCAGCCGCAATACGCCCGGCGCGGCCAGCGCGCGCTTGAGGGACGCCAGCACGGTGCCGGCCGTCAGCGGCGAGCCGTCGTGGAATAATTTTCCCTGTTCGATGAAGAAGCGCCACTCCAGGCCATCGTTCGACACTTCCCACTCGCTGGCCACCGCCGGCAGCAGGCGGCCCCGGTCGTCCGCGTCGAGCAGGGTCTGCACTACTTCCATGCGGGTAAACATATAGCCGCCGCGCGACGGTTCCAGCCCTGTCAATTCCCACGGCCCGACCACGGTCAGCGTATCGCGGCTGGCCGGCGCGATGGCCGCATGGTCGCTGAGCGGACCATCATGCGCCTGCGATGCGGGCAGATGCAAGGCAGCACCAGTTGCCAGCAGTCGCGACAAGCGTACGAGTGCACGGCGGCGCGGCGCCAGGCGCCTGCAGTGCTCTGTCATATAAAATGAAGTCCCGAATAGTTGAAACAGACCGGAGCGACCGCATGATCTTTATTTTTCACCTGACCGACAAACCCGACAGCGGCCAACTGCGCGCCAGCGTGCGCCCCGAACATAAAGCCTACCTGGGCCTGCAGGCCGAGCGCATGGCGTTTGCGGGACCGCTGACCAGCGACGACGGCGCGACCATGATCGGCAGCCTGCTGGCCATCGATTTCGCCGACCGCGCGGCGGCCGAAAGCTGGCTTGCGAATGAGCCGTTTACCAAAGCCGGCTTGTATGGCGAGGTGAAGATCCATGCTTTTAATAATTTGTGGCCGCAGAAGGTGGGGTTTCCGGCGTGATGCAGCGAAATCCAAACCCGCGTAGGTCGGATTAGCGGCGAAGCCGCGTAATCCGACGCCACCACGGTCACGGCCAACAATGTTGTCGGATTACGGCCTGCGGCCTAATCCGACCTACGAATAATCCGCATCCAGCTCCGACCCGGCATAGTTCTCCAGGTCCTCGAACAGGCTTTTCATGCTGGCGCGCGTGAGGATTTTATGCACCACGGTGCAACTGCGGCGGTACGAGGCGATGCGGTCCAGCAGCACCGGATGGTGCTGCACCGGCACCTTGGCCACCAGCGCCGCCCAGCCCTCTTCGAAGTCCGGCTTGTTCTTGCGCACCGAACGCACGAAACGCTCGAACTCCTTTTGGCCCGTGCGCGCCATGATGCGGCCGCCGCCTTCGATGGCGAAGATGATGGCCAGCGCGATCACCCCCTCGGCATTGAGGTCGCTGTCGCTGACGGGGCCATTGTCGTGATGGCGGCGCAACCAGCCGGCCAGGCGCACCACGGCCTGGACTTCCTTGCGCTGCTGCAGCTGCACCGCATACTTTTCATGGCCGGCCCAGTTCTGGTTCGGGTCGGCCTGGCAGATGTCGATGAACAGTTCGCGCAGGCGGCGCGCCATGTAGACCGGGTCCTGGTCGTACTCGCCGACCAGCGCATCTTCGGGCAATTGCGACAATTCCTTGATCAGGCGAAAACCCACCTGGAAGGCGTGTTCGGCGCCATGCTCGACCAGGAAATCGAGCGCGGCCTGGTCGTTTTCCAGGTGCAGCGCGTTTTCCAGGCCCAGCGAGACGCAGCCCACGGTCAGGTACAGCGCCTTCTGGATGCCGTCGGCCGTGCGCTCATTGGTGAACTTCTCGGCCACCATGGCCGTGATGCCCGTCAGTTCGTCGGCCAGGTTCAGCGCCGCGTCTTCGCGCGGGTCCCCCGGCAACAGCTTGATGGCGCGCACCAGGCGCGGCAGGTTCTCTACAACTATTGCTGGCAGCATCAATGATTCCTAGCCTTGGTCAAGAAAAAATACCGGTGCCGACGCTGCGGCGCGCACCGGCGCGTGGCGCGCTGCGCGTGCTCGGCACTTGCTTGCGCAGGCGGTACAGCAATTCCTTGGTACTACGCTGCAGAATCGTCGGTTCTTCGTCCGGGTCATCCGAGTATTCCGCGTCGGCCAGATCGGCGCTGTGGCGGAAGTCGGGGAACAGTTCGAACAGGGCGCGGTCCCAGCCGTCTTCATTGGCCTGCGCCAGTTCGATCGCCAGTGGCACCACGTCGTTGTCGGACGAGGTCACGCCCGTCACATACGGTCCCTTGATGACGATCTCGCCCGCCACTTCGAGGATTTCCTTCGGCGCCATCGAGAACAGGATGGCGAACGCGGTGGCGCCCCAGTCGGTGGCCGACGCTTCCAGCAGCAGTTCGCGGCGGCGATCAAGATCGTCGGTGGAAAACACCACGCCGTGGATATGCGCGAACAGCGACTCGGCGATGCGTTCCGGATCGTCCTCGATCTGGTCGTCGCTCCAGGTGGCGGCGATAAAGGCCAGGCTGTCGGCCCAGGCCTTGGGCGGCACCAGCAGGGTCGCCAGCGACATCTTGCCGCCGTCGAAACCGGCCAGGTGCAGGGCCGTCACTTGCGGCGGAATCGCGCTCAGCACTTCCACCACGGCCAGGTCGCCGTACTGGTCGGCCGCGTCGGCGAATGCCTGCTCGGCGTGGCCCAGGGAGCCGGACAGCACCAGTTCCGTCACCTGCTTCGTCAGCGCCGGCAGGTTGCTCTTTTGTTCAGTGTTATCGGCCATGGTCGTCTCCATCCTGGTCAAACATCTGGGCGAAATCGTCGGTGGCGCTATCTTCGTCATGGTCGTCGTCGCCGTCGTCATTGGCGGCCAACTGGTCCAGCGACTGATCGTCGTCGTCCCACAGGCGCGGATTCTTGTGCAAAAAGGCCGTGATGATGGCCTGGCGCGCCAGGTCCGGGAAGCTGTCTTCGATGGCGGCGTACATCTTGGCCGCTTCGGGCGCGGCGCACGAGGCCATCGCAAATACGCTGGCGTTGTCGCCGAATTCGTAGTCTTCGCTTTCGGCCAGCAGGCCTTTCGGGTCGCTGAAGGTGATGTGGTCGACCAGCGCGAAGGCCAGCATGTTCACGTCTTCGATGCCGCCGCCGCTGGCGTATTCGCCGACCAGCGCGTCGACCATGCTTTTATAGTTCTTGCGATTCGGCGGATCGCCGAGGATGCCTTCGATCTGGCCTTCCAGTTCACGCGACTGATAGGCGAATTCGGGGTGTACTCTTCTCATTATGTGCTTTCCAATATGCTGCGCGGCGCCGCGATGCAGGCGCCGTTGTTGTTGTTTTTCGGGGCTATGCCGCCGGCCGTCACAGGCCAGGGGCCTCAGTCTGCGGGAAGCGTGGTGCCATGCAGGCGGAATACGCCGCTCCACAGGGCATAGGCTTCCGCGTCCGGATCGATGATGATGCGGTGGTTGACGCTCTGGTCGTACTCGGCGCGCTTGGCCGGGTCGGCCAGGATTTCGTACGCCTTGGTCACGCTCTTGAAGCGCGCTTCGGCGCCGGGGGCCTGGTTGCGGTCGGGGTGGAAGCGCATGGCCAGCGAACGGTAAACCTTCTTGATCTCGTCATCGCTGGCATTGGGGGCGACACCGAGGACGTTGTATAAATTTTCCATGGCAGGCTCCGGAGGCACGTTTTTTGCAAATTAAAGTGAGATTATCCTATAGAACGGCTTGCGCGTCGCTGCCACGCTGCTTTCCGGCTGAAAATTGCACCGGAAAAAGAAGCGGCGGTACGGTAAAATGCTCTTTACTGTCACTCTTCCAGCATTGATCAATGAGCAACGATAAACCGAATACCGCCGCGCCGGCGCTGGCGCCCAATTTTTTGCGTAACATCATCGAAGCCGACCTGTCCGCAGGCGCCCACGTGCGTCCTGGCCTGCCGCAGGTGATCACGCGTTTCCCGCCGGAGCCGAACGGCTACCTGCACGTGGGCCACGCCAAGTCGATCTGCGTCAACTTCGGCCTGGCGCGCGACTACGCCGGCCAGTGCAACCTGCGCTTCGACGACACCAACCCGGCCAAGGAAGAGCAGGAATACGTCGACACCATCATGGACAGCGTGAAATGGCTGGGCTTTGACTGGGAACCGAAAGAAGCCGACGGCCAGAGCCACCTGCACTATGCCAGCGATTATTTCGACCAGCTGTACGCGATGGCCGAATACCTGATCACGGCCGGCTACGCCTATGTCGACAGCCAGAGCGCCGAAGACATGGCCGCCAACCGCGGCAATTTCGGCCAGGCCGGCAAGAATTCGCCATTCCGCAACCGCCCTGCCGACGAGTCGCTGGCGCTGTTCCGCGCCATGAAGGCGGGCCAGTTCAAGGATGGCGAACATATCCTGCGCGCGAAGATCAGCGAAGACGCGATGAGCTCGCCGAACATGAACCTGCGCGACCCGGCCATCTACCGCATCCGCCACGCGCACCACCACCGCACGGGCGACGCCTGGTGCATCTATCCGATGTACGACTACACGCATCCGATCTCGGACGCGCTGGAAAACATCACCCATTCGATCTGCACCCTGGAGTTCCAGGATCACCGTCCGTTCTACGACTGGCTGCTGGCGACCCTGTCCGAGGGCGGCTTCTTCGCCAAGCCGGTGCCGCACCAGTATGAATTCTCGCGCCTGAACCTGACGTACATCGTCACCAGCAAGCGCAAGCTGCGCCAGCTGGTCGAAGAACAGATCGTCGACGGCTGGGACGACCCCCGCATGCCGACCCTGGTGGGCATGCGCCGCCGCGGCTATACCCCGGAAGCGATTCAATTGATGTGCGAGCGCACGGGCGTGACCAAGTCCGACGGCTGGATCGACTACAGCGTGCTCGAAGGCTGTCTGCGCGAAGACCTCGATCCGAAGGCGCCGCGCACCGTGGCCGTGCTGCGCCCCTTGAAACTGATCATCGACAATTTCCCGGCAGACGAGAGCGTGGAATGCACGGCGCCCGTGCACCCGCACTTCCCCGAGCGCGGCCTGCGCACCTTCCCGATCACGCGCGAGCTGTGGATCGAGGAAGACGATTTCATGGAAGTGCCGAACAAGGGCTACTTCCGTCTGTATCCGCCGATCGACGGCAAGCCGGGCAGCCGCGTGCGCCTGCGCTACGGCTATGTGGTCGAGTGCACCGGCTACGACAAGGATGAAAACGGTAAAGTGATCGCCGTGCATTGCAATTACTTTGAAGACAGCAAATCGGGCACCGAAGGCAGCTCCACCTACAAGGTCAAGGGCAATATGCACTGGGTCAGCGCACCGACGGCGATTGCCGCCGAAGTGCGTTTGTACGACCGCCTGTTCACCGACCCGCAGCCGGACGCGGGCGGCAAGGACTTCAAGCTGGCCTTGAATCCGCTGGCCAAGGAAGTGGTGCAGGCGTGGCTGGAACCGGGTGCGGAACTGGCACAGCCGGAAGAGCGCTTCCAGTTCGAGCGCCACGGCTATTTCGCGGCCGACCGGGTCGACAGCCAGCCGGGCAAACCGGTGTTCAACCGTATCGTCACCTTGAAAGACAGCTGGCAAGCAACGAAATAAGCTGTTTCTTGCACAACAAAAAAACCGCTGCGGCGGTTTTTTTTCGTTTTAATCGCAGTTAACTTGATCAAAAATATTGCATGGTGATCATAACTCAAGGCTTTTTGTATATTATGGAGCGGTTGAGTAATTTACAATTACCTTGACACTGGCGCACCGCAGGCGGCGCCTCACCCGATTCCACCTCCGATGCGGATTGCCATGCCTGCCGATGCCAAGGGCGAGAGCCTGCGAACACCTGAAAAAAAGCCGCTCTGGCTGCTCAGTTGCGTGCTGTCGCTGTGCGTCGGCCTGGTGTTCCATATGGCGGCATCGATGTCGATCGACAACGACGCGCGCATGCTGTTCGACAGCCTGACACATTCCACCAAGCAAAGTATCAATATGCGCGTCAAGTCGTACACCGATTTGCTGCGCGGCGCTGCCAGCCTGTTCCGTGCCAGCGACCAGGTCAGCCGCGAGCAGTTCCACGATTACGTAAGCAGCCTGGACTTGCGGAAAAATTTTCCCGGCGTGATGAATCTCAATTACTGCAAGGCGCTCGACGATGCCCGCCGCGCCGCTTTCGAGGCGGCCATGCAGCACGACTACCCTGCCGGGCGCGACGGCTATCCCGCCTTTGCCATCGACCCGCCGGGGCCGCGCGACTGGTATTCCGTGCTGGTGTATATCGAACCGATCAGTAGCGCGCCGGAAAAATATGGCCATGACATCGCCGTGCGCCCGGCCGTCGCCGAGGTGCTGGCGCAGTCGCGCGATTCGGGGGAAATCAGTAATTCCGGCCTGCCCGTGCCGATGCCGGGCCGCTCGCAACTGACCGGCATGGCCATGCGCCTGCCAGTCTACCGCCACGGCATGCCGGTCGCCACGGTGCAGCAGCGCCGCGCCGCCTACCAGGGTTCGGTGGGCCTCGGCTACGACATGGCGCAGATGGTACGCGGCGTGCTGGCCGAGATGCCGGTGCGCAATGTTCGCCTGACCCTGTTCGATATCGGCACGCAGGCCACCGAACCGCAGCCGCTGGCGCGCGACACCCGTCCCATCTTCGACAGCGCGCCGGCCGGCAGGCAGGCACCGTGGTGGCAGCCGGGCGGTTCGCGCAAATATCTGAGCAGCACCATGCTGATCGACTATAACGGGCGTGTCTGGCAAGCGCTGTTCAGCGTGCGCAAGAGCGACCTGTACACGCCATTCGAAACGTATCTGCCCTGGCTGGCGCTGCTGGTGGGCTTTACCGGCAGCACGCTGCTGTACACCGTGCTCCACACCCTGGCCTCGTCACGCCTGCGCGCCATCCGCATGGCCACCGTGATGACCGACGAATTGCGCGCCAGCCAGTTGCGCCTGCAGCAATCGCACCAGAAGCTGCGCCGCCTGGCGGCCCACGCCGACCATATCAAGGAAGAAGAACGCAAGCGCATCGCGCGTGAAATCCACGATGACCTGGGGCAAAACCTGCTGGTGCTGCGCATCGACGCCGACATGCTGGCGTCGCGCACGCAGCAGCGCCATCCGCGCTTGCATGCACGGGCGCGCGCCACCCTGGGCCAGATCGACGCCACCATCAAGAGCGTGCGCCAGATCATCAACGACTTGCGCCCCACGGTACTGGACCTGGGCGTCAACGCCGCCGTGGAATGGCAGGCGGCGCAGTTCCGCGCGCGCACCGGCATCGCCTGCGAGGTCAGTGAAAGCCATGGCGACATCAGCGTCAGCGACCAGTGCGCCACCGCCCTGTTCCGCATCCTGCAAGAATCCTTGAGCAATATTTCCCAGCACGCCAACGCCAGCCGGGTGCGGATCAGGCTGGAAAAAGACCATGGCAACGTCTCGCTGACCGTCAGCGACAACGGCGTGGGCGCCGGCGCCGACGGGCGCAACAAGCATGGCTCGTTCGGCCTGGTCGGCATCGAGGAACGCATCAAGCTGCTGGGCGGTACTTTCCTGATCGACAGCAGTCCCGGCGCGGGCATGAGCGTGCAAGTGACCGTGCCGCTGGCGGCCGGCATGCAAGACTTCTCTCATCAGTAAGACCACTACGCTCGCTATCAAGATGCAAGCCGCCGGGCCGCGCGAGGCGGCGGCGCTGGCTTGCGCCGAGCTCGATTCGATGCAATATTAGTGGTTTCCTAACTGACTTTTCCAGGAGTCCACGCTACCAGCCAGCATCCACGCCACTCCCTGCGCAGTCTTCCCGGTGACACTCTTAAAGGATATTCATGGATACGAACGTAGATTTCAAGGCAATTGCCGATCTGAACCTGGACGCAATCAAAGTCAAACTGATGCACCGGGAATCCGGCGAAGGCTGGAGCCTGGACAAGGCCAATGCGGTGGAGTTCGAATACCGCCGCTTCCTGATCCTGATGAAGCAATTCCCGGAAGAGGAAACGGCGCCGTTGATGGATGTCGATACCTTCTGGCACTACCATATCCTCGATACCCTGAAATATGCGGCCGACTGCGAACAGGTGTTCGGCTACTTCCTGCATCACTTTCCGTATATCGGCCTGCGCGGCGAAGACGACGAAGCGGCGCATCAGCGCGTGGGCGAGCGCATGAAGCAGTTGTATGAACAGACGTTCGGCGAGGACTATCTGCGCGCCGAGACGGCGTATTCAGGCCGCGCGGTACAGGCGGCGTATTCGGGACGTGCCGTGCAGGCCGCCTATTCGGGACGCGCGGTGCAAGCGGCGTATTCAGGACGCGCGGTGCAGGCGGCAGCCTACTCGGGCCGCGCCGTGCAGGCAGCGTATTCGGGACGGGCAACGGGGGCGGTGACGGCGTTTTCCAGCGCGCCAGCCTCGCTCAGCGCGGCACTGGTGGCCACGTCCACCGCATCGTTGGCCGATGGTGACGTCAAGCGTTTCTATGTCGACAGGCCGGTCTTGCGCCAGGACAATGCATAAAGGTTGATGGCGGATTCACCATCCCGGCTGCCGCACGCGGCAAGCCTGTTTACAACCCAGACGGCAGCTCTCAGTTTGCCGTCTGTCTGGCCACACTCACGCAGCCATCAGTTCGCGCAGTTCGCGAATGCTGAAATCGCTGATTTCGTGCATGCGGATCAGGATGGTGGCGCCGATCGGCAGGGTGTTATGACGAATCTTGCTGATCACGGGCGGCGCCACTTCCAGCGCACGCGACAGGGCCGCGTCGTTTTTCAGTTGCAGCTTGTCGATGATGGCATCGAGCACGCGGTTAGGGTTATAGGTAGGCAAAGAGGTAATTTGTTTGAGAGACATGGTGAGAAATCCGTACTTGTTGTATTAAGGCAAAAAAAAGACTGGTCGTCGCTTTTGCGCTAATTCAGGGTCAACACACTAAAAAGCGCCATTGCTTGTGCGGCTTTTAGCCGACAGGCAATATAATACACTTATTTGTTGATTTTTGCTTAACTTGAGGCAAAAATGTGACAATTGAAGAGAATTTGCGCGTTTGGAATGTGCTAGAGGATAACTCAAAACAACATACTTTGCTGCAAGTCATCCATTTTCAGCAAAATGGAGACTGCCATCGAGATACCAGGCCAGCAGCAGCAAGGCGCCCAGCCATGCCAGGTCGACCGATAGCTGCCAGCCCCGTAGCGCGATGGCGGGCGGGCTGACCGGAATGCCGTGGCTATGGCGCCACGCCAGCTGGCGGCGGATTTCTTCGGGTGCCGGCGGTGGCTGGCGCGTGCGCCCCCGCCGCCGCATGTAGGCGCGCACCTGCTCCTTGCTCGGCCGATTCACGCCAGCCATGGCAGGCTGCCGCCAAGCTGGCGGAACTCAGGAAGAGAAGAAAATGGTCGCTGCATGACGGCCACCATAGCGCCTGCCCGCCGCAGCGCGTTTGCGCCAGCTCAATCGGACAATCCTGGGCCCCGCGCCGACCGCCGCAGCGGCCCGGGCGCCCACCAGGTTTACTTGTTTTTCTGGCGCACGCGCTGCTGTTGTTTTTCCTGCGTCTGCTGGCGGTTCTGCTTGCGCTCGTACAAGGTGACGGCGTCTTTCTTGGCCTGCTCCACTGTGCGCATGGCTTCGTGGTCGTCGTGCGGCACGAAAAATTCGGCGTCCTGCGCCGCCATGACCAGCTTGATGGCGGCCTCGTCATCGAGGTCATACAATTCCGTCAGGACGGTGGTCACTTCGTCCAGGAATGCTTCGTAGGTCAGGGTAGTCATGGGGTAATCCTTGGTTGATCAGGCGCGCGGCAGACAGGCTGGGCAAGTTCCCCGGCCTGTGAAAAGTGCGGAAACAACCGCGCATTTTAACTGATGCCGGCCTTGCCGTCTGTCAGTAACTGCAAAGCATCGGCGACGCGCGCATAGCGCAGGCGCACGCCCAGCTCGCGCTTCATGCGGCGATTGTCCAGGCGCCGCGATTCGGACATGAACGACAGCAGCATCGGCGTGACCACCTGCTTCAGTTCTTCACGCGGCAGCCGCGGCGCACGCGGCAGGCCGAACGCATCGGCCACCGCATCGAAGTACGCCGCCATCTTCATTTCGCTGTCATCGCTGGCGTGGTAGACGCGCCCGCCCGCCCGCATGCGCCACAGCGCGTGCAGGACGATGTTTGCCAGGTCGTCGGCATGGACATGATTGGTATGCACGTCGTCAAGCTCGGCCAGCGCCGGCGTGCCTTCGCGCAAGCGTTTCAGTGGCAGGCGGTCGGCCGCATAAATGCCGGGTACGCGCAGAATCGCCAGCCGCGCCGCGCGGCGGGCGCCCCAGGCGCGCAGCACGGTTTCGGCGTCCAGGCGGCGCCGCGCGCGGGCGTTCGACGGCGCCGGCGTGCGCGTTTCGTCGATGCGGGCGCCGCCGCAATCACCATATACGCCGCTGGTGCTGACATACACCAGGCGCGCGTGCTCAGGTAAAATGGCGGCCAGATTGCGCGTGCGCCGGTCCAGCAGGCCGGTCGATTGCGGCGGCGCCAGGTGCACGATCCACGGCGCCAGCCCGGCCAGCCGGCGCAGGCTGGCGCGGTCGTCGAGGTCGGCCACGATGGGCACGGCGCCGGCGGCCCGCAGTTCGGCACAGCGTTCAGGCTGGCTGGTGACGGCAAACACGCGAAAACGCGCGCCCAGCAAGGGCAGCAGCCGCATGCCGACATCGCCACAGCCCAGTACCAGCAAGCGCGGCAAGCCCAACGGTTTGCGCAAAGTAAGCTTTAACATATTTTTCATCTCAAGGATTGTATGACTTTTCAAGTTACTGTTCAGCCCAGCGGCCACCAATTCAGCTGCGAAGCGGACGAAACGGTGCTGGCGGCGGCGATCCGCGCCGGCGTGGGCCTCCCCTATGGCTGCAAGAATGGCGCCTGCGGTTCCTGCAAGGGCAAGGTCGTGTCCGGCAGCGTACAGCACAAGGCACACCAGCAGCGCGCCCTGACGCCGGAGGAAGAAGCGGCCGGCATGTCGCTGTTCTGCTGCGCCATCACCAGCGCCGACCTGGTCATCGAAGCGCGCGAAGTGGCCGGCAGCAGCGATTACCCGATCAGGAAAATGCCGTCGCGCGTGACCAGCCTGGAAAAAGTCGCGCCCGACGTGATGGTATTGACCCTGCAATTGCCGGCCGCCGAGCGCCTGCAGTACCGCGCCGGACAGTATATCGAATTCATGCTGCGTGACGGCAAGCGCCGCTCCTACAGCATGGCCAGCGCGCCGCAGGACGGCGGCCCCGTGACCCTGCATATCCGCCACCTGCCGGGCGGCCTGTTTACCGACCAGGTCTTCACCACCATGAAGGAACGCGATATCTTGCGCTTCGAGGGCCCGCTGGGCACCTTCTTCCTGCGCGACGACTCCGACAAGCCGGTGGTGCTGCTGGCCTCGGGCACCGGCTTTGCGCCGCTGAAAGCCATCGTCGAGCACATGATCCACGCGCAGTCGACGCGTGCTATCACCCTGTACTGGGGCGCGCGCCGTCCGCACGACCTGTACATGGATGCCCTGTGCCGCCAGTGGGCGGCCGACTTGCCGCAGTTCACTTATGTTCCGGTGGTGTCGGATGCCCTGCCGGAAGACGCCTGGCAGGGCCGCGGCGGTTTCGTGCACCAGGCTGTCATCGCCGACCTGCCCGACCTGTCCGGCCACCAGGTGTATGCCTGCGGCGCGCCGGTGATGGTCGATTCGGCCAAGCGCGACTTTGTCCGGCAATGTGGCTTGCCCGACGACGAGTTTTACGCCGACGCCTTTACCACCGAGGCCGACCTGGCCAAATAATGCCGTCCGGAGTGCGGGGCGGCGCGGCCGCCCGGCCTCCCCCTGCCCCACTCTGGAAAGTCTTCATGTCCTCAGCAATATCCGGCAACGGCTTCAGTGTCCTGCGCCACCGCAATTTCGCGTTTTACCTGTCCGCCCGCGTGCTGGGCACCCTGGCCGTCCAGATGCAAAGCGTGGCCATCGGCTGGCAGGTGTACCAGATGACGGGCAGCCTGTTCGACCTGGGCCTGATCGGCCTGGCCCAGTTCGCCCCCTTCCTGCTGCTGATCTTGCCGGCCGGCCATATCGCCGACCGCTACAACCGCCGCAACATCATCGCCTGGTGTTTGACGGCGCAACTGGCCTGCGCGCTGGCGCTGCTGGCGTTCACCATGACGGGCCTGTCCATCGTCTGGCCCGTGTTTGCCGTGCTGGTGCTGTTCGGCAGCGCGCGCGCCTTCATGATGCCGGCCACGCAAGCCGTGCTGGTCAACATGGTGCCGAAGGAAAGTTTCAGTCGCGCACTGGCGCTCAGCTCGTCGAGCTCGCATATCGCCATCATCCTCGGCCCCACCCTGGGCGGCCTGCTGTATATCTTCGGCCCCAAGGTGGTGTACCTGATCTCGTCGGCGCTGCTGGTGCTGTCGGTACTGCTGATGCGCGCCACCACGCCGGCGCCGCAAGTGGTGAAACGCGAGCCGGTCAGCTGGTCGACCCTGCTCGAGGGCCTGCATTTCGTCTGGTCGCGCCCCATCATGCTGGGCGCCATTTCGCTCGACCTGTTCGCGGTGCTGTTCGGCGGCGCCACCGCCCTGCTGCCGGCGCTGGCACACGATGTGCTGCATATCGGCCCGACCGGCCTGGGCCTGCTGCGCACGGCGCCCGGCATGGGCGCGGCCGTCTGCTCGATCGCGCTGGCCTTTTACCCGATCACGCGGCGGGTCGGCGCCTGGATGTTCGGCGGCGTGGCCGTGTTCGGCCTGGGCACCATCGTGCTGGGCTCGACCGGCACCTTCCTGGTGGCGCTGGTGGCGCTGTTCCTGATGGGTATCGGCGACATGGTCAGCGTGTATATCCGCCACCTGCTGGTGCAGTACGAAACGCCGGACGAGATCCGCGGCCGGGTCAGCGCAGTCAATTCCGTGTTCATCGGCGCCTCGAACGAGCTCGGTGAATTCGAGTCGGGCGTCACGGCCGGCTGGTTCGGTCTGGTGCGCGCGGTGCTGTTCGGCGGCGCCGCCACCCTGGCCGTGACCGGCATCTGGGCGATGCTGTTCCCGGTATTGTCGCGCATGGACCGCTTCCCCCACCACGAAAAGGAAGAGGCCGCCAAAACGGCCGCCGGCAAGCCCGCATAAGGGCTACCATGCGCTATCGTTCACTATGCCAGCCTGCGCCATGAAAATCCCGCTGCCCTTCCACGGCTTTGTCCGCAGCCGCCCCCACCTGAGCCTGGCCATCGTGATCGGCGTGGCGGCCGGCGTGCTGTTGCCGTCCGGCTGGGAGGCGATGACGCGCGTGCTGACGGCGTGGAATATCGCCGTCTGGCTGTATCTGTTCACCATGGGCGCGATGATGATGCGCGCCAACCATCACAAGGTGAAACAGATGGCGGCGCGCCAGGATGAGCGGGCGGCGATGGTGCTGTGTGCGCTGTCGGTGGCGTCCGTGATGAGTTTGATTGCCATTATTTCCCAGCTGTCATCGATCAAGGACATGAGCGCGGACCAGCGCGCCTTGCACTATGCGCTGACGATACTGACCCTGGTCGGCTCCTGGTTTTTGGTCGGTACCCTGTTCTGCTTTCACTATGCCCACCTGTATTACCGCGCCGACGCCAGCCTGCGGCCCCTGAAATTCCCCGACGACGAGCAGGACCCCGACTACTGGGACTTCCTGTATTTCGCCTTCACCCTGGCGGTGGCCGTGCAGACCTCGGACGTGACGGTGCAGACGCGCATGATGCGCAAGATCGTGCTGGGCCAGTCGGTGCTGAGCTTTTTCTTCAACCTGGTGGTGCTGGGCCTGTCGATCAATATCGCGGCCGGCCTGATCAACAATTAGCTTATTTGACCTGGCTGAAGGGTTAAGCCCCACTTAATTGTGTGGCGCCCTTGAAATCCGTCAAACAGGAGTAAGATAAGTCACATACAAGGTCATGTATCGGAGCAGTAACCGGGTGGAATGACTGGCAAGCGACGTGCCGCCCGTGTGGGTTTTTTTCGAATTGACAGGAGATAGCATATGCAAATCAATATTCAAACCGACAGCACCATCGCCAACAACGCTGGACTGAACGAACATGTGCAATCCGTACTCGAATCGGCACTCAGCCGTTTCCGCGACAACATTACCCGCATCGAAGTCCACCTGAGCGATACCAACGGCCCGAAAGGCGGCGCGGACGATATCCGCTGCGTGATGGAAGCGCGCGTGGCAGGCTACCAGCCGATCGCCGTCACCGAGCAGAACGCCTCGGTACACCAGTCCGTCAGCGGCGCCACCGACAAACTGAAACGCGCCATTGACAGCGCCCTGGGCCGCCTGCAAGACAGCAAGCGCCACGCCAGCGGCAAGAACGCCGTGAACGATACGGCTGAAGCCGAAGAAGCCGCCGAATAATTCCCCCGCTTTATAGATGAGACCTGGGCAGCCGATCAAGGCTGCCTTTGCTTTTGTGCGCCGCATGCACACCGTGCCATGGCCGCCGCTGTATCATAATTATCACGAAGTTGCTTTCAAGTCAGCCATAGTTGTTACTCCCAAGAACGCTTTACGCTATCATGATGCGCATGTTCCGCCGCCTGCGCGGCGCTGCCTCTTGGAAAGCATATCGTGGAAAAAATCGGCAATTTTGACGCTTCAGGCTGCAACATCGGCGATTTGCAGCTGTTTTCCGATGCGCCGGACGAGCGGACGGCGGCCATGCTGGCGCCCTGCCCGGTGCTGCGGCTGGAAGCGGGCGAAGCCCTGAGCGACAGCGCCTGCCTGTATATCGTGCTGCGCGGCTCGCTGGCGGTGGCGGCCGATACCTATACGGGCATGGACGACGGCACGGTCAGCAAGGTGTTGCCCGGCGAAAGCGTGGGCGAGCAAGCGGTGCTCGATGAAGCAAGCAACCTGACGGCCATTTCCGCGCTGGAAGAAACCGATGTGCTGGTGATCGACGCCGTGCTGGTATGGGAACTGATCGAACAGTCGAACGGCCTGGCGCGCAACCTGCTGCGCTTGATGTCGTTTCGCATCCGCGCCGCCAACGCCTTGCTGCGCCGGCGCCAGAAACTGGGCGAGTTCTACCGCCAGCTGTCGATGGTCGACAGCCTGACCGGCCTGTACAACCGTGCCTGGCTCAACGATTTACTGCCGAACATGATCAGCACCGCCCACGACAGCGGCGCGCCGCTGTCGCTGCTGATGATAGACCTCGACCATTTCAAGCGTTTCAACGACCGGCACGGCCACCAGGCCGGCGACCAGGCGCTGCGCATCGCCGCCCAGGTGGTGGGCGCGGCCCTGCGCCCGACCGATTTTGCCGTGCGCTATGGCGGCGAGGAATTGATGGTCATCTTGCCCGACACCAATGAACAGCTGGCGCTGCTGGTGGCCGAACGCCTGTGCGAACGCATGCGGCAAGCCGTCATCTTCGAAGACCTGCGCTGCCCCCTGCCGCATATCACGGGCTCGTTCGGCGTGGCCAGCCTGGCGCTGCGCCAGGACGAGCACGGCCTGATCGCCACGGCCGATGCGGCGCTGTACCGCGCCAAGGACGCCGGCCGCGACCGCGTTGCCCTGTAAACAAGTGCTTCAGGCTGCCGTGTCGGCCTTCTTGCTGCTGTGCGCGGCAACGAAATCGGCATAGCCCTTCTGCACCAGCTCATAGGTCTTGTCGATATTGCCGGCGATATCGCCTTGCAGCACATTCAAGCCCTTCAGGATATCGCGCGCCTCCGAAAAGCCTTTTTCCATGCCACCGCTGATGGTGCCCATGAATTTTTCCAGCGCGGCATCATTGTCCATGCCGGGGTTCTGCTTCTTGAACGCTTCGAAAAAGCCGGTCGACAGCGATACGATGCGGTTCGCCGTGGCTTCGGCGCTATTGTCCTGCGATGCCGCGTTTTGCACGGCGTTGTCGCCGAAATCGGCCTGCAGCGCTTCATTGATGCTGGTGATGGCCGATTTGTAGACCAGCGCCAGCGGATCGTTTTGCGAACTGATCGACACATTCATGGACGCCTGCAAAATGGCGGCGTTCAGTTGCAGTTTCGAGCGGTCGTTGACGCTCATCTGGGCGGTGCTGCCTTCGGCCTGCTTGACTTTGTCGTCCTTGCCGGCGACACCACTGGTGGTGTTGCCGGTATTGCTGACGGAACTGGCGGAATTGCCGCTTGCGGCGATGGGAAGTGACACGATAAGCCTCCTTGGACGGACAATGGTTGACTCCATGCGAGAATGCGCAGTACAGCTGATCCTCTCTTTGGTAATATCGGCAAGAATTCCGAAAACTGAAGCCGTGAATTTTCGCGGCACACCATGCAAGCACCATCAATGACAAACCAGACTTTTCTTTGGCACGACTACGAAACCTTCGGCGTCCAGCCGCGCCGCGACCGGCCAGCCCAGTTCGCCGCCATCCGCACCGATGCCGACCTGAACGAAATCGGCGAGCCCATCATGTTGTATTGCCAGCCTGCCAATGATTTCCTGCCCGATCCGCAATCGTGCCTGATCACCGGCATCACGCCCCAGCAATGCCTGGCGCTGGGCGTGCCCGAACACCAGTTCGCCGCCACCATCGAAGCGGCCTTTTCGGAGCCCGGCACCATCGGCGTGGGCTACAACACCATCCGTTTCGACGATGAAGTGACGCGCTTCCTGTTCTGGCGCAACCTGATCGACCCGTATGCGCGCGAATGGAAAAACCATTGCGGCCGCTGGGACCTGCTCGACGTGGTGCGCATGACGCATGCGCTGCGCCCGGAAGGCATCCAATGGCCGAAGCGCGACGACGGCCAGACCAGTTTCAAGCTGGAACATCTGAGCAAGGCTAACGGCTTGCTGCATGAGGCGGCGCACGATGCGCTGTCCGACGTGCGCGCCACCATCGCGCTGGCCCGCCTGATCAAGCAGATGCAGCCGAAACTGTTCGACTTCTGCCTGGCGCTGCACAAGAAAGACAAGGTCGCCAGCGAAATGGGCATGCACCTGGCCGCCGCCCAGCGCCAGCCCTTCCTGCACGTGTCCGGCATGTTCCCGGCCGAACGGGGTTGCATCGGCGTGGTCTGGCCGCTGGCCACGCACCCGAGCAACAAGAATGAGATCCTGGTATGGGATTGCCAGTACGATCCGCGCGAACTGTTCACCCTGGACGCCGACACCATCCGTACCCGGCTGTTCACGCGCAACGACGCCATGCCCGAAGGCATGACGCGCCTGCCCGTGAAGAGTATTCATGTGAACAAGTCGCCCATGCTGGTCAGCAACTTGAAAACCCTGTCGCCGGCCATGGCCGCGCAATGGGGCATCGATCTCGCGGCAGCGCTGGAAAACGGCCGCCTGGCCGCCGGCGCGCCGAACATGGACGCCATCTGGGCCGAAGTATTCAAGCGCCCCGCCGCCGAAGGCCGCGCCGATGTCGATGAAGACCTGTACAACGGTTTTGTCAGCAATGACGACCGCCGCCTGCTCGACTCCCTGCGCCGCGAGACGCCGGCCAAGCTGGCCAGCGCCCGCCCTTCATTCAGTGACGAGCGCCTGCAGGAACTGCTGTTCCGCTACCGCGCGCGCAACTTCCCGCAGACCCTGAGCGAAGCGGAAAGCGTGCGCTGGGAAGAACACCGCGCCGCCCGCCTGTTCGACGGCGACGGCGGCGCCCGCACCATCGAGCAGCTGTTTACGGAAATCGATACCTTGTCGGAATCGGTGGATGAGCGGGGCGAAGAGATTTTGGGCGAGTTGTACGATTATGCGGAGATCGTGGCGCCACAGCGCGATTAATGTGTGTATCGCGCAGGTCGGATTAGCGCGCAAGCGCGTAATCCGACAACACCACGATCGCCGCCAACAATGTTGTCGGATTACGGCCCCATGGGCCTAATCCGACCTACGCGGCGCGATGTTGATTGATCGCATCGCGCGTCTCGATCGCCACGCGCCTGGCCGCATCGGCAAAATCCTCGCCAGCCTGCGGCTTGGCATAGATGATGGCCCGCGAGGAACTGATCATCATGCCCATGCCGTTCGCCGTCTGGCCCGCGCCGACGGTGGCGGCGATGTCGCCCCCCTGGGCGCCGATGCCGGGCACCAGCAGCGGCATGTCGCCGACGATGGCGCGCACCTGCGCCAGTTCTTCAGGGAAGGTGGCGCCGACGACCAGCGCGCACTGGCCGTTCTTGTTCCATTTCTCGGCCACCAGGCGCGCCACCCGCTGGTACAGGGGCACGCCGTCCGTGTCGAGGAACTGCAGGTCCGAGCCGCCCGGGTTCGAGGTGCGGCACAAAATGATCACGCCGCGGTCTGGCCACGCCAGGTAAGGATCGAGCGAGTCCTCGCCCATGTAGGGGTTGACGGTGACGGCGTCGGCGCCATAGCGTTCGAACGCTTCGCGCGCATATTGAGTCGCGGTGGCGCCGATGTCGCCGCGCTTGGCGTCGAGGATCAGCGGGATGTGCGGGTAGTGTTCACGCAGGTAGCGGCAGATGTCTTCCAGCTGCTTTTCCGCGCCCAGCGCGCCGAAATAGGCGATCTGCGGCTTGAAGGCGCAGGCCAGGTCGGCCGTGGCGTCGATGATGCGCGTGCAAAAGGTGGTGATGCCATCAGGCGCGTCGCGCAATTCGGCCGGCAGCTTGGCCAGGTCCGGGTCCAGTCCCACGCACAGCAGGGAATGATTGGCCGTCCACGCGGCGGTTAACTTATCGATGAAATTCACGGCACACCTTTTCTGTATTCAGTTGCAAACCCCGTATTGTAACGCGGCCGGCGGCCTGCCCGGCGGCGCCAGGCCCGCCTGTGATACTGATTAAACCAACATTTTGTGGTGTTTCAGGTATATTTGCCCCACCGGACTCTCCTCTTACCATTACGCACGGAAACCATCATGCAAATCACCCAACAATTCACCAAATGGCTGCGCCTGGCCCTCAGCGTTACCGTGCTGGCCGGCGTGCTGACCGGCTGCGGCTACAACGATTTCCAGAGCAAGGACGAAGCGACCAAGGCCGCCTGGGGCGAAGTGGTCAACCAGTACCAGCGGCGCGCCGACCTGATACCCAACCTGGTCAATACCGTCAAGGGCTATGCCAGCCACGAACGCGAAACGCTGGAAGCGGTGACCAAGGCGCGCTCGGCCGCCACCAGCTTCCAGATCACGCCCGAGGTGCTCAATGACCCGGCCGCCTTCGAAAAATTCCAGCAGGTGCAGGGCCAGCTGTCGTCGGCCCTGTCGCGCCTGATGGTGGTGTCCGAGAAATACCCGGACCTGAAAGCCAATAGCAACTTCCGCGACCTGCAATCGCAGCTGGAAGGCACGGAAAACCGCATCACCGTGGCGCGACAGCGCTATATCGTGGCGGTGCAGGACTACAACGTGCATGCGCGCAGCTTCCCGAACAACCTGACGGCCATGATGTTCGGCTACAAGGTCAAGCCATCATTCACGGTGGACAATGAAAAAGCCATCTCGACCGCGCCAACCGTCGACTTCGGCAAATAAGCATGGGCATCAAGGCCTATTTTGCGGCACTCGTCACGGCGCTGCTGTGCGCGATGGCATTGCCGGCCAGCGCCCAGCTGGCTGCCGTGCCGCCGCTGGCAACGCGCGTGACCGACCAGGCCGCCATGCTGGACGACAAACAGAAGGCGTCGCTGGAAGCCGTGCTGGCCGACTATGAAGCGCGCACCGGCAGCCAGATCGCCGTGCTGCTGCTCAAGTCGACCGAACCCGAAGCGATCGAGCAATACAGCATCCGCGTGACGGACGCCTGGAAGCTGGGCCGCAAGGGCGTCGATGACGGCGTGCTGCTGCTGGTGGCGAAAGACAATCCCTCGTCGCTGCGCCGCTTGCGCATCGAAGCGGGGCGTGGCGTGCAGGGCGTGCTGACCGATGCGCAATCGAAACGCATCTTGCAGGACGTGATCACGCCCCATTTCAAGCAGCAGGATTATTATGGTGGCCTGGTGGCCGGCGTGGGTGCCATCGCCACCTTGCTGAACCAGGAGCAATTCCCGGCACCGGCAAAACAGGCGGCGCCGGCGGCTGCCGAAGAAGGCGGCCTGGGCTTCTGGCTGCCGCTGCTGTTCTTCGGCTTCCTGGTGGTGCTGACCCTGTTTCGTTCGCGCGGCGGCCCAAATCGCTTGCAGCGCGGCAGCAACTGGACCAGCGGCGCCACCGGCGTGGTGCTGGGCAGCATCCTCAGCCAGGCCATGAACAACCGCGGCGGTGGCGGTGGCGGCTTTGGCGGCGGTGGCGGTTTCGGCGGCGGCGGTGGCTTTGGCGGTGGGGGCGGCGGCTTTGACGGCGGCGGCGCCTCGGGAGACTGGTAATGACGCAAGAACTGACATTTGGCCAGCGCTGTGGACGCGCGCTGAAACATTGGCGCGGCACGCCGGCCACGGCCAGGGCGGCCTTTCCTGGCACCACCCTGAAAGCGATCGAAACGGCCATCGCCGAAGGCGAACAACGCCATCGCGCGGAAGTGCGCCTGATCGTCGAAGCGGCGCTCACCCCAGGCATGGCCTACCAGGGCGTGACGAACCGCGAGCGGGCGCGCGAACTGTTTGCCCACTATGGCGTGTGGGATACGGAAGACAACTGCGGCGTGCTGATCTACATCAACCTGGCCGAGCACCAGGTCGATATCGTGGCCGACCGCCATGTGGGACGCCGCATCACGCCCGAGCAGTGGCAGGCCATCTGCCGTACCATGACGGCCGGTTTTGCCAGTGGCAACTATCACGACAGCACCTTGCAGGCGCTGGGCGAACTGAACAGCTTGCTGCAGCATCACTTCCCGGCCACGGGCGAGCGCAGCAATCAATTACCGAACGAAGCCATCCTTCTCTGACCGAGTACTTATGAAACTAAGCAATAAAACCGCCATCGTCACGGGCGCCACGCAAGGCATCGGCCTGGCCTGCGCCAGCCGTCTGATTGCCGAAGGGGCGCAGGTGATGCTGGTCGACATCAAGGAAGCCGGCGCCGAAGCGGCCGCCGCGCTGGGGCCACAGGCGCACTTTTTCTGCGCCGACGTCAGCCAGAAGGCCGATGTCGACGCCATGATGACGGCCACCCTGGCCCGTTTCGGCCATGTCGACATCCTGATCAACAATGCCGGCGTGACCCACGCCGCCGATTTCCTCGACGTGACCGAGGACGATTTCGACCGCGTCATGCGCATCAACCTGAAATCGATGTTCCTGTGCGGCCAGGCAGTGGCGCGCGAGATGGTCAAGCGCAACAGCGGCGTGATCATCAATATGTCGAGCGTGAATGCGGAACTGGCGATCCCCAACCAGGTGCCGTATGTGGTGTCGAAAGGCGCGATCAACCAGCTGACCAAGGTGATGGCGCTGAACCTGGCGCCGCATGGCGTGCGCGTCAACGGCATCGGGCCAGGCACCATCCTGACCGAACTGGCGAAACAGGCCGTGCTGTCGAGCCCGCAGGCGCGCCACACCATCCTGTCGCGCACGCCACTCGGACGCTGCGGCGAACCGGAAGAAGTGGCCGGCATCGCCGCTTTCCTGGCCAGCGACGACGCCAGCTACATGACGGGCCAGACGATTTATGCCGACGGCGGCCGCATGGCGCTCAACTACACGGTGGCGGTACAGGAATAGCGGTCTCGTCAGTTATATCAAAAACCGATAATCGATATCTGAAAAGACCATTAGACATATATCGTGCGGCGCAGCATAATGCACCTGTCTCCACTATTCTCCTCCAAGAAAATAGTTTCAAGCCCGCTTTCACCAGCGGGCTTTTTTTTGTCCGGCGTGCGCCCATCACTTTTTTCAGAAAACTTGAAAGTGTCATCAGGCGGTCATGTTCGCTGGCTATACTTGCTTCATCTGCAGTACACGCAACCGATATGCGCGACGGCGGACAGGTGTGCCTTCACTGGCGCACCACTCCCCATTTTTGCCATGGCGCGCCGCAGCACCGCGACTTGGCCAGCACCGTTCACTCTTGACCCTTTTGGGTTTTCAGCCCGCTACTTAGCGGGCTTTTTTTTGCCCATGCTTGCGCGTCAGCATGGCGCCCGCGCCGGCCCCCATGTTATGGTTGCCACCTTTCCGCTATTCCACTGATCATGCAAGCCACACTGACCCAGCTTTGTTTCGCCGAGCGCCATGAGCGCCTGCGCTTTCGCACCGCGCTGTTTTTGTACGCGCTGGTGATCATCATCGGCGACATTCCGGGCACGCGCGCCGATGTGGGCCAGTATGCCTCGGGCGTGGTGCTGCATTCGTTCGGCTACGGCGTGCTGGCCCTGCTGCTGTTCAGCGGCATCGCCGGCGGCATGGGCCGCCGCGCCGTGCTGTCGGTGCTGATGGTGGCGGCGATGGGCGCACTCGACGAATTCATCCAGAGCTTCCTGCCCTACCGCCGCGGCGCCGTGTCCGACTGGCTGGTCGACATCACGGCTGCCATGCTGGTGGCCGCTTCCCTGTATTTCCTCTGGCCCAGGATGGTCGCGGCAGGCCTGAAGAAATCGCCTTTGTAAACGGCGCCACCATCACGGCGCGGCGGTCTCGCTGGCGCCCAGCGCCAGGGCCAGCTGTCCCTGCCCCACGGCTGCCTGGCTGGCGGCGCGGCGCAAGACCATGCGCATCTGCCGGCGGCCGCTGGCTCCCGCCGCGCGCGTGGCATCACGCCGCATCGCCATCAATTGTTCTGACCGGGCAAGCCTGGTCAGGCCATGCAGAGCCTGCCTGAGCATATGCCGGGCGCGCCCGTCGTCGAGCATGTCGCCCTCGCCGTACACGGCGATCAGCACCGCTTCAATCAGCTTGTCACTTGTCATACCTGAAAACACCTTTCTCCTGACGGGAACGACGGGGGAGCGCGAGCGCCCTGAATGTTTGCTGCGAGAACATCTTTTATACCAAGCTCAACAATTGGAATACTTGATGTATCTCAACGCTAAACAAGACACATGGAACGTCTTGCCATACCGGCGCTCTTACATGCAGTAGTTACGGCCATGTCCGGCATACGCCACTCATGCGGACTTCCACCCTACTTCCACCATATTGTCACTCCTGAAGGAGAACACAGATGAGAGCAAAAAATACCCTGGCGCTGGCTGGCCTGTCATGCATGCTGCTGGCCGCTTGCAGTTCGACCGATAGCGGCAGCACGGCCATGAGTCGCAGCGGCGAGAACGTCAGCAGTACCGCCAGCGCCACCCAGGCCGCCACGACGCCGGCTTCCGGCAGCATGAACGCCAGCGGCAGCGACATGAGCATGGACGGCAGCCAGTCCGGTGTCAGCATCGCCTCGGCCACCGTGCAGTCCATCGAGCCGGTGGCACGCGGCATGGACCAGGCCAGCGGCGAGACGCAGGCTGGCAGCTCGGGTACCGCGGGCACTACAGCGGGCAGCGCGGACATGTACCGGGTCACGCTGCGGCTGGACGATGGCAGCACGCGCACCATCATGCAAAATTCCGCGCCCACTTATCAGACCGGCGACCGGGTCAAGCTGGTCAACGGCCTGCTGCAAAAATACTGAACCGCACGGCGATGATCACGGCAGGCAGTTGCTGGCTGTCTGTCGTATAGGCTTATCTACTCCAACTCAAGACTCAGCGGACGCCGCCGTCCACGCACCGAGATCGACGGCCAGGCGGGGTCGAAGGTCAGGTTGCGCAGGCGCTGGCCGTTGAGCAAAAAGGTATCTTCCACCATGCCACCAGGCAAGCTGGGATGGAACGCCAGCGCCATGCCATCCTTGAGCAGCAGTTCCGTGCAACTGCCGGCCGCCAGTTCGGGCGCCTGATAGCCGGCGATGCCGCCCTGGCGGTGATTGAGCACGGCGTCGGGCTGGCCGGCATAGGCATAGGCGCTGTCGAGCGCGTGATACACCATGCTCAGCGCATGGCCCGCCTCGCAGGCATCGAGCGCCACCGCTTCGAGCGCCAGGATGGCGGCATCGGCCTCGTCCACGCCGGCCTGGGCCGGGCGGAAGCGGCGCTGGCGGCTGAGCGAAGCGCACAGTCCGAAACGCCGCGCGCACAGCGCCAGCACCACGCTGCTGCCGAGCGGCGTGCTCGACGGCGGCGCGCGCCGGTAGCGCTGCTGGCGCTGCGCGCCCACCGCCATCACATGCATGGTATGCAGGCCGCGCGTCCACAAGGCGCGCGCGCAGGCGCCGGCCAGTTCCTGCTCGCTCCATTCCGGGCGGGCCGCGCGCAGCGCCTCGCTGGCGGCGCTGGCGGCCAGGCGCCCCACCGTGCGGTAGCGCAACTGTTCCGGCGGCAGCAGGGGCAGCCGCTCGTCGCGCAAGACCACGGGCAGGCCGCGCTCGAACACGCCGGGCCGGTCGCACAGCACCGGCAGGCCGCCGGCCGCGTGCTGCACGAAATGCTCGCGCAGCTCGGCCAGGCGCGGCTGCATCCACGGCGTCACCTGCCAGGTCCAGGGGCCGCGTACCTCTTCGTGGCGCAAGCGCTGCGCTTCGGCTTCGTCGGTCAGGATATAGGCGGCGTCACGGGTGACCAGCACTTCGGCATGGCCGCACTCGGTCGACGGACAATGACCGCCCGAGGCGCCGGCCGTGGCCCAGGCAAACCAGTCCGCTCCGCGCAGGCGCAAGGCGCCGGCCCCTTCCTGTTCCAGCCAGCGGCGCATCTGCGCCAGCTTGTGGGCAATTTCCTGCTCAACGGTCCAGTTCATGCGTGCTCCGATCACGGCGGTGACATGGTGCTACAGAAAATCTTATGACTGGTTACCTCAAAAAAAGTTCACCAAGAACGACATGTTTTTTTCAGCCAGCGCAAATCATCACTTTTTTATGGTCCCGTACGCCAACAACAGAATCGTCTTATGATGGTTGCCTGCTGATGCTTGCCACAACCCTGCTGCCATCAGGGGATAGACAAATCATCCATTGTGATTTCCCAACCCGACCCGATATCTCTTTCATGATCCCATTTTCCATACTCGACCTGGCGCCGATCGCCGAAGGCAGCACCGCCTCCACTTCCTTCCAGAACACCCTGGATCTCGCCCAGCATGGCGAGCGCTGGGGCTATCACCGTTACTGGCTGGCGGAACACCACGGCATGCCCGGCATCGCCAGCGCCGCCACGGCGGTGGTGATCGCCCATGTGGCGGCCGGCACCAAGACCATCCGCGTCGGCGCGGGCGGCGTGATGCTGCCGAACCATTCTCCGCTGGTGATTGCCGAGCAGTTCGGCACCCTCGAAGCGCTGCATCCGGGCCGCATCGACCTGGGCCTGGGCCGCGCGCCCGGCTCCGACCAGACCACGGCGCGCGCCCTGCGGCGCGACCTGCAGTCCGACTCGGACCAGTTCCCGCAGGATGTGCTGGAGCTGATCGATTACATGTGCGACGAACCGCGCCAGCGCGTGCTGGCCGTGCCCGGCAAGGGTTCCAATGTGCCGGTCTGGATACTCGGTTCCAGCCTGTTTGGCGCGCAACTGGCGGCCCACCTGGGCTTGCCGTATGCGTTTGCCTCGCATTTCGCGCCGCAGATGATGATGCAGGCAGTGGCCTATTACCGCGAGCATTTCAAGCCATCGAAGCAGCTGGCCAAGCCGTATGTGATGCTCGGCTATAACGTGTTCGCCGCCGATACCGATGCCGAAGCGCATGTGCGCGCCACCTCGATGCAGCAGGCTTTTGTGAACCTGCGCACGGGCCGGCCATCGCGCCTGCAGCCGCCCGTGCCCGGCTACCTGGAACAGCTGGGCCCGCAGGAACGCGCCATGCTCGACTCGGTATTGTCGTGCACCGCGATCGGCTCACCCGCCACCGTAAAAGCCACGATGGCCGCCTTTATCGCCGAGACGGGCGCAGACGAACTGATGATCACCTCGCAGATCTTCGACCACCAGCACCGCTTGCGCTCGTATGAAATCACGGCCCAGGTGCATGCGGAGCTGTCAGTACCGTCGTAACCTTCTCTCCCCGGTATATACTCCAACGTATACCCTTTTCCCGGTCGTCCGCATGGACCGCCGGGATTTTTTTGGTCTTGCTCGGCAAGAAAAATGCTGCACCGTTATGATGCTGATCCAAAAGCATGATTCGAAAGCCGCAACGCATGTCATCGTCCCCTTCTCCCATCAACGCCAGCGCCCTGCTCACCTCCACCCGCATCCTGCTGTTCGCCCTGTCGGCCGGCGTGCTGGTGGCCAGCCTGTACTACGTCCAGCCCTTGACTTCGATGCTGGCCGCCTCCTTCGGCGTGGGCGTGACGCAGGCCGGGTATCTGGTGACCGCCACGCAGATCGGCTATGTGCTGGGCATCGTGTTCCTGGTGCCGCTCAGCGACGTGCTGAACCGTCGCAAACTCCTGAGCTGGATGTTGCTCGCCAAGATCGCGGCGCTGCTGCTGGCCGCCACCAGCCAGAACATCGTCGTGTTTGCGATCGCCAGCGTGCTGATGGGCATTACCGCCAGTGCCCTGATGGTGGTGACCGCCATGGTGGCCTCGTATGCGCCCGACCATAGCCGGGGCCGCATGGTGGGCACCGTGATGACGGGCTTGCTGCTGGGGATCTTGCTGGCGCGCACGGTGTCCGGTACGGTGGCGCAACTCAGCGGTGGCTGGCGCGCCGTGTATGTGCTGGCCGCCGTCGTGGTGGCCGCTTTGCTGGTCATGCTGCGCCGCATCCTGCCCAACGAAGCGCCGCGCGGCAAGCTGCAGTATGGCAAGCTGATGGCCTCGCTGCTGGAGATCATCCGCCAGGAACCGCTGCTGCGCCAGCGCGCGCTGTTCTCCGGCCTGGGCCTGGGCACTTTCAGCGTGTTCTGGACCGGCCTGACTTTTTTACTGAGCGGCGCGCCGTATCATTATTCGGAAATGCAGATCGGCCTGTTCGGCCTGGCCGGCGCCACCGGCGCGCTGGCCGCCAATACGGCCGGCCGCATGGCTGACCGCGGCTATGCGCGGCAAGCAACCTGGCTGCTGGCGGTGGCGTCGATCGCCGGCTGGGCCCTGATCGGCTTCGGCGCGCAATCGTTGACCTTGCTGCTGATCGGCATCGTGCTGCTGGACATGGGCGTGATGGGCCTGCAAGTGACGCACCAGTCCATCATCTACAAACTGGCGCCGCAGGCGCGCGCCAGGGTCACCACCGTCTTTATCGCGGCCGGTTTTATCGGCGCCTCGGCCGGCTCGGCGCTGGCCAGCGCCAGCTTTGCCGCCGGCGGCTGGCTGGCGCTGTGCGCGGTGGGCGGCGCCATGCCGCTGCTGATGCTGCTGGTGTGGAGCAAGTACCGCATGGATCAACGGCGGCTGGAACGGGCCTGACAAATGACCTACTCGCGCGCCTTGCCAAACGCATCACCGGCCTTCCACGCCGGCATCTTGGCACCATTGGCCACGGCCTGCCCCAGGTTCAGGGTGAATTGCGCCTGCTGCGTCATGCCCGACAGATCCCAGCTGGCGTCGTACTCATCGGTCACCTGATGATAGCGCGGGCCATAGGCGGCGGCCTTGGCTTTGGACGCTTCCGGGTCCTTCACGTAATCGCGTCCGCCATTGATGGAAAACGCCGGTACGCCGGCCTTGGCAAAGCTGAAGTGGTCGCTGCGAAAGTATCCACCGGCCAGGTCCGGACGCGCCGCGGCGATCTGCAGGCCCATGGCTTTGGCCACCGTGGCGGCAATGCTGCCCAGCTCCGTGCGCTCGCCGCCCTGGGCGCCCATGTCGCGCGTGGCGCCGACGAAATTGAGGCTGTCCAGGTTCAGCGCGGCCGCCGTCTTGTTCAAGGGCCATAAAGGGTCGGCCGCATACGCGGCACTGCCCAGCAAACCCTGCTCTTCGGCCGCCACCCACAGGAAAATCTGCGTGCGCTTGGCCGGCTTTTTCACCGCTTCCTGCGCCATCGCCAGCAGGCCCGCCGTGCCCGAAGCATTGTCGACGGCGCCGTTGTAGATGATGTCGACGCCGGCTTTCACATCACCTTGTTTGCCCAGGTGATCCCAGTGGCCGCTGTAGATCACGGCCTCGTCCTTCAGTTTTGCATCCGTGCCCGGCACCATGCCGGCGATATTGAACTGCTCCACCTTGCGCACGGCGGACTTCATTTCACCCGTCAATTTGACGTTCAGGGCGACGGCCTGGAAATCCTTGCTTTCGGCCTTGGCGCGCAGCGTGTCCAGGTCCTGGCCGCCGGCCGCAAACAGCCGGCGCGCCGCGCCTTCCGTGATCCAGCCCTGCAAGGGCGTACCAGCGGTGCGATCAGCCAATTGGAAACGCTCGCTGCCGCTCCAGCTGCTCTGCACCACGTTCCAGTCGTACGATGCCGACGGTTTCGTATGGATCAGCAGCACGCCGGCCGCGCCCTGGCGTTTGGCCTCTTCGAACTTGTAGGTCCAGCGGCCATAATACGTCAGCGCCTTGCCGGCAAAGCGGTTCGGCTCGGCTTCGGTGGGCTGCGGGTCGTTGACCATCACGACGATGATCTTGCCTTTCACATTGATCCCCTTGAAGTCGTTCCAGCCCTCTTCCGGCGCCGTCACGCCATAGCCGGCAAACACCAGCGGCGCATCAAACGCATGTGCCGGCACGGAGTCGCCGGTGGCCCAGACCCAGTCCGGACCAAACGCCAGCGGCACGGCCTTGCCGTCGCCAGCCACGGCCTGCAGCGAACTGTCCTTTGGCAGCGATTTCACGCCGGCGATCTGCACGCTCTGGCGAAAACTGTTGCCGCGCACCGGCTGCAAGCCGATCAGGCGCGCCTGGCTTTCCAGGTAAGCCACCGTCAGGTCGGCGCCGCGCTGGCCGGTACCCCGGCCTTCGAGCAAGTCATCGGACAGGAAGGCCAGGTGGGCGCGCAGCGGCGCTTCCTGCACCACCGGCAAGTTGCTGGCGGCGTGAACGGGAAACGCCAGCACCAGGCCGGTGGCGAGGCTGGTGGCGGCCAGCGATGAAAACAGTTTCTGCATGAGATCCTTCGGATAAGAGGACGAAAAAAAACCGGGCGGCGGATAGCCGCGCCGGCGATTGCATGTGACACAGGGAAAATATTACACCAGCAAAGACTACACAAGCAAAGCAGCCGCCAGCGATTCGATCTCTTCGGCCGATTCCTCGAGGATGGTATGCAGGGTAGAGCCACCGGTGCCGAAGTCGATCAGGGCCGCCGCGCGGCGCCGCTCGGCCACTTCCGGCGGATGCAAGGGCGAAGCGACGGGCGCGAGGTCGTTGGCCAGCACCAGGGTGGCGCCCAGGGTACGCGGCGGGAACGGGCCGCCGCCATGCCACAGGCCTTCCACCGCCTGCAGCACCTGGTCCGGCACTTCGAGCTGGCGCAGCACGCCGCGGCCGATCAGCTTTTCACCGTATTCGAGCCAGTCTTCGGTATTGCTGTCGAGCAGGCCCGGATATTCCTCGGCACGCGACAGCAGATAAAAGCCGCCCACCTCATGCACGATGGCGGCGAACATGGCCGTTTCAGGATCGACATGCGTGACCTTCTTGGCCAGCACCTGGCTCAGCGCGGCCACATGGGCCGTGTGTTCCCACAGCCTGGCCGTCTTGGCGCGCAGTTGCGGATCGGTAATCTGGCTGCCCAGCTGGCGCACGATGACGGACGCCACCATCGACTTCAGGGTGGCAAAACCCAGCCGCGACACGGCCGCGCGCACATTGGCGATTTCATTGCCGGAACGGTTGTAGGCGGCCGAATTGGCCAGCGCCACCACGCGCGCCGACAGCAGCGGCTCGGCCATCACCATATGGGCCGCCGTCTCAATATGGCAATCGGGATCGTCCAGCGCTTCCTGCAGTTTCAGCGTCGCCTTGACGTTGGCGGGAAACGTCAGCTCGCCCTTGCTGGCCTGCTGCGCGATGATCTTGAATACGTCGAGTCTGTCCATGTCTGTCTCCGGTACGGCCCTGCGGGCTCTGCTGCGTGGATCGTACCGGCAATACTACATCAAGTTTGTGTTACTTGCCGGAAACCTTTCCAGCCACGCCTTCGACAAAATAATCCATTTTCGACAAGGCCGTATCGTCCAGCACGCCCTTCTCCAGGCGCACCTTGCCGTCGTTATCCTTGATCGGTCCGGTGAACGGATTGAGGGTGCCGGCCACCAGTTCTTTCTCGCGCGCCGCCACGAATTGTTTCACCTCGGCCGGCACGCTGTTGTTGATACCCTCCAGCTTGACCATGCCGTCCTTGATGCCGCCCCAGGTGCTGCTGGTCTTCCAGGTGCCATCGATCACGGCCTGCGCCTGTTTGGTGTAGTACGCGCCCCAGTGGTGGGTGACGGCGGCCAGCTGCGCTTTCGGGCCATATTTCTTCATGTCCGAATGGTAGGCGATCGCATACTTGCCCTTTTCTTCGGCGGCCTGCACCACGGCGGTCGAGTCCGTGTGATGGGTGATCACGTCGGCGCCCTGGCCGATCAGGGTGATGGCGGCATCGCGCTCCTTGCCCGGATCGAACCAGCTGTTGACCCACACCACTTTCACTTCCGCTTTCGGATCGACGCTGCGCATGCCGCGCGTAAAGGCGTTCACGCCCTGCAGCACTTCCGGAATCGGAAATGCCGCCACGTAGCCGGCCACATGCGACTTGCTCATCTTGGCCGCCAGCACGCCGGCCAGGTAGCGGCCTTCATAGAAGCGCGCATTGGTATTGGCCACGTTGACGGCCGTCTTGTAGCCGGTCAGGTGGATGAATTTTACGTTCGGAAACTGCTTGGCCACCTTCAGGGTCGGATTCATGTAGCCGAACGAGGTGGTGATCACCAGCTTGCTGCCGGTCTGCGCCAGGTCGCGGATGACGCGCTCGGCATCGGCGCTTTCCGGCACGTTTTCCACATACTTGGTGGTGATCTTGCTGCCCAGCGCCTTTTCCATTTCCTTGCGGGCGATATCGTGCTGGGTAGTCCAGCCGGCGTCGCCGATGGGGCTGATATACACGAAGCCGATATTCAATGGCGCAGCGGCCGGCGCGGCGGCGGCCATGGCAACGGCCGGCATCAGTACGACACCGCACAGTGCGGCACGCAGCATTTTATGGGTCATGATGGACATGGTTTTCCTTGTGGTGAGTGATTAATTACCTGGATTGAAGTTTTTTCCCAGCGAGGCCGGCATATTGAGCTTGATATAGTTGGCATTGCTTGAAATGAGCACCAGCACCACGATCGCCGCCAGATAGGGCAGCATCGACAGCAGCTGCGAGGCGATGGGCACGCCGATCGCCTGCGCATGGAAGGTCAGGATGGTGATGCCGCCAAACAGATAGGCGCCACCGACCACGCGCGCCGGGCGCCAGGTGGCAAAGGTGGTCAGGGCCAGCGCAATCCAGCCGCGTCCGGCGACCATGCCCTCGACCCACAGCGGCGTGTAGACCAGCGACAAGAAGGCGCCGGCCAGGCCGCAGCAGGCGCCGCCGAACAGCACCGCCGCCAGACGGATGCGGCGCACCGGATAGCCCAGCGCATGGGCCGACGATGGCGACTCGCCCACCGCGCGCAGCACCAGGCCGGCGCGCGTGCGGTACAAAAACCAGGCGATGGCCGCGCACAGCAGCAGCGACAGGTACACCATCGGATGCTGGCGGAACAGGGCCGGCCCGACGAAAGGGATATCTTCCAGCAACGGTATGCCGAAGCGGCCGTTCCGCAGGCTGTGGGCCACGTAGTTCAGGCCGATATAGGTCGAGGCGCCGGCGCCGAACAGCGACAGCGCCAGCCCCGTCGCATACTGGTTGGTGCCGAGCCACACCGTCAGCCAGGCAAAAAAGCCCGACAGCACCATGCTGGCCGCCGCGCCGGCAATAAAGCCCAGCGTGGCGCTGCCCGTATTGACGGCCACGGCAAAGCCGGTAATGGCGGAGACCAGCATCATGCCTTCGGCGCCCAGGTTGACCACGCCCGCTTTTTCATTGACCAGCAAGCCGAGCGCGGCCAGCATCAGCGGCGTGCCGGCATTGATGCTGGCGGCAATCAGCGGCGCCAGAGTGAGTGCAAGGTTGTCCATTATTTTCTCCAGTGCAGTTTGTATTGGATCAGCACGTCACAGGCCAGCAAGGCGAACAGCAAGATACCCTGGAACACACCGGTGATCGCGCTGGGCAGGCCCAGGCGCGACTGCGCCAGTTCGCCGCCGATATAGAACAGGGCCATGACGAAGCTGGAAAAGAGTACGCCCACCGGATGCAGGCGGCCGACAAAGGCGACGATAATCGCGGCAAAGCCATAGCCGGGCGAGACTGTCGGGGTCAGCTGCCCCATCGGCCCCAGCACTTCGCACACGCCGGCCAGGCCGGACAAGGCCCCGCAGATCAGCAGCGACGACCACAGCGCCTTGCGCGAGGAAAAGCCCGCATAGCGCGCCGCGGCCGGCGCCATGCCGCCCACCCGCAGGCGGAAACCGGAGATGCTTTTCGACAAGAACAGCCAGCCGCCCAGCGAGGCCAGCAAGGCGAACACGATGCCGACATGCAGGCGCGTGTCCGCCAGGATGGTCGGCAGCAGCAAGCCGTCGGACAACAGTTTCGATTGCGGAAAGTTAAAACCTTCGGGGTCGCGCAGCACGCCATACACCAGGTAGCTGAGCAGCAATTGCGCGATATACACCAGCATCAAGGACACCAGGATTTCGCTGGCGTTGTAGCGGTCGCGCAGCCAGGCCGTCAGCCCGGCCCACGCCATGCCGCCGGCCATGCCGGCCAGCAGGGACATCGCGATAATGCCGGTGCCATGCATACCAACGCCGCCATCGCCCGTATCGAAATACAGCGCGGTCGCGCCGCCGCAGATGGCGCCCAGGGTCAGCTGTCCTTCGGCGCCGATATTGTAGACATTGGCGCGAAAGCACATCGCCAGGCCGACCGCGATCAGCAGCAGCGGCGCGACCTTGATGCCCAGCTCGGACCAGCCATGCAGATCGCGCATCGGTTCGACAAAGAACACGGCCAGGCCCGCCACCGGGTCCTTGCCCAGCGCCGTAAACAGCAGCGCGCCGCACAACACCGTCAGCAGCACCGCCAGCACCGGCGACAGCCACGACATCAGCCGCGACGGCGTCGGCCGTGCTTCCAGGTAAAAGGCCAGCTTAACCATGCGCCGCCTCCTGCGCCTGCGGCCACAAGCCGCTCATCCATTCCCCCACCAGGGTCACGCTGGCGTCTTTGACGGCCAGCGAAGGCGACAATTTCCCTTTCGCCATCACCAATAATCGGTCACTGATTTCAAACAATTCGTCCAGCTCCTCTGACACCACCAACAAGGCACAGCCGGCGTCGCGCAGCGCCAGCAGCTCGGCGCGGATCTGGGCGGCGGCGCCCACGTCCACGCCCCAGGTCGGCTGCGCCACCACCAGCACCGTGGGCTGGCGCAGCACTTCGCGTCCGACGATATATTTCTGCAGATTGCCACCCGACAGGCTGCGCGCCAGCGCCTGCGGCCCGCCCGCTTTCACCTGGAAGCGGGCGATAATCTCGCTTGCCCGTTGCACGATGGCGTGGCGGCGCAGGAAGCCGTGGCGTATCGTGGCCGGCGTCTGCAGGCTCAGCAGAATATTGTCGGCCAGCGACATGTCCGGCACGGCGCCCCTGCCCAGCCGTTCCTCCGGCACAAAGCCGAAACCCAGTGCGCGGCGCTTGCCGGGCGACAGGCGTCCGGCCGCTACATTGCCCAGTTCGATGGCGCCGGGGACCGCGCGCGTATCCTCGCCCGACAGCGCGGCCAATAGCTCCTGCTGGCCATTGCCCGACACGCCGGCGATGCCGACGATCTCGCCCGCGCGCACCGTGAAACTGACATCGCGCAGTTCGGTGGCGAACGGATGGCTTTTGGGCAAATTCAAATTCTTCACGCTCAGCATGGCCGCACCCGGCGCGCTGGCCTGGCACGTGACGGCCGGTGGTTCGGCGCCGATCATCATGCGCGACAGGCTGGCCGAAGTCTCCTGCGACGGATCGCAGACGCCGACGTTCTTGCCTGCGCGCACCACCGTGCAGGTGTGGCACAGCGCGCGGATTTCATCGAGTTTGTGGCTGATGTACAGAATGCTGCAGCCCTGCGCGGCCAGCAGGCGCAAGGTGTCGAACAGCTTTTCGACGGCAGCCGGGGTCAGCACGGAAGTGGGCTCGTCGAGGATCAGCAACTGCGGCTTGGCCAGCAGCGCACGCACGATTTCCACCCGCTGGCATTCGCCCACCGACAAGGTATGCACATGGCGCTGCGGTTCCAGCTCCAGGCCATATTCGCGCGCGGTTTCCTCGATGCGCTGCGCCAGTGCCGCCAGGTCGGTGTCGGCCGGCAAGCCGAGCGCGATGTTTTCCGTGACCGTGAGCGTATCGAACAGCGAAAAATGCTGGAACACCATGGCGATGCCCAGCGCGCGGGCGGCCGACGGGTTGGCGATTTCGACCTCGCGGCCATTCCAGGCCATCTGGCCGCCATCGGGTTGTACGGCGCCGTAAATGATTTTCATCATGGTCGATTTGCCAGCGCCATTTTCGCCGAGCACGGCGTGGATCTGGCCCGGTTCGACGGTGAGATGGATGCCGTCGTTGGCCACCACGGACGGGTAGCGCTTGCTGATATTGATGAGTTCCAAACGTGCCGTCATCTGTATTTTCTGCCTGGTGCAGGCGCTTGCCCAACGTTGATCGGATAGCAGGCGCACCGCATCGCAGTGCGCCATTGCCATCTATCGTATCGGCATCCGCGCGCTTGATGTGGACGGGTTTGCAGGGGGAACTTGACGTTTCTACAAAAAAACAACACCCATGCGTGTTTTTGAAAAAATATTGCCCCCTCTACCACAGCCCCGCGCCCCGGAGCGCCACGTTGGTGCGATGATTATATGCAAGAACCAATAGTCATTATCTCAATAATACATATCGCCGGACGTGGCGGTTCTCGCATCATGGATTGAACGGAGCGCAAGTTGTCGACATTGCGCCGCATCGTATGCCTTATGCCTCACGTCATCGCGCTTTGCCAGATAACTACCATTTTTTAACATCGCTACCAGGAGTTCAAATTGCCTAAATTTACATCGTGTCTGTTGCCGTGCCTGTGCCTCGCCGCCACCTTCGGACTGGGCGCCACCGCCCACGCCGCCGACTGGAGCGACACCGCGCTGAGCTGGCGCGCCGGCAATGATTATCGCGAGCCGTTCAACCCCGATGACATCAAGAAAAACATCTTTGCCATCACCCATGCCAGCGGCTACAAATACGGCAGCAACTTCGTCAACCTCGACTTCCTGATGTCCGACAGCAAGGACCCTGGCGCCCTGGGCAAGACTTCCGGCGCGCAGGAAGCGTACCTGGTCTACCGCAACACCATCGATATCGGCAAGGTGCGCGGCAGCGACATCAAGTTCGGCCCCGTGCGCGGCGTGGGCGTCACGCTGGGCTTCGATGTCAACACCAAGAACGATGTCGGCTACAACTCGCGCAAGCGCATGCTGGTGGCCGGCCCGACCCTGATGTGGGACGTGCCCGGCTTCTTCAACACCAGCCTGCTGCTGCTGCGTGAAAGCAATGCCCCCAGCGGCGCCTTCCCGCCCGTCTCGCTGGTCACCGGCCGCTACACCTACAAAACCCACGCGATGCTGACGGGCGCCTGGGGCATTCCGCTGTCGCCGCTGTTCTCGTTCGAAGGTTTTTTCAACCTGATCGATGCCAAGGGCAAGGATGAAGTGGGCCGCGATACGGCGGTCGAAACGAATATCGACATGCAGGTGATGTTCGACGTGGGCGCGGCCATGGGCAACGCCAAGAACACCTTCCGCGTCGGCGTCGAGTACCAGTACTGGAAGAACAAGTTCGGCAACTCGGCCGCCACCACGGGCAACAAAGGACAGACGGCGAAGACGCCGATGGTACGCGCCGAGTACCATTTCTAAGCTGCATTGCCTTAAGTCAATATCGACGATCGCCTCTGATGCCAGCATGGAGCTTTCCAGCTGGCAAAGAAGGCGATCGTGGAACAGCTCCTGCCGTATTACGAACGCGAACTAGGCTTGTTTCGCCAGTACACGCGTGAATTTTCCAGCCGTTTTCCGCGAGCCGCCGGCCGCCTGCTGATCGCCGGCGACAGCTGCGAGGACCCGCATGTCGAACGGTTGATCCAGTCCTTCGCCCTGCTCACGGCGCGCATCGCCAAGCGCCTCGACGACGACTATCCGCAGTTCACCGAGTCGCTGCTGGAAACGCTGTACCCGCATTACTTGCGGCCGTTTCCCTCGTGCGCTATCGTCCGCATCGCCCAGGACGAAGCACAAGCGGCAGGCCAGGTCGCCACCATCGCGCGCGGCACCGTGCTGCGCTCGCCGCCGGTGCAGGGCGTGGCCTGCAAATTCACCACCAGCTTCGACGTGACCATCGCGCCGCTGGCCATCACGCAGCTGCGTTTTTCAGCGATCATCGACGCGCCGCCCGGGCTGGTCCTGCAGGATGTCGCCAGCGCCCTGCTCAGCATCGTGTTTGCCAGCACCAGCGAACATTTTGATCTGCAGCAAACAGGCTTGCAGCAGCTGCGCGTGTTTGCCGATGGCGAAGCCTCCTTGCGCGCGGCCCTGCTCGACGCGCTGTTCCTGCGTGGCGCGGGCGCCTATGTGGCGCTGGACCAGCACGGCCCTTGGCTGGCCGTCGAAGGTGACGTCTTGCGGCCGGCCGGTTATACCGATCAGGAAGCCCTGATCCCGTGCTCGCCCCGCGCGCATCCGGCGCAGCGCCTGCTGACCGAATATTTTGCCTTTCCCGACAAATTCCATTTTGTCGATATCGCCTGGCCGCTGCTGGCGGCACTGTTACCCAAAAACACGCAGCAGTTCACCTTGCACTTGCCGCTCAAAAACCTGCGCAGCGACAGCCATGCGGCGCGCCTGCTGGCCGGCGTGCATGCCGGTAACCTGCTGCCCGGCTGCACGCCGGTGGTCAATCTGTTCGCCAAGCCGGGCGTGCCGATCCGCCTCACGCACACCGAAGCCGATGCGGCCCTGCTGGCCGACGCCACCCATGCCGGCAGCTACGATATCTACAGCATCGCCAGCGTCACCATGTTGCGCAAGGACGCGGCCGGCGAGCGATTGACCTCCTTCCTGCCCCTCCATGACGCGCGTAGCGGCGACCTGGGCCACTACTGGCTGGCGCGGCGCGACGAGACCGTGGCGGCCGTCAGCCCCGGCCATGAAGTACGGCTGACCCTGATCGATCCGCAGTTCTCGGCCGAGTCAGCCGCGTTTGCCACCGTCTCGACCGAACTGCTGTGCAGCAACCGCGACCTGCCCAGCCGCCTGCCCTATGGCTTGCCGGGCGGCGACCTGAAAGCCGAAGAAGTTCCTGACGGCATGCCGATCCGCTTCCTGCGCAAACCGACCACCAGCCACCGATTCGATACCGGCAACGGCGCGCACTGGCGCCTGATCGCGCACCTGTCCCTGAATTATTCGGCCCTGACGCAGGCGGGCCTGGCGCCGTTCCAGAAAATGCTCAGCCTGTACGACCTGCCCCGCTCACCCGCCACGCAGCGGCTGATCGACGGCATCACCAGCCTGGAGCATGGCAGCACGCGCGACTGGATCGACACGCTGCCCTTCCCTACCCTGATGCCGGGCGTGGCGATACGCCTGGGGCTCGACGAGCAGGCTTTTGTCGGCAGCAGCCTGCATGTGTTCGCCCAAGTACTCCAGCGCTATTTCGCCATGAACAGCCAGCTCAACTGCTTCAGCCGCTTGTCGCTGGTGTCGCAGCGCAGTGGCGAGGAACTCGTACGATGCCCAGCCCGCTACGCCGACAGCACGCCAGCCTGATCCAGCAATTGCTGGACGCGCCGCAGCGCTTCGACTGCTGCCAGGCGCTGCGCCTGCTGCTGGGCTGGCTGCACGCACACGGCATGCCGCCCGCCGATGCGCTGGCCAACCTGGTGCGCTTCGACAACAGCGTGTCGATGACGTTTCCGGCCGGCCAGATCGAATCGCTGTCGGCGGCCGGCCTGCATGACGCGCAACAGTTGCTGCAGGCGGTGCTGTCGAGTGATGCGCCGAAGATCCACCTGACGCCCACCTTCATGGGTTTCCTGGGCATGCACGGCAGCCTGCCCAGCCATTATTCGGAGCGGATCGCCGGCGAAGCCGATGCCGGTACGCGCGCCTTTCTCGACATCTTCTCCAGCCGCGCCGTGGCCCTGTTCTACCAGGCCTGGGAAAAATACCGGATCGAGCACGCCCCCGTGCACACCACCTTGCTGCCCTGCCTGCTGGCGCTGGCGGGCGCATCGCACGATGCCATCGGCATGCCGCCCGACATCATCGGCCTGTACAGCGGCCTGCTGCAGCAAAGCAATGTGTCGTCGCTGGTGATGGCGCGCATCCTCGGCGACCACTTCGGCGTGCCCTGCGAGATCGTGGAAAACACGGGCATGATGGAATTGCTGGCGCCGCGCGAACAGACGGCGCTCGGTGGCGCCAATGCGATGCTGGGCCAGCGCGCCATGCTGGGTGAGCGCTGCCTTCGGCCGGAGCTGGCGTTGCGCTTGCGCATCGGTCCCTTGAGCGCGGCGCAGCACGCCGGCTTCCTGCCGGGCGCCGCCGCCAGCGTGCGGCTGCAAGCCATGCTCAGGCTGTTCGGCCAACCGCTGTTGCGCTACGACGTAGTCCTGCTGCTACACGCCGATGCGGTGCATGGCGTGACTCTGGACGGCGCGCAGGCGGGCCTGGGCTGCGACAGCTTTCTCGGCCATTGCCAGCCCGGCACGCATCGCGACGACATGCACTACCGCATGCACCTGATGGCCGCGCTGGATCTCGATGCATGACACTTGCGTCCGCTCAAAACGGCTGTGCTTGCCATTGCTACAGTCGGCGCTCCGGCCCCCACACCCGTACATCAAGAGGCAAGCATGAACCTGGTCCAGGACGCGGCTGAACGCTTGACAGCATTGCTTGGCGACATGCAGGGCGACCGCCTGCTGCGGCTGCACTTTCCGCAAGGCGACGCACCAAACGGCACCTTGCTGCTGGCCAATGCGCTCGACGCCAGCGAAAGCCTGTCGCGCGATTTTTCCTATGTGGTGGAAGTGCTGTCCGATAACGCGTCCATCCCGCTGACGGCGCTGATGGGCAAGATGGTCAGCATCGAACTGGTGCGCGAAGACGGCAGCCTGCGCTACTTCAATGGCCATGTGTTCGAGTTCCGCTTCCTGCGCACCGACGGCGGCTTCGCCTTTTACGAGATAGTGCTGGAACCCTGGCTCAGCCATTTGCGCTTGCGCCACAACAACGTGGCCTTCCACGGCAAGACGGTGGCGGACCTGACGGAACTGGTCTTCAACGACTACCTGATGCGCGACTACAAGCTGGCCGCCGGCGGCCCCGACCCGCTCATCACGTATATCTGCCAGTACCGCGAAAGCGACCACAACCTGCTGCACCGCCACTGGGAACAGCTGGGCTGGCACTACCGCTACGAACACCGGCGCGACGGCCATACGCTGTGGCTGTCCGACGATACCACCAGCGGCCAGCCCATCGATGGCGAGATCAGCAGCATGCCTTTCCAGCACCAGGCCGGCAGCCTGGAAGACGATGGCGTGCACGACTGGAGCCCGGTGCGGCGCATGGCGCCGGGCAAGATGACGGTCGCCAGCTTCAACTTCAAGAACCCGCGCAGCGCCCGCGCCAGCGGCGACTCGCTGAACCGGCAAGGCGCCGTGCCGCAGCTGGAAGTGTATGAAAACACGGGCAGCTACGGCTTTAAAAATATCGACGATGGCGAACTGCTGGCCAGGCGGCGCATGGAGGAGATCGACGCCCAGGGCCAGTTGTACCAGGCGCAAGGCAACGACCGCACGGCCCAGCCGGGCCGCTGGTTCACCCTCAGCGGCCATTTCGATGGCGGCGCGGGCAAGGCGGCCACCGAATACCTGATCATTTCCGTGCACCATCACGCCAGCAATAACTACCAGCAGGGCCGCAACGCCACCTCGCACTACAGCAACAGTTTTACCTGCCTGCCGCGCGATACGCCCTGGCGCCCGGGCCGCCATTTCCACAGCCACGAGGTGCGCATGGCCGGCGTGCAAACGGCCACCGTGGTCGGCCCGCCCGGCGAGGAGATCCATACCGACGGCTATGGCCGGGTCAAGGTGCAGTTCCACTGGGATCGCCTCGGCACCTTCGACGACAAGAGCTCGCCCTGGATCAGGGTCGTCTCGAGCTGGGCCGGCGCCAACTTCGGCCACATCAGCCTGCCCCGGGTCGGCATGGAAGTGGTGGTGCAATTTTTGGACGGCAATGTCTCCATGCCCATCATCATCGGCTGCGTCTACAACGCCCGCAATATGCCGCCCTGGGACCTGCCCGCCAACAAGACCCAGAGCGGCATGCTGAGCCGTTCATCGAAAAGCGGCACCACCTCGCACGCCAACGCGCTGCGCTTCGAGGACCGCAAAGGGGCGGAAGAACTCTGGCTGCACGCCGAAAAAGACCAGCGCATCGAGGTCGAACACGATGAAGCGCAGTGGGTCGGCAACGACCGCCGCAAGACCGTCGACCGCGATGAAACCGTGCAGGTCAGGCGCGACCGGACCGAGACGGTGGGGCGGGACGAGACCATTTCGATACACAACAACCGTACCGAGCAGGTCGACCAGCACGAAACGATCACCATCGGCGGCAACCGCTCGAAAACCGTCTACAAGAATGCCAAGGATTACATTCAGAAAAACTGGTCGGTACGCGTCAGCAAGACGAAGACCGAGACGATCGACATGGCCTATCTGCAGAACGTGGGCATGGGCCGCATGGAAAATGTCGGCCTCGGCTACAGCTTGAATATCGGACTGGGCATGCACACCGTGGTCGGCCTGAACCAGACCACCCGTGTCGGCAAGAAAGTGCATCTGATCGCTGGCGAGGAACTGGAAATCACGGTAGGAAGCGCCGCATTGCTGATGAAGTCGGACGGCAAGATCTTTCTGAATGGTACCCAGATCAGTATCGAGGCGAGCGGGCCATTGCAGATTCTCGGTCATGACGTGGATGTCAACTGAAGCGGGGCCGTCATGGAATTTCGCAACCTGACACCCTTCCCCGCGATTGCCTTCGATGCGCTGGACCAGCGCGATATCCGTTTTCACACGGTCGTGATGCGCCTGACCTTGACCTTGCAGCCGGACGGTACGCTGGCGTTCGCGCAAGAACAAACGCCGCTGCTGGCCAGCGACGTGTATTACGGCGAGGCCAATCTTTCCAGCGTGCGCCAGGAGTCTGATTTTGCGCCGTACAAGCCTTGTACCGACGTGATCGTCAATGCCCATGCCTATGCGCCAGGAGGCCGGGCATTGGAACAGTTCCTGGCCGGCATCGAAATTCAACGCGCCGCCATCGTCCCCGACCTGCCGCCACGGCCGCATGGCATGAATCAGTTCACGCCGCCGTCTGCGGCACAACTGGCCGATTGGTCCAGGCGGTGCAACGCAGCCCAGCGGCAAGCACAGACAGAAGCGGTGGTGCTGTCGAAAAACCTGCTGGTCAGCGGACCGCGTCTGTGGCGCTATCGTCCCCGTCTGTTGCGGCTATTGAGCGGCTTCACACTGCATGCATGGCGTCTGACGCGGGCGAGGCCGATTCAGGCCCTGCCCTTGCGTTATGAACTCAGCTACGGCGGCGAGAACAAGGTTAACGCGGACAGCACCGATGCAAGACGGGTGCCGAAGCGACATCGCCTGCCTGCGGCTGCGACCCAAGCCGGTGCGCCGCTCGCGCATAGCGTGCACCTCGGCAATCCCGTCGGCCGCGGCTGGATGGAGCGCTGGTATCTGAATGCCATCCGCAGCAAGCGGATCGTCGCACCGCAGCTGACTTATCCGCACGACCGGATGCGCCCGCATGCACCGTTCCATGCTCACGTCCCTGCCGGCTTCGGCGCGCTAGGTCGCGCCTGGCAACCACGGTTGCCGTTGGCCGGCACCTACGACCAGGCATGGCTCGATGAACGCCACCCTTGCCTGCCGTTTGATTTCGATTTTCGCTACTGGAATGGCGCCCCCGAAGATCAACAGATATACCCCCATCTGGACGGTGACGAGAACGTCACCCTGTACAACATGTGCCCGCCGAAAACGCCAGGCGCAAGCCGCGACGGCAATGGCAACACCCGCCTTGCCTTTTGCTTGCCGGGTCATTTGCCTTTCGTGCTGCTGCGGTTTGCCGATGGCCAGCTCGGTGAATTGGCGGCCAGGCTCGACACCTTGCTGATCGAAGCGGTCCCTGAATCACCGCCTGCCGCGTTCTCCGTCCAGGTCGTCTGCATCTGGCGCGCGACGTTGGCGGCTGAGCCACCGGTGCGGGTGATGGAAGCGCGCATGATTTCCACCCACGACGCATCGGCGATGCGCGCCACGGCCGACACGCCAGCGCCAGCCCACTGACTGGAGACCAGAGCATGCCCACCGGTGCCCGCAAGAACAGCATCTTCATGGTCGTCAGCCTGCTGCCGGACGTATGCAAAACCCCGATGGGTTCCAGCATGGTGCCGGTGCCCTACCCCATCGTCGGCGACCTGAATAACAGCGTTGCGGTAGCCAAGACCGTTTTCTTCAATCGCGATCCGGTATTCCTGCTCGACGACAGCGTGGTGACCACCGTCACCGGCAACGAAGCGGGCACGGGCGGCGGCATGAAGTCGGGTGTCAACAAGGGCAAAGTACGCGCCACGGAAAGTGCGACTTCCGTACGCGTGGAGAAGAAGCTCGTCGTGCGTCATGGCGACGAGTGCGATATGAATCTGGCGAGCTAAGCATGGTTTTCGATCACGACAGTGTCGCTGCGCGGTCAAGCATCAGATTGAGAAGCGTCGACGATGTGGCCCGCCACTTCGCCAACACGATACGGATTGGACTACCATGACCACCAAGGGGGTGATCCTGGAACAGGCGCCGCCATCGGCAACACACATCGACCCGAAAGGTGGCGGCGCGAATCCGCCGCTGATGCCGGAAACCGAGCCAGAACAGTCCATGTGGCAGAAGTCCAGCCCTTGGGTACATGGCGTGCTGGGCGTGGCGAGTTTTGTTCCCGGCTTGTCCGTCGTGACGGGCGCCCTGGACGCGGCCATCTACACGGCCGAGGGTGAATTTGTCGAAGCCGGCCTTGCCGCCGCCAGCATGATTCCGGGTGGCAAGGTAGTCACGACGGTGGGCAAGGTGGCCAAAGGCGCGGCAGGGATCGCCAAGGGTACGGGAACGGCCGCCAGGGTCGTCAAGGGGGCGCATGAGGCGGAAGAAGTACTCAAGGCGGCCAGGAAAGCGGAAGAGGCGGCCAGAATAGCAAAAGAGGCCAAGGCCGCCAAGGAAGCGCGGGAGGCAAAAGAGGCGGCAGATAAGGCGCGGGAAGCCGCCTCCAGTGCGAGAAAGCCGAAAAAGGAAGTGACGATCAAGACCCGCGAGCATAAAGTGCCGTGCTTCCATCCCTTCGACAAGAAGAAATTCATGCGGATGAGCCAGTCCGATCAAAAGGCATATTTAAAGGAAATGGCCAAGCAGCTCAAGCAGCAGGAGGATGCAATCAATAGCTTAACTGCCAGCCAATACAAGGATGCTAGGGATGCCTTCAAGGCCGTGAATCGTAATCCAGTTGCGGACATGGCACAAGCGGAGGTCAGAAACCAAGCTACCGCGAATATCAGGATGAATATTATTAAGAGTTTACGCAAGAAAGGTATGAGTGCAGCCGATGCAAAGAAAGAAGGGATTATTCGTACTGAAGCAGTGATGGGTAAGCTTGCAGCACTACATGACCCTGACATGGTGGCAGGCGGCTGGATGCGCGCGAAAACTTTAGGAATAGGGCGCGCCGATGTAAATTCGTCAATTGGCGCTAGCTGGAATCAAAATAATAGAGTATCCGGAATGGACTCTGAAGCCAAAAGAGCAATCGAGGATGGCCGTGGAGATCAAAAAATGAACGTCAAACTGGAACCTTGCCGTGGAAGGATTATGCGATGAGAGATGAGGATTTTGAAGTATTCATAGATGCATTTGGAGAGGCAACACAACGCGTTGAGGTACCTGCGACGAGCATTGAAAAGTGGCGCGGAAAATTGCCTGATCAGCTACTGAGGTACTGGGAGGAAGAAGGATGGTGCGGATACGCAAATGGACTTTTTTGGACAGTCGATCCCGATGAGTATGAAGATTTGCTGGATGAATGGCTGGAAAATACCCAGCTGGAACAGCTTGATGCATTCCATGTCATTGCAAGGTCTGCATTTGGCTATCTTTATGCATGTGGCGAAAAAACAGGACAAAACGTTACGGTGGCATGTCCACTTAATAAAATATTTGTTCTCCCCAAGGAATTAAAACCGAAAGGAAAAGAAGATTTGAATTTTTCCATTCGTTGTTTTTTTTCCTCGATTGAACCAAAAAGTTTTTACTTTTTGGACGAAGGAGGCCAACCGCTTTTCGAGCGTGCTATCGCCATTCTCGGCCCACTCGCAGCAGACGAAATATTCGGTTTTGAGCCAGCGTTAGTACTTGGTGGAAAAGTGCTACTTGAAAATCTAGCCAAAATAAATCTGGATGTACATCTGACGATCCTCCGACAACTTGCAACGCCAACTTTACCGTTCGAACATATCGATATCGACAAACTGATGGATTCATAAATTATTTTATATTGACACTTATCAACCAGGAATAACATTGATCCATGAAAAAATTTCATACTTCAGATTCCATCAATATGGGAATACTTTGCCTAAATTTTGACGAAGCAAAAAAATTCTACATTGATCATCTTGGATTTTTTGTTACGATGGATAGTATTATTCAGTTTGATTCAGGAACCAGCCGCCGGCTAACAATGGCGCACGAGTACAACAAAAAATTCTCGATAGAATTCATACATCCGTCAAGCATTGAGCAGGCAACTCGCGTAGGTGCAAAAGGTGGGACAATCAATCTATTCACCTTACCAACGAAAAATATTGGCACGCTCAAGGAACGACTGGAAAAAACTGCTTTTTTCATCGATTACCTAGAGGTGCCCTACGCAAGTTTTTTAAACTTGGAAGATCCTATGGGGAATAATATTTGCCTCTACGAACCGTGCTAAACCAATGCAATAATTACATGAAAATACATCAATAAAAATTATGCATGATAAAAATGAAAAAATTTAAAATTCCAATTTATGCTTTTGATTTTATCAATGGATTGTTGCGCATCAATGGAGATATTGCATTATCGAAAAAAACTACAGCAAACGATGTCAAGAACAGAATTATCAACACATTCCTTATCAAACCCAGAACACCTGAGCCTGGAATTTTTATTTTTGATATCAACGGATGGGTAGACGAGCATGTCGTTGAGATGATTTCCTTAAAAGAAACCTTCTCAAAAATAGATTATGTCACGATATACTATTTTGAAAATAATTCTTTCGGCAACGGCATCAGTGAGTCATCGCTCGTCAAAAAAATTCAAAAACAGTGTGGTAATCCCGGAAAAATTAAAGGGCTATCAGAAATAGTATTCCAATTCCCATGGGGAAGAATTATCGTACATCATGATATAAAAGTATCTTCCTCATGCATAATCTTGCAGTATAAAAAAAATACCCCGAGGATCAACTCATCATGTCGAGAAAAAATGATACTTCAAAACCATTAATCAATATCAATAAATCTATACAAGCACAGCAACGGATAATAGAACTCATAAAGAATAGTGATTGTTTTTTCCCAAAATAGAATGAGATAGGATGGGTTATTTTATTAAAGAAACTACCCGAAAAATTAAAAATATGCCTTCTGCATGAAATTTCCTTGGGAAATTCATTGATCACATTGAATTGCTCAGACTGGCCAGAAAAGGGGAGTGTTGTAGCACTGCCAAGTAACAAGTTCAGAATAACCCAATTCGACAAGGAGCTACATTTCAGAGAATTAAATGATCCGCATTATTGCAGGGAAGAAATTTCATATATTGAAGATAATTTTACGCATCTGATTATCAATTAGATCACATCAAAAACGGGTCAGCATTTGACTTGCCCAGCGCCCTGCCCGATACTTGCCGCTGTCTCCAAGCTCCCACCCCGAGCAACACAGCACCAGCATCTCTCACCACCATGTCCTACTTCACCGCTCCCGCCCCCTACATCGGCCGCTTCGCCCCCTCCCCCTCCGGTCCCTTGCACATGGGCTCGCTCGTGGCCGCCATGGCCAGCTATCTTGATGCCAAGGTGCATCAGGGAACATGGCTGCTGCGCATCGAGGACCTGGACTATGACCGCAATGTGGATGGTGCCGATGCGGCCATCCTGGCGTCCCTGCAGCGCTGCGGCATGGCGTGGGATGGCGAGGCGACTTGGCAGAGCCGGCGGCTGCCGTTGTATGAGGCGGCTTTGACGCGGCTGCAGGGTGACGGTCTGGTGTATGCCTGCGGCTGTTCGCGCAAGGAGATACAGGATTCGGTGCTGCAGGCGGGCGTGGCCAGGAATGGCGCGGCGGTGTATCCGGGTACTTGCCGCCATGGCCTGGCGCCGGGCAAGGAAGCCCGCGGGCTGCGACTACGGGTGCCCGATGGCGATGCGGCTGTGTACGGCTTTGTGGACCGCTGGCATGGCGAGGTGCGGCAGGACTTGGCCAGCGAGGTGGGCGATTTTATCGTGCTGCGTGGCGATGGCTATTGGGCGTATCAACTGGCGGTGGTGGTCGATGACGGCGAACAGGGCATCACCGATATCGTGCGCGGGGCGGATTTGCTCGATTCGACGCCGCGCCAGCTGTATCTGCAGGACGTCTTGAACTTGCCGCATCCACGATTTTTGCATGTGCCTGTTGTCAATAATGCGCTGGGCGAAAAACTGTCGAAGCAAACGGGGGCACTGGCCTTCGATACGGGCACGCCGGCGCAAGAGTTGCTCGCGTCGGCCCTGCTGCCGGCTGCGCGCTTCCTGGGTCTCGATGTGCAGACCGGCAGCCTCGATGACTTCTGGCGGCGGGCAATACCGGCCTGGGCGCGGCGACTTTCCGAGCAACCATAAAAAAACCCGCCGCGGCGCAAACCGTAGCGGGTTCAAGGCAGGCGCCAGCACGAGGCCGGCGCCTGAAATCGGCAATTAGAAGTTGCCTTTGAACTGAACGCCAAACTGGCGTGGCTCGTTGATGAAGCCGGTCAGGTTGTTGAAGTCGATGGCACCGGTCACGCGCTTGGTGTCGGTAATGTTGCGGCCGAATGCAGCCACTTCGTACTTGCCGTCTTGCCAGATGTAACCTGCGCGCAAGCCGCCTTCGACCAGAGCCTTGCCGGTGAACTCGGTCGACTCATACAGGAAGAAGTTGATCTTGCTGCGGTAGGACCAGTCGGTGTAGACATAGAACTCGCCGTTTTCCATCGGGATCGAATAGCGGCCGGTGGCGGTCACAGTCCACTTCGGTGCTTGCGGCAACGCATTGCCGTTGATGATGGCGTTGCCGGCGGCATTCTTCGGATCGGTCACGATGCAGCTGCGGCAGGTGGCCACCGACAGGGTCGGATCGTCGATCTCCGTGAAGTTGTAACTGCCGCCCAAGGACATTTTGAGGCTAGGCGTGACAAAACCTTCCAGTTCCAGCTCGGCGCCGCGGCCGTTGGTCTTGGCGGCGTTGATCAGGCGCGTGACGTTCGAGTTACCACCCACTACCGTCAGTTGCTGGTTCTTGACCTGGTAGTCATACACGCTAAAAGCAACGCGGGCGCGGCGCTCGAACAGGTCGGCCTTGACGCCGGCTTCATACGAGGTGATGGTTTCGGCATCGGCCACGGTGACCGGCACGCTGGAGCTTGCCGGAGCAATACTTGGCGCACGGAAACCGGTAGCGACACGGCCGTAGAAGCTCACGTCCTTGGTGTACTTGTAGGTGCCGCTCAGGTCCCAGTTGAATTTCGATTTGCTGACATCGGCGCTGGTCGGATTGACTTGCACCACGCGGTCGGCCACCACGGTATCGAAATCTTTCTTGTCTTTCGTGTAGCGCAGGCCGGCGCGCAGCATGAAGGCGTCGTTGACAGCGTAGTTGACCGAACCGAAGGTGGCCCAGGCGGTGTTTTTCTGGCGGCTGGCCAGATGCGAAGCGAGCACGTGGGTATTGGTGTCGAAGGTATCGGAGAAACCGTTGGCGTCTTCATTGAAGTAGTACACGCCTGCCTGCCAGTTCAGCGGACCGGCATTTTTCGATTCGGCGCGGAATTCTTGCGAGTACTGTTTCACGCTGCTGATGCCGCCGGCGGTTTCCACATTGAATGGAATCGCCGGGGTCATGCCTGGCGCGCCGCCGTCGATATCGCCGTGCGACAGGTAGCTGCCGACATGTTCGAAACCGGTGATCGAATACAGTTTCACGCCGTCCAGGTCCCAGCTCAGGCGGGCGCTGGCGCCATTGGTGCGCAGGTTCTGGAAGTTCGGTGCGTTGGTGAACGATTTGTTCGGATCGAAGCCGTCGACCAGGTCATTGCTGCCAGGACGGATGGCGTTGGCGTAGAACACGCGCGCGCTGCCGGTGGTGTTGCGCTGGTGTACGTTGAACAGGGCGTTGAAGGTGGTGTTCGGCGCATACAGCACTTGCACGCGTTCGGCGTGTTCGTTGTAGCCGTCCAGCGCATCTTTCTGGCCGGTAAAGGTGTTGTCGACGTAGTCGTCGCGGTGCTGGCGCAGGGTCGAGAAACGCATCGCCCACTCTTTGCTCAATGGCACGTTGACGGCGCCTTCGGCATTGATGGTGTTGTGGGTGGCGATCGAACCGCTGTAATAGCCTTCGACCTTGTCCAGGCTCGGCTTGGCCGATTCGAACTTGACCACGCCGGCAGGGGTGTTGCGGCCGAACAGCGTGCCTTGCGGGCCGCGCAGCACTTCCACGTTGGCCACGTCGAAGATCGGGTAACCCTTCAGGATCGGGTTTTCTTGCACGACATCGTCGTAAATCAGGGAAACAGGTTGCGATGCAAAAATGTTGAAGTCGGTATTGCCGTAGCCGCGGATGTAGAAGCGCGGGAAGGTACGGCCGTTCGACGATTCCACGTTCAGGCTAGGCACTTTGCCGGCCAGCATGCGGATATCCTGGCCGCCGGAGACGATGACGTCCAGCTTTTGGGCGGTCAGCATCGATACGGAGACTGGTACGTCGCGGATGTTTTCCTTGCGGCGCTGGGCCGTGACGGTCACGGTTTCAAGCTGGCTGGCGGCAGGCGCTGCATCTGCGGCGGCCTCGTCAGCGTAGGCCGTGCCGATAGGCAAGGCTGCGGTAAGGGCAAGCATGGCGGCGCTTTTGGCGCACAAACGCTTGTGCATCTTGGACATTTTGATCATGAAGAGTTCCCCAGAAGTTAAAAAGTAATGCGAAGAATGGCTGTCTCCGGTATTTCTTCTTGCGGCGCTGTGCATACGCCTGCACCTTTCTGGTGCGGCAGCGCGAGCGGATGTCCCTCCGCTCCTGGCGTCGCTGGCTCCGTCCCTGCTGCCCCATTGCCGGCAGCGGTCATGGCCGCATCGTCTCGATATCTCGCAGACGCCAACTTTAAAAACAAGGCGCCAATTTAATTCAAGCCCGTCTTTGGCCGCAAGAATATTGTTGCTACGCACAATCATTCATCCAAAGAAGCACCTCGATAGTGGTTATTCAGCCACAAAGCCCGCTGTTTTGTGGTTTTCATGGTGGTTTTCATACTTCTCAAAAGAGCCATGAAAAAACGCGATAAGGCTGCAAGCGGAAATGCCCGCGCCAGCAAATGCCTGTAATATCGCAACAATTGCAAGCTCTGCCCTGCCCCATACCGGTGCAGCCGCAGCCCGCGTACCATAGCCGACCGTGTCCATGCCCGAACCCCGCCCGAACCCGCCTGCCAGTATCGCCAGCCATGCGGCACCGTCCCTGTTCGATCTCACGCCGGACCTGGTCTTCACCATCGGCGTCGATGACACTTTGAGCGGCCTGAACCCCAGCGCGCGGCGCCTGCTGCATGGCAACAGATGGGACCGGCTGTGGATACCCAGCGACAATATCGCCGCCGATACCGCACTGCAGACGGCGCGCCGCGATGGCCAGGCGCAGTGCGACGCCACCCTGATCGGCGGCGCCACCGGCAACGGCTGGCAAGTGCTGCTGCATCGTTTGCCGCCCGATGGCTTATCCGGGCAGCAGGTGCTGGCCATCTGCCGCGACATCAGCGCACGCCTGGAAGCGGCGCGCCAGCTGGCCGACAACGCCCTGCGCGCGCGCACCCTGCTGGGCGCCCATTGCGACATTGCCTGGAGTACCAGTACCGCCGGCAACTTTGACGCCGACCAGCCCGCATGGCGCGCCTACACGGGCCAGAGCACGGCTGAACTGATGGGCAAGGGCTGGCTCAATGCCGTGCATCCCGACGACCGCGCCATCGCCGACGCCGCCTACCCACACCCTTCGGACGTGCGCACCACCGAATACCGCCTGCGCCATGCGGACGGCGGCTACCGCAACGTCGTCGCACGCATGCTGCCCGTATATGGCCCTGACGGCGCCGTCAGCGTATGGGTCGGTTCGCATACCGACGTGACTGCCACGCGGCAGGCGGAACAGCGCCTGCGGCTGGCCATGCAGGGTGGACGCATGGGCACCTGGGATATCGACCTGGGCAGCGGCAGCATGCAGTGTTCGGCCACCTGCATGACCAATTTCGGTTTTGCCCAAGGAGAAGGCGTCGACTATCAGCGGCTGAGTGCGGCCATGCTCGAGTCCGACCGCCTGCGCTGGCGCGCGGCGGTGCACGAAGCGATCACCAGCGCCAGCGATGTCGAGGTGGAAGTACGCGTGCGCTGGCCCGACGGCTCGCTGCATTGGGCGCATATGCGCGGCGCCTGCACCTGCGATGCGGCCGGCAATGTGATCGGCCTGTCGGGCATCTCGCTGGATATCACCGCCAGCAAGCACAACGAAGAAACCTTGCGCATGACCCTGGCTGCCGGCGACGTGGCCACCTGGAACTGGGATATCGTGGCCGACAAGGTGACGGTCGACAGCAATATGGCGCGCCTGTTTCCCGTCGATACCAGCAGCTCCGGTCCCGCGCCGCTGGCACGCTATGTGGACGTGATCCATCCCGACGACCGCGAGCGGGTCGGCAGGCAGATCGAGCAGGCGCTGCAATCGCAGCAGCCGTTCGAATCGCGCTACCGCGTGCGTGCCCTGGATGGTCAGTACCACTCGGTGCTGGCGCGCGGCCGTGCCGAATATGGCGCCGATGGCACGCCCTTGCAGTTGCCCGGCGTCATCCTCGACATCACGCGCCAGAGCCAGGTGGAAGACGCGCTGTCCAGCAGCGAAGAGCGCTACAGCACCTTGATCGAGCTGATGGACCAGGCCTTTTGCGTGATTGAAATGCTGTACGACGATGAGGGCAAGCCAGTCGATTTCCGCTACCTGGAAGCGAACCCTGCCTTCGTCAAGCAGTCGGGGCTGGAGAACGCGATCGGCAAGACCATCCGCAGCTTCGTGCCCGAGCACGACCAGCACTGGTTCGACTTTTACGACCAGGTGCTCAAGACCGGCCACCCGATGCGGTACGAAGACGAGGCGCACGCCATGGAGCGCTGGTTCGAGATCTTCGCGGCGCGCCTGGGCGAGCCGGGCAGCACCAGGCTGACGGTGTTGTTTACCGATATCAGCGAGCGCAAACGTGCCGAGAAACAACTGCGCCAGCTGGCCGACGACCTGTCGGAGATGGACCGGCGCAAGACCGAATTCCTGGCCACCCTGGCGCATGAATTGCGCAATCCGCTGGCACCGATCCGCAACGGCCTGCAGATCATGCGCCTGGCGGCCGACAAGCCGGCCACGGTGGCGCGCGTGCGCGACGTGATGGAGCGGCAGGTCAACCAGATGGTGCACCTGGTCAATGACCTGCTGGACGTGGCGCGCATCACGCGCGGACAGATCGAACTCAAGCTGGAACGCACGGATCTGAAGACCATTATCGCCAGCGCGGTGGAAACCAGCATGCCGCTGATCGAAGCCAACCAGCATCAATTGCAGGTGAATATCGATGAGCAGGCCTTGCCGCTCGACGCCGACCCGACACGCCTGGCGCAGGTGGTCGGCAACCTGCTCAACAACGCCGCCAAGTATACGCCGGCCAAAGGCCAGATCGTATTGACGGCGCGCCGCACCGGCGACGACGCGCACATCGACGTACGCGACAGCGGCGTGGGCATACCGGCCGCCTCCTTGTCCACCGTGTTCGACATGTTCACCCAGGTGGGCCAGAACATGGGCCGCGCGCAAGGCGGGCTGGGCATCGGCTTGTCGCTGGTGCGGCGCCTGGCTGAGTTGCACGGCGGCAGCGCCAGCGCGGCCAGTGCCGGCACCGGCCTGGGCAGCACTTTTACGGTACGCCTGCCGCTGGCGGCGCCAGCACCGGCGGCCAGGGACGACGACACGCCGCAGTCATTGCCAGCAGCGACCGTGCCGTTTCGCGTGCTGGTGGTGGACGACAATGTCGACGCCGCCGACACCCTCGCCGCCGTGCTCGACATCATGGGCCACACCACGCAGGTGGTACACGATGGCGCCCAGGCGCTGGCCGTGGTGCCGCAATTCCTGCCCGAGGTGGTGTTTCTCGACATCGGCCTGCCCGGCATGAACGGCCATGACGTCGCGCGCGCCCTGCGCCGGACGCCAGCCGGCGCGCACGCCGTGCTGATCGCCCTCACGGGCTGGGGCGCAGAGGACGACCGCAGCCAGTCCAGCGCGGCCGGCTTCGACCATCACCTGACCAAACCGGCCAATCTGCACGCCATCGGCGAATTGCTGGCCACCGTATCCACCCATCAAAAGAAGACCGACCATGTCTGAAGAACTCAATCATTCCCGCCGCCAGGTGCTGATCCTGGCCGGCGCCGCCCTGCTGTGCCCGGCAGCGCTATTGCATGCCGCGCCCAACGCCACCACGGCGGCGGACGCCCAGGCGCAACTGGCGGCACTGGAACAGGCCGCCGGCGGGCGCCTGGGCGTGTCTGCCCTGCACACCGGCAGTGGCGCGCGCATCGCCCACCGCGCCGACGAACGCTTTCCCATGTGCAGCACGTTCAAATCCATGCTGGCGGCGGCGGTGCTGGCGCGCAGCACCAGCGACCCGCACTTGATGAACAAGCTGGTGCGCTATGAAGCCAGGGAACTGGTCACTTATTCGCCGGTCACGGAACAACATGTGGCCACCGGCATGCGCGTGGCCGAGCTGTGCGCCGCCACCTTGCAAACCAGCGACAACAGCGCGGCAAACTTCCTGATGAAAATATTGGGTGGCCCGCAGGCGGTAACGGCCTATGCGCGCAGCATCGGCAATGAGGTATTCCAGCTGGAACGCTGGGAAACGGAACTCAATAGCGCCATCCCGGGCGAAGTGCGCGACACCACCAGCCCGGCGGCCACCGTGCACAGCCTGGACGGCCTGCTGCTGCGCACCAGTTTGCCGGCAGCGCAACGCCAGCAGCTCGACACTTGGATGCGCGGCAACACCACCGGCGACAAGCGCATCCGTGCCGGCGTGCCTGCCGGCTGGAGCGTGGCCGACAAGACCGGTTCGGGCGCCTACGGCAGCGTCAACGATATCGGCGTCGCCTACCCCTCCGGCGACGCGACAGCGCCGCTGGTGATCGCCATCTACTACACGCGTGAACAAAAGAACGCGCCGACCAACCAGGACATCATCACGGCCGCGACCCGTATCGTGGTGGCGGCGCTGGGCTGATCAGCCTTGCGGTAGTGCTGCCATGAAGCCGGCGTAGGTCGACCATGCCGGGTCGGCCGCGCTGCGGATTTCAATCGGGAACTTCGGCCGCGGCGCCAGCGCCGTATTGAGGCGGTTGAAAAATTCCTCGCCCGACTGCGTGTAATAAATCCATTCGCGCAGGTTTTCGCCGGTCGACACCAGCGCCAGGGTGGCAAAGCCCTCTTCCTCGACCACCGGCGCCAGCGCCGCTTCCAGCTCTTCCATGTGCTCGCGCTCGTTCGGCGACGGCATGCCGGTCTCGTCTTCATAGCGCCAGGCGATGATGATGCGGTCCGGCTGCGACGACAGGTCCCAGTCGTCATGGAAGGTGTCGACATAGCGGTAGATGATGGCCATCTCGTCGCTATGGGTAACGACGGTGCCCCAGCTGCGGGCGGAAGTGGATTGTTGATTCATGGCGGCATTCCGAGAGAAGAAAACAAGAGGCGCAGTCTACAGCCAGGCGGCAGCGATGTCGACCTGGTCAGTGCGGAAGCAGACCCCGAATCTCGCCCAACTTAACGGTTGGCCACGATGAACAGGCGCGGAAAGGGCAGCAGCACCGTGCCGTCGGCCAGGGCGGGATACGCCTTGGCGATTGCTTCCTGGTAGCGCTGCAAAAAGGCCGCCTGTTGCGCATCGTCCAGCGGCGCCAGATATGGCTGCAGGGCGCTGCCCTTGAACCACTCCACCACCGCCGAGGCACCGGCCAGCGGATGATAATACGTTGTGCGCCAGACATCAACGTGTTTGCAATGGGGCTGCAAGATCGCATAATAATCGCTGGCGCCATGGCGCGGATTGTGCCGGATCGCGCCGATCGTGGCCGACCAGGGCCCGTCCGCCGCCACTTCACGCGCCAGCCGGTGGGCTGGTTCGTCGAGGTTGTCCGGGGTCTGGATCGCCAGGCAGCCGCCGGGTGCGAGCTGGGCCGCCAGGTGCGGATACAGCGTGGCGTGGTCGGGCAACCATTGCAGCGAGGCGTTGGCCAGGATCACATCGACCTTGCCAGCCGGTGGCGCGTTCCAGGCCGCGATATCGGCAACCGCGAAATCGAGCGCCGGCAAACGCTTGCGCGCCGCCGCGACCATGTCTGCGGAACTGTCCAGGCCGCTGATGACTGCCTCGGGGAAACGATGGCGCAGCACTTCGGTCGAATTGCCGGGACCGCAACCGAGATCGACCGCCAGGTGGACTTCGCGCTGCGCGATGGCAGCCACCAGGTCGCGCACCGGGCGGGTACGTTCATTTTCAAATTCCGAGTATTGCTTTGCCGACCAAGTCATCCTGAGCTCCTGTTGATAGGTGATGAAGCCATTATCGTTTCAATTCGTGCTTCCGGGAAAATCGTGCCGAACGGCAGCTACAGCACCGGCGGACAAGTCACCGTCCAGGCGTCATATTGCTGGCCGCTCCTGCGCAGCCAGACGCGGGCGTAACTGTTGCGGTCGCTTCTGAACACCAGCGCATACTGCTCCTGCGCCTGCGGCCGCGAGGCCCCCACATCGACCGCCGCCAGGCTGAAATTCAAGGCCCGCAGCGGCGCACATTCGGTATTACCGGCCATCAGCAGACGTGCCCGCGCCAGCAACGGTTTCTGGTACAGCAACACGCCTTCCAGTTCCGCATCGGGCACGCGCTGCAGCAAGCGCACCGGCTCGGCCACCGGCCGGCAGGCGCCACGGTCCAGCCAGGCGTAATAGAGCTGCCCGCTCTCTTTCCACTTGGCCTGCTTGCCCGACCCCTGCAATACAAAGCTGGTGCGATGCGTGCGGCACAATGCGCCCTGGCCCCGGTGCGGCGGCGCTTCCGTGGTGGCGCTGACGGTCCAGCCGCGTCCGGAGGCATCGCGCGTGACATCGAACAGCATGCGCGCGGCTTTTTCACCGGGATGCGCCAGGGAATAAAAGGTCTCGAACGACTGGCGTTCCTCGCTGCTTGCCGCGCGGGTCGGCGGCGCGGCGGGCTCGGCAGCGCTGGCGGAAACGCCATAGGCCAGCCAGGCCAGCAGCGCCAGCGGACGCAGGGAAATAACTTGCATGCAATTCCTTGAGAGGTCGGTCGGGGAATTATAGATGAGCGGCAGGTGGATCAGGTGGAACTCAGGTGTCACCATAAGTGGCGCCACCGGCAATCAGCGTCGCGCCGCAACTGGTGCGGTCGCCTTCGAACGCCACCGCAATGCCATTGATGGTGTGGCGTTCGCTACCGCTGGAAATGGTGCAGCCGTTGTGACCCTTGACCGGGCAACTGCACAGGTCGCCCACACAGGCCACCGCGATGCCGCCCACCGTGAAATGGCTGGCGGCGCAGGACACCACCTTGCCACCATGCGTGGTGGCGTCGCCCATACGAATGACTTTGCGCATGATTGCCCTCCTATTTCGTTGCCTGGTCTTCCAGCAGGGATTCCACCGATGGCGCCGCATAGTTGGCAGGGTCGACGGACGGCGTGACCCGGCTGCGGAAGATCTCGCGCGGCGCCTGCTCCTCGCGCACGGCGTCCGTCGGCGGCGTAATAAAGATGATGCTCGCCTCATCGCGGTCGCGCAGGTTGATGGCCGCGCTGGCGCCGCCGTCGCGGTAGCTGCCCATCACGCCGATGGCCATCTGCACGAAAAAGGTGGCCGCGCCCGTATTGCCCAGGCGATGGTCGGTGTTGATGAACTGCGCTGACTTGCTGCTGTCGATCTCCGGCCCGCCCTGCTCCGCATACGCGTGCAGCATGCCTTCGAGCATCAATTGCTGCGCCGGCTGCTTGCCGGTGGCGGCAATAATGCGTGCCGCTCCCTTGCTGCGCTCGGCTTCCGGCAAGGTCCGCAGCGCTTCCTGCCAGCCCGCGTTGAAGATCTTCTGCCGCTCGTCACGGCGCGTCACCGGCTTGCCGTTCTCGTCCTTGAATTTGACAAACACGGGCCGGTGCACAAAGCCGAACGACGGCAGGCGGTCGAAGGTTTCCATCTGCGCGCGGTTCCACGGTATCGGAAACCACGGCGTCGGTTTCCAGGTTTGCGGCGGATGGTTGATCCACGGATTGATGGCATTGAACTGGTACAGGCCGGTGCCACGAACATCGGGACGCTGGGCGAATTTGGCGGTGGCGGCCAGCCATTCGGGGACGGTGGGTTGGCGCGGCATCATGATACTGGACCATATTGCCAGGACCGGTCTGGCAAGCGATCTCTTCAAATCGTAATACATGGCCCGCAACTGCTCATTCACAAATTTATTTTCAGGATCGTCCCATATATACGGAAGCATGGATGCGACCCTCTCCCTGCGCGCCAGGATAAACACTGCGGTGGCATCGGGCATATCGGGGATGTAATAGCCATCTATCAGCTTCATCGGATCACCAGACTTGCGGTTCCCATCGCGGGTACCGACACTGTCTTCGGAATGCACCGCCACAAAAGGGACATCCGGATGCGCATCAAAAAAAGCAAACACTTCGTTCAACAGATCATCGGGATGCTCATCGAGCTTCCAGGAAGCAATCGAAAAGAGATGCATGGGCATGCCACCTGTTTCCGCACCGGATACCAGTCCGGCTATCGGCTCATTCGGAGTCGGCAACTGAGCAGGATCAAGTATGGGCGAGCCAGCATAAAACGATGGCATTCCCCAGCAGATGGGGGTGAAATTGATGCCATTTTCCAGCGCATCATAGGCTCTGGTTCCGCTTCTGCCGTTCTTGTCCGTCCCCGTCCATGGATATTTCTTGGGATCCTGCTCGCGTATGGTGGTAAAAGGACTTCCCTGTTGCAGAGCATCCCACAGCTTGCCTTGCCGGTACTTGTCGAGCGTGACACCCAGGCCGATCACCTCCAGCACATACTCGCGTTGCGTCTGTTCACTGGACTTGGCATTTGCCTCTGCCGACAGCTTCTCAGATATCTGCTGACGGGTGTCGCTCTTCGCGGCAGCGCCTATCCATAACACTCCGACAATCAAAACCAGCACTACCGATAAAAACCAGAATAGACGCAGCATCATGATTATCACCTTTGAGCAAGATTGCATCGAACGACATTGATGTTTATTTTTCCGCCGGCTTTTAAGTCACCACCTTCAGATTTTTTGTCTGAGAAATGACGATCTTCCACAAGCCACCTGACAGCAATGGCAGTCCTGCAGGCAATACACCGCTGTTGTAATAATCGATATTTCCGTTGATGATTACTTTCCTCCATGCTGGCTCGACAGCCAGATACACGGCATGCAAAGTACGAAAGTCTTGCGCCAACAGTATTCCATCCCTCGGCTTGTCAGTAGGGCCGGGAGTTTTCACCCGCCAATCCGCCACCGCACACAAATACGCATAAAACTTCGGATCCGAACTGGCCTTGCCGCTGCCGATGGCCACGTCATACGCCGTTACCTGACTATGGTTTTTGGCGCTGCCGATAATCGAACTATGAAAAGATTTGGCGCTCACTTCACGCTGCCAGCGCAGGCGCGCTTCATTCGGGCTTTCAGCAATCTTGGCCAAGACCTTGCTATCTATCTGGCGTTTTGCAGAGACGACGGTGCGGCGGTCCAATTCGGGTTTCTTGTCCAGCCCTTTCTCCTTGTTATAGCTTGCCGTCATCAAGACCAGCTCACGTGCGCTGAGATCCTCTTCCTCATCGGGGAATTTCTGAGAGCCGCGCGGATCAGGTCGATACTCGCTGCGTAGCTGCATGCCGCGCCCGCTGGTCGGGGCGATCGTCGCTTCGCAGGGATCAACCTCCTCGACCGGCCCCCGATCTGTCGGCTTGCGATTTTTCATCATCGACGTAGCCGGAATATCTGCAGGATCGATTTGCGACATGCCGCGCAGGTCGGCTGGCACAGGCCTCAGCAATGCCTCGCCCGTGATGGTACGGATGCCATTGCGCTGTTCCGTCTTGCCGAGTTTGCTGTTGATAGGCCAGGCGACCTGCTTGTGCTGCGCACGATCGCTACGCAGCGTGACATCCACGTGCGACTGCTCTGTTTCCGTCTGCAGCCGTAAAGGAAAATCGAACGGTGGCGGCTTTCCCACCAACGACACCGCATTTTTTCCTGTCGCAGGGTCCAGCCTTTCCTTGCTGCTGAATACGCGCTGGTAAAAACGCTGACCTAATTCCTCCAGCGGTTTGCGCACATGGTCACGCACCACTTGCTTGCTGAGAACGCCTCTCTGGCCGTCATCATCGTAGACTTTCTCTTCGGTCGCGATCTCGCTCCCCATCGCAACATCAGCCACCCCATCCCAGCCCATGCCCTGGATATTGTCAAGCGCGACCGTCATATCTTCAGGGCAAAAATACAGGACCACCTTGCCTCGGTTGTCGCGGTCCGCTTCCGCTTTCCAGCCGCTGCCGACCATGCCACGATGCTGGTCTTCCTTCAAACCGGCAAAGACCGGCGCACCCGCCTTGCCACCGCCTTTGCCTACTCCCGCCACGATATTGACCAGGGTCTGCAGCCGCGCCGCCAGCGTCTGCATGCCATCAAGCAAATGATAATGGGGCAGCATGGCCGCATCCTCGCCGCCATCGAGCGAACTGAGAATTTTCATCAAAGAGGGAATTTCGTCGACCAGGCTGTAGGGCGGATGCATCAGGATCAGGGTGTCGGCCGGCGCCAGTCCCTTCTCCATCAGCATGGCCTGCGCCAGCAGCGACAGCAAGCAGCCCTGGCTGTGCGCAACGATGCTGACGGTGTCACCGGGATCGTAATCGCGGATCATGGAAATCAGCGCGGCCAAGCGCTGCGCCGCCAGCACCATATACATGCGGCCCGGGGCAGTGCGCAAAGGCCGCAGGGCGTCACCCACCGGATCGAGCGGCGCATAAATGCCACGGCGCCACATGTCGGGCAGGCTGCTGGTGGCGTTGCCGAAAGGGCCGCCCTCTTTCGACAGATCCTTGTCCAGCCTGTTACCGTAACGGTCGATATACTGGCCATTCATGGTGCCGCTCTTGTCCCCCACCTCACGGTAGCCCCAGTAGAACGGAATCACGGGGCTGTTCGTCTCTTCGTTGAAATTGCGCTTGAAAAACACGGCGTCCGGGTCTTCTTCCAGTTTGTCCTTGTCGGCGGCCACCGGCATGCGGTAGGACGCCGGCGTGAAGCCGCGCCCCAGGCGCTCCTTCAAGCCCTCGCACAGGCCGTGTTCCACCGCCTTGTAGCTGACTCCCAGGTCGTTGACGCCATGGACGATGATGATATTGCCCGGCAAATTGCGGCGTATCATCACCTTCTTGCAGGCGGTGCGCTCGCACTGCAGGATGGTCATGTCCTTGCCCACCACATACGGTACTTTCGGATAGCTGCTCATCCTCGCCCCCGCTGTTGTCCATCCTTGTTATTGAACACTTCGATGCCAGCCAGGTGCATGACATCACGCTCCAGCAGCTCGCTCTTGGCGGCCGCATCGCTGAGTCCATCCGCCGTCGAGCCATCGCCAAGTTTTACTTCAAACGAAGCTTGCGGCGCCAGTTGCGGTTCCTGCTGGCCGTCGTCGTCCTCATACTGAAAGATGAATTGCTGGTCGGCCGGGGCATCGGCAAAGCCCGGCAATTGCGCTTCCATGGTTTGCGCGTCGCCGAAGGCAAAGCTGGGCGCGTTGAATTTCAGTGGCGACTCGCTGCCCACGGTAATGCCGTCGGCGATGCGGATAAAGGCGCCGTGCTTGGAGATCAACACGATCTCGTCGGCCATGACCGTGACCTTGCCCTCGCTGGCCGTCAGCTTGAGATTCTTGCCTGCATTGATATCGGTGTCGTCGTGCTGGCTTTGCAGCAGCAGCTTGCCGTGATGGGCGATGGCGCGCAGGCCGTCCGCATGGGCAAACAGGGAAATGCCCTTGCCGGCGTTCACGCTGCAGCCCAGGCCCGCCACCCATTGCAGATGCTGCTGCGCCACCGTATCGATATTGCTGGCGGCATAGCTGATGATGGCCTTGGAACTGGCAAAGCTGATGCCGGCCGGCGCCGTGACGGCGATCACGGGCGCACCGCCGGGCTCGGCGCGCGGTTCGGTATTGCTGGCACCCTCCCAGTTTTTCAGGTCCTGCCGCAGTTCCTGCTGCGCCTGTTCTTCATGCTTGCCGCCCTCGTGGCTGGCCGCGTACCTGCCCAGCGAGCGGAACAGGTCCAGGCAATTGTCCATCAGCGCCAGCATCTCGCCGCGCGCCATCTGGCCGCCTTCCGCATCGAGCCGCTGCCAGGCCGACAGCAGCATGCCCTTGCCGGCACGCAGCGACAGTTGTTCGTCGGTACGCAGTTCCGCGCCTTCGCCGCGCGCTGCGCCCTGGCCATCCTGGCCACTGAGCCGCTCGCGTGACAGCCAGCCCAGGTTCAATTGCGAAACGCCATGGTCGCTGGCCAGCCGGGCATTGATCTTTCCCTGCCTGTCATCGAAGCGCAGCTGATTGGCACGCCCGCCCTTGATTTCACGGCTTTTCATGCCCGACAAATAGCGGTTGCCGGGCAACTCACCCGCATCGGACAGGGCTACCGGCTGCGCGCTGTGGTTATACAGCTGGCCGACGATCACCGGCAGGTCCGGGTCGCCGCCTGGAAACGCCAGCAAGACTTCGCTGCCCACCCGTGGCAAACCGAGGAAACCGCACTGGCGGCCACTGCCAGGGCCGTTGCCGGCCCAGCTCGACGCCACGCGCACCCAGGCGGAATCGGCGTCGGTATCGCCCGCGCCGGTGCCGCGCGCATGTTGATGGTCAACCAGGCGGGTGGCGGGAAAACGCACTTTCACCCGGCCATGCGCATCGCAATGCACCTCTTCATTTGCCGGCCCCACCACCAGCGCGCTTTGCATGGCCAGCGGCGGCAGGTCGGTACGGGGATCATAGGCCGGCACGATGGGCACGCCACGCCGTACGGCCGTCAAGGCGACATGCATGCGCATGGGGCCGTGCGCCACCATGGCGTCGACATCGCGTTGCAGCAGCGCATCGCCTTCCTGCAGCCAGCGGTTGCGCTCGAACAAGCGCCGCACGCGCGCGGCCAGCGCCTGCGGCAGATTGTTCTGCGCGGCCACTTGCAGCGAGGTGACGACAAAGTCGCGTTCAACCGCAGGCAAGCGGTCGATATCGGGATGGCCAAGCAAGGTGAAATATGCGCCCGCGCACAGGTCGCGCACGCTGCCTTCGGCATGGAAACAATGGCTGGCGTAATCGTGACGCTGCATCGCCAGCATGCCCAGATGACACAGCTCTTCATGGTCCGAGGCGCCCGTTTGCGCCGTGCGTGGCGGCAACACCAGATAATCGTCGAGCGTGGCGGCCAGCGCATTGCCGTGCATGCCGCCCGTCATCTCGGCCGACATGAAGGCACGTCCGCGCGGATGCTCCTCGTTCCAGCGATGACGCGTAACCTTTCCCGCTTGCAAGGTACGCACCTCGCTCCAGGCACTCAGGGTATCGCGCTCTTCGGTAGCCCGTTCCGCATGGTAGCGCACGCTGCCCGCCGCACTCTGCCGCAAGCCATCGGCATGGTTGAACAGTACCAGGGTGTGCGACGGTGCCGCCGGCGCATGGGCCGGGCATGGGTTGCCGGCACGAAAAAACCAGCCCACCCCGCTGCGCGCCAGCAAGCGGCGCACGAAGGCCGCATCGGACTCGTTATGCTGCATCACGAATTCGCGCTGCGGATAGCTTTCCGCTTCAAAAAAATCCGCATAGGCATACTGAAAGGCATGGGCCAGGATGCTGTTGCTGCGTATCCATTCATCCAGCAGCAGCTGGACGATCTCGATATCGCTCTGGCGGCGAAACACGCGCGTATTGACGCGCTTTTCCATAATGGAAAATACATCGGTGAATACCAGCTGATAGCTGGCCAGGCCGCCATCGCTGTCGCCGGCGCTGGCTTCGGTGACGATGCCGCACACGCTGGACAGCTGGCCCTGGTCGGTGACCATATCGAGCGCGGCCGGCAAGGCGATCAGGCTGGCCAGCGGCAGGCCGGCATGGCGCGACACGCACAGCAGGCGATACGCGATGCCGCCGCAAATGGCTTGTCGGCCAAACACGGTCTGCGGTATCAAGGCGCCCGCTGGCAGGTCAGGCGCGGACGCCAGGCGCAAGCGCAGAGGGCGGTTTGCGCCCAGGGCATGGTCCTGCTCGAAAAATGCTGGAAAATCGTCGCCGCCACCGTCCATCGCCGCCTCCGGAACTTGCCTTGAAAAAACGACAATGCCACGGGAAGGCGGGGTGATACTTGATTTTTAGCAACTAGTCTTGCCAGTCGCAGTCATGACGGCAGTGCCATGCTGAAGCTGAACACGGTCCCCGCGTCGGTCGAGCTGACGCTCAATTCACCCTTGTGGGAGCGGGCGATTTGCGAGGCGATGTACAGGCCCAGCCCCAGGCCGGCGGTGCCGGGGTTGGACTGGTTGCCGCGCCAGAAGGGGTGGAACAGCCGCTCCAGGGTGGCCGGTGCGATCGGCTGGCCCTGGTTGGCGACGGCGATCAGCAGCTTGCCGTCCCGGCAATGCGCCGTCACGTGGATGGGCTGGCTGGCGTCACCATGGATCAAGGCATTGACCAGCAGGTTCGACAGCAATTGCGTGAGGCGCCTGGGGTCGCAGACGAGCTCGCATTGCAAATCGATCTCGCTGTGGATGCGCCGGCCCGGATGGCCGCTTTCCAGTTCGGCCACCGCATGCGCCAGTTGCGTGCCCAGGATGGCGGTGCTGACCATGGCCAGCGGAATGCCGCCACCGAGGCGGCCGCGCGTAAAGTCCATCAGGTCGTCGACCAGGCCGCCGATGCGGTGGCCGCTGCGGGCGACGCGCTCGGCTACCTTGCTGGCCTTGTTGCCGGGCGACATCAGCTTGATCAATTCCGCGCCGTTGACGATGGACGCCAGCGGCGTGCGCAAGTCGTGCCCCAGCACGGCGATAAACTGTTCGCGCAGCTCGGCCGTTTCGCGTTCGGCCAGCAAGGCGCCTTCGGTGTCGATCATGCGCTTGCCCGTTTCCAGCTGCAGGGAAATCAGTTCCGCATACAGCTGCAGCGAGTCGCGCACCTTTTGCGACGCCAGGGTGTTGGGTTCCGGATCGAGACCGCACAGCGTGCCAAAAAATTGCCCGTCCTGCCAGTACAGCGGAATCGAAAAATAACTGTCGAAGCCGTATTGCTTCGGCGTCGGGTGGTCACGGTACAGGTCGCTGGCGGCCACGCTGTCGATGATGATGGCGGTTTGCCGCGTGCGCACGGCGTCGCACAAGGTACTCGACAGCACCAGCTCGTCGCCGGGCGCCAGGTTGTAGCCCAGACCATCGAGCACGGCGCAGGTGGTCCACGACGTTTCCGTCACGCGCGCCACGCACACGAAGCGCAAGCCGGTGCTTTCCGCGATCACGCGCATGATGGTGGGCACGGATGCAATCGACTGCACCAGCGCCACATCATTGGCTTTCAGTTCATCTGTTTCCACGCAACCATCCCTGTCTTGTTCGTACCAGCTTTGACGTGATTATGGGCCAGTCGCAAAACAAACGCGAGCAATCAAACCCTTGCCGTACAGCACGCTGCTAAAATCGCCGCCATTCCCCTCTCTCCAGGTGTGCCATGTCCTGCTATTCCCTGTTGCCGCGCCGCGCGGTCCTGCTGCCGATTTTCCTTGCCGGCATGCTGCTGTCCGGCGCTGCCAGCGCCGCGCCAGCCGCGCCCAATGCTCCCCATAAAGTGATTGTCGACATGGATATCGGCGACGATATCGACGACGCGTTTGCCCTGGCCCTGCTGCTGCAAAGTCCCGATATCGAGATTGTCGGCATTACCACGGCCTGGGGCGACACGGCCTTGCGCACGCGCTTGCTGGAACGTTTTCTACGTGAAACAGGCCACAGCGGCATTCCCGTCGCGCAAGGCGCCGCCACCGCCAATCCCACGCCATTTACCCAGGCGCGCTATGCGCTGCGCGGGCAGGCGCCGGGGAGGGCGCCGGAAGACGCCGCCAGTTTCATATTGCGCGAAGTGGCGCACCAGCCGGGCCAGGTCACCTTGCTGGCGCTGGGACCGCTCACGAATGTCGGCGCGGCCATCGCCCGCGACAAGGCCGCGTTTGGCAAAGTAAAACAGGTGGTGATGATGGGCGGCTCGGTGCGGGCCGGCTACCGCAAGTCGCAGTATGTGCCGGTGCGTCCGGCCGACAAGGAATACAACATCGTCTCCGATATTGCCGGTGCGCAAGCGCTGTTCAACGCTGGCGTGCCTATCGTCATGATGCCGCTGGACTCGACCCAGATCCGCCTCGACGAAGTCGAACGCAACGCCATCTTCGGCCACGGCTCGCCGCTGACCGACGCCGTCACCCTGCTCTACCATCAGTGGATCGACAGCTACCAGCCGTGGTCGAGCAACATGCCGTCGCTGTTCGACGTGGTGCCCGTCACCTGGCTGATCGATCCCGCCAGTTGCCCCACCACGCCGCTGCGCATTGCCGTCACCAATGACGGTTTTACGCGCGAGGCCAAGGGCCAGCCCAACGCCCAGGTCTGCCTGGCGTCAAGCCAGCCGCGCTTTTTCGACATCATGATGCAGCGGCTGCTGAAATAAGGCCGGCGTTCAGCGCTGGTAGTTCCTGAAGAAATTCCAGCTGATGGTGGTCGCGTCCGGACCCAGCTCATCGCTGAAAGGCCAGCCCGGCGGGCCGCCGCTCCAGGCGTGGTTCATGCCTTCGACCGTATATTTCTGCGCGATCACGGCGCCGTGGGCCACGTACGTGTCGATGGTGTAACTGCGGCCATACGGCACCGTCTGGCGCACGATGCTGTCGGCACGGTAGCGTACGCTGTCATTGTCCAGGCCATCGTCGCCGTAGTCATTGGTCTGCAGGAACTGCTCGACGGTCTGCTCGCCATTGACGGGGTTGACCACGATATCGGCCGTGCCGTGGAACACCATGGTCGGCATCAAGCGGCGCGGCGAACCCGAGCACTGCCAGGCATCCCTGCCCCTTGCTTTCGGATCGAAAGTGCTGCCGTTGAACAGCGAATCGGCCGCCGTCACCAGGCCGGTGGCGCCCTTGTACATGCCGCCCGAATGCACCATCACGGCGGCGAACACGTCGGAATAGCAGGCCGCCATGATGGAGGCCATGGCGCCGCCGGCCGAGATGCCCGTCACGTACACACGCCGGGTATCGACCGCGTACTTGTTCTTCACCTTGTTGAGGATGCCCATCAGCACGGCAGGCTCGCCCGTGCCCCGCTCCTGGTTCAGCGGCAGCATGAAATTCCAGCAGCGCATGGGGTTGGCGCTGGCGTTCTGGCGCGGATAGACGACGATAAAGTGCTCGCTGTCGGCCAGCGCGTTGTAGCGGCTGACGGCCGCCATGCTGTTCGGCTCGGAACCGCAGCCATGCAGCATCAGCACCACCGGCAACGGTGTGTTCGGGTTGTAGTTGCTGGGCAGCCAGACCTGGTATTCACGCGAGCCCCACAGGCTCGCATACAGGCCAAAGTCCCATTGCCCGGCCGAGGCCGGCAGCGCCGCCAGCAGGCCGCAGGCGGCGATCAAGCTCGTCAAACAGTAACGCAGGTACTTGTAAACCATGCCAGTCTCCTTGGAGTGATTACTGCTGCTTAAAATTTATAGCCGGCCTTGGCAATCACCTGGCGCGGCGGGCCGTAGAAGCCGTCCAGGATATACACGGCGGGAATGTTGTAGCCATCGGTACGGTAGCGCTTGTCGCCCAGGTTGCTGCCATGCAGGCTGAAGGTCCAGTGTTTTGCGCCTTCCCACACCACGCCGGCCGTCCACAAGCCGTAGCCGCCCTGGGCCAGGGTTGCACTCAGGTCGGTGGTCGGGTAGACCTTGCTGCGGTAGCCATAGCCGAGCATGCTGCGCAACGTTCCTCCCAGCACATCGCGGTCGGTGCGGCTGAGGTTCAAGCCCAGCTGCTTGCGCGGTGTATTGCTGAATTTTTGCGTGGCGGCGATATCCTGGCCACCACTGATGAATTCCTTGTATTTGGCGTCAAGAAAAGCCAGGAAACCGTTGACTTCCCATTGCCGGTTGGGTCGCCATGAGAACTCGAATTCGGCCCCCTGCACGGTGGCCTTGCCGGCATTGGTGAAGTCGCCATAGAAACCCGGCAAGCCGCCCGGCTGCGTGTAGCTGGTAAAGACGGACAGCTGGATATCCTTGTAGCGGTTGTGGAACAGGGCCACGTTCACGTCGAAGGTGTCGTCGGGCGCGGCGTACTTCATGCCCACTTCCAGCGCGTCGAGGGTTTCATCGCGGTAAGGCCGCGCCGAATCGGCCACCACCAGGTTATTGGCGCGCACGTTGTAGCCGCCCGACTTGAAGCCGCGCGAGACGTTGCCATACAGATTCGTCGTGGCGGACGCCTGGTAGCGCAGCGACAGCTTGGGCGAAGTATTGCTGACCGACAGGGATTTATCGAAGTCGGCCGCGTTCTGCACCGGCCGCGTAAAGCCGGCGTCGGCAAACACCTGGTTCAGCACGATGGCGCGCTTGGTTTCCCGTGTGTGGCGCAGGCCCGCATTGACGCTCCACAGCGGGCCCAGCGGCCAGGTCCAGTCGGTGTACAGCGCCGTGCTGTCGGTCTCGACCGTACTGACGGCCGAGGTGAACTGGCGGCCCAGGAAATTGTTGTAGATGCCGCCGCCGGCCGTGCCTTCGAAGCGGTACAGGCCGATCACGCCGGAGCCATGATCGCCGCTGTACGACGCTTGCAGTTCCAGGCTTTTCTGCTCGTCGCGCGAGTCGCCGAACACATCGGCAATCGGCTGCGGCAGGCCGTCGAAGTCGATGGTCTGTTCGGAGTTGCTGCGCCGTTTCGCTCCGATGGCTTTGATGGACCAGTCGTTCGACAGCGCATAATTGGCCACCAGCGAGCCGCCGCGGTTGTGGGTAAAATTGTTGCCCGGCATGCCGCTTTCGATATCGTAGGCGTCTTTCGATGGCGGACGGCGCAGCGGATCGAAGGCGCTGGTACCCATGCGCTGGAAGCCGCGCACGCCCGATTTGTCATCGGTGGCGTCCAGGCTCAGCACGATGCTGAGGGGGATGTCTTGCGGAAAATAGCCGACCGACACACGCGCCGCCGTGCTGTCCTGGTCGCTGACCTGTTCGCCGTTATACGTGTTGCGGCCGAAGCCGTCCCGGTCCAGCTTGGCCGCCGCCAGGCGCGCGCGCCACACGCCGTTCTCGCTGGCCAGGTTGAAGGCCGCCTTGACGTTGCGCTGCTGATAATTGCCGATGCCCACTTCCGCCGAGGCGCCGTTTTCTTTTGCCAGCGGGCGCGAAATATACTTGATGGCGCCGCCGATGGTGTTCTTGCCGTACAAGGTGCCTTGCGGCCCGCGCAGTACTTCGATGCGCTGCACGTCGAACACATCGAGCAGGGCGCCTTGCGGGCGCGCCATGTACACATCGTCAAAATAAATGCCGACACCAGGATCGACGCCCCAGACCGGGTCGGCCTGGCCCACGCCGCGGATGAACGCCGTGAGGGTGGTATTGGTGCCGCGCGAGGCATAGACCGTCAGGTTCGGCACCCGTTCCTGCAGGTCGGCCAGGTTCTGGATATTCGCCCGCTCCAGGGCCTTGGCGGAAAACGCGGTGACGGCCAGCGGCACATCCTGCAGGCGTTCCTCGCGCCGGCGCGCCGACACGGTGACGGTTTCCATGCGCTCCCGGGCTTCCTGGTCGTCAACCGAGGCGGCGCTCTCCTGGGACTGGGCAGGCAGGGCAATGGTGAAAGCGCCGGCAAGGGCCAGCGCGGCGGGCAGCAATTTCAAAGCAGGTTTCATGAGGTCTCCTTGTTATCGAACTCGCTGCGGCATGCACAAGGGCACGCTTCCAGGATGACCAGGCGTCACGCTGCCCGCCGCACGCAGCGGGCACTGTCTGTCAGCACTGCAAGCGCGCCCCTGCCGGTGCGGCAGGCGGCCCGTTTATTTTGAATGTGGCGGTAAGGACAGGAAGGACTGCAACAACGCGTTGACGCGCGGCGCCTGGTCCAGGGGCGTCGCATGGCGCGAATTGGCGATGATCTGGAATTCGCAATGCTGGAACTGTGCGGCAAAAGCGTGCTTGCTGGCGACGGGCGTGTAGTCCTGGTCGGCCGCCACGATCAGCAGCGGCGTGGCCAGGGCCTGCGCCTGCAGCGTGATGTGCCAGTGGAAAATGGCGTCCAGCGCGGCCAGGTAGGCGCGCCTGGACATGCCGGCCATCTGCGCGGCAAATCGTTCGACCAGCGCCTGTTGCGCCGGCTCGGGAAACAGTTTCTTGCCGATGATCTTGCCCATCGCTTTCAGGCCGAAGGTGGCGATCACCGTGCGGCGCAGCCAGTAGGCAAACAGCAGGGAAGCGGGTTTGCCGCCCTGGAACGGTTGCGAGTTGATCAGGCACAACGAGGCGACCCGGTGCGGCGCGCGGTTGGCCACTTCCAGCGCCACCATGCCGCCCAGCGAAAAGCCGACCAGGTGCACGCGCGGCAAGTCGAGCTGGTCCATCAGATTGAACAGATCGTTGGCGAAGTCGCCGATCCGCCAGGCGCCGTCGGGCGCGGGGCTGATGCCGTGGCCGCGCAGGTCCGGCACGATCAGGCGGTGCTTGCCAGCCAGCGCATCGATCTGCGGGCGCCAGTCTTCGGCGCAGGAGCCGAGGCCATGCAGCAGGAACACGGGATCGCCCTGCCCCGGCCCGGCGTGGAAATCGAGATAATGCAAACTGATATCGGATGTCGCGTGGCGCCGCATTGCTGTCTCCTGTGAACATGCTGTGTGTTCATGGACAAATCGAAGGTTGCAATCAACGCTCGCTTATCCTTGGAGTCATAATACGGAATCCGAATTCCGATTTCAAGATAAATTTATCGTTAGCGTAAATAATTGAGGGCGATGCGCACCAGCTCATCTTCCAGCGCCGCGGCCGACAAAAACGACAGCGAACCGGTCAGCGTGTGCTGGTTGAGGATGCCCAGCAGCACCGGTGGCACCACCATCATGGCCTGGGTGGGATTCGGGTGGGCGATGCTGGCCGACTTGCTGGCCAGCACGGCCACCGTGCGCTGGGAAATCAGGTGATTGATCTGGTGCACCCGGTCGCGGAACTGCGCATCCTGCGACGAACGCGTGATCAACGCGCGCAGCACGCCGCGCCGGCCATGATTGACCGCCACAAACATCGCCACCATGGCGCGGATGAAGTCTTCCAGGCTGCGCTCCTGCCACTGGTGCAGCTCGGTCAGCGCTTCCACCTGCGTCACCATGTCGGAAAAAAAGCGCTGCAGCAGCAAGCGGCTCAGGGTGTCCTTGTCTTTCAGCAAGCGGTAAAAGGTGCCGACCGAAGTCTCGGCCAGTTTGGCCAGGTCGGCCACGCCAATTTCATCGAAGCGGTTCTCCGCCAGCAGTTGTTCCCCCACTTGCAGCAGGCGCTCGAAGGCCTGCTTGCTGCGCGCCTGGGTGGGTTCGGGTGGAACGATCATCTGGGGAAAAGCGATGGCGGCAAGTTCGGGCATTGATGAGTCCAAGAAGTGGAATAGTTATTCCGTTATTGTAACTGGCGTAGCTTCAGCTGTCGTCCTGCATCAGTGCCTGCCACTGCGCGGCAACCACCTGATCGACCAGCGCACACAATGTGGGCCACTGCCGGTCCATCCAGCGCCGGCCTTCGGGCGTGAATGCAACATAGGGCTGGGCCATGGCGGCGCAGGCCGTGCCGTACTCGATGATCGCCGCAGCGCTGTCGAGTCCGCCCGCCATCATGGCGGCGACCGGCAGCGCGATCAGTTCACGCGTCAGTTGCGGGCGCAACATGCAGCCGTGCGCGACAATGGCCAGGGATGCCTGGGCATGGCTCCAGCAATTGGTGGGCCAGTGGGCGCGGCTGACGGTATCGAGAAAGATGGCATCGGAAACGGCGCCCGGCTCGGCCGCCGCCTGTTCATAAAAGACCGCCAGCGCCAGCAACTGGGGAGGCGAGGTCCAGCCTGGCATCAGGTGGCGCTGCCGCGCTTGAACACGACCGTGGCGCGCGGCTGGCTATCGCGCTCGAGGTGATAGGTCAGGGTCGAGCCATCGGCGCTGACGCTGATGGTCCAGACATTGGTGGCGGCACCCTTGACCAGCCTGGCCGTGTAATCATCGGCCAGGAACGATTGCGAGCGGGCCGATCCCTCGCTGCTCGCCATGCCGCCATACATGGTGACGGCGTCGGGCGTGCCATCCGCGTGACGATGGTCATGCTGCAAGGCCAGGCCGGCCAGCGTGCGGCTGATGATCCAGGTGCGCGACTTGTCCTCGCCCACCTGGAACGGCACCCTGACTTGCGTCTCGCCGCAGTCGGCGAAATTGGCCAGCAGGCGTTTTCCCGAGAAATCATGCTGCCCATGCCGGGGGTACACCAGCACCCCCTCGAATTGCTGGCCGCACAGGCTTTGCATGGTCGCAAAGAATTGATCGCGGGCATCCTGCGCTTGCGCGAAGGCCGGCGCCAGCGCGAACAACTGGCTGGCAAGGAAGAAAGGGATCAAGCGTGGCTGCATGGCTATCCTGACGCGTGGATGGAATGCGCGAGGGTAGCACAGCAGGCATTCAGCAAGTGCCAGCATCCCACGTCCATTGACTGGTGAACGGATCGAGCTTGCGGGGCGCCTGGAAGCGCACCTTCTTGCCCGTGTCATAAGTACGGTAGCAATCGCCATTGTTGCAATTCGTATTGCAGGTGGTGACGCCGGGGCGTGCCTGCGGGCGGGCCGGATACGGGGAAGCGTCGGCGCTGGCCTGGCGTGGCTTGGCCGGTGCCGGCGCTGGCGCAGGTTTGGCGGGTTTCAAGGTGGACTTGCCCAGGTCGCCGCCCGGTTTCCACTCGCGCGACAAGCGTTGCGCCTCCGCAATTTGTGCCTTGCTCATTTCCTGCGCCAGTTTATCGCGGGCCACGCCCGCCTTCGGCCCGGCCTCTTCATCGGCGGAAGCCAGGTTGAACCAGGCATAGGCCTTGATCAAGTCCGGCTCCATGCCGCTGCCGGTCTGATAACAGTACGCCAGGTTACGTTGCCCCATGCCATTGCCCTGCATCGCCGCCGCGCGGTACAGGCTGGCGGCCATGACTTCATCCTTGAGCACGCCAGTACCATGGTAATAAGCAGCACCAAGGTTGTTCTGCGCACTGGAATGGCCCTGGTCGGCTGCCTTGCGATACCAGGCCGCCGCCAGCTTTTCATCCTTGGGCACACCCTGGCCGTTGTCATACCTCAAGCCCAAGAAATATTGTGAGGAAATATGGCCCTGCTCGGCCGCCTTGCCGTACCAGACGGCTGACTGCTTGTCATCCTTGGCGACACCGGTGCCACTACCATATCGGGAACCCAGCTGATACTGGGCATCCCTATCGCCTTGCTCCGCAGCCTTCCGATACCAAGCAAAAGCCTGCTTCTCATCCTTCGGCACGCCGCGCCCATTGGCATACATATAGCCCAGGTTGTACAGGGCAATCGTATTTCCCTGGTCGGCGCTCTTGCGTATCCACGTCAAGGCTTGCGCATCATCCCGAACCTTGGCATTGTCGCCAAGCAACAGAGCCCCGAGGCTGCTCTGACCGTTCGCATCGCCCTGCTCCGCCGCCTTGCGATACCAGCTCACAGCCTGCACATCGTCCTTGACCACCCCTTTGCCGGCCTCGTACAACCAGCCAAGTCTGACTTGTGCATGTGCGTCGCCCTGCTCGGCCAATGTCTGCCATTCGCGTTGCGCCACGGCGTAATTGCCGGCGTCATAGGCAGCCTGGCCTTCTGCCAAACCGGCGTGAGCAGGGATCGCTATTGAGCAAAAAAACACGGCGGCAAGATAGCTCTTCAAAAAATACGTCTTCATCAATGGTCCATTTTGCAATGATCAAAACGGCAATCATAAAATAAAAATTGCATTTTGGAAATATCGATCACCTCTGCATTCATCCAGGCAGCTCGAAATAATGGAGCAGAAAGTCATTGAAGCTCGGCCACTGCGGCGTCAAGCGCCCTTCCTTGAAATCCAGCAATTCACTGCCCAGGGAAACACGCAGCACCTGGCCCGTGTCACGGTGATAAAAGTAACCGCTTTCCGCTTCGAAACTGTCGAGCGGCAGATAGGCTTGCGGCAGCCCCAGGGTCTCATGGCAGCTCTGTACGGTCAGCGCATAATTGGTGTTCCTGGCAAACCAGCACACCTGGTACAGCTCCCGGCCGCGCCGGATGAAGGTCGGGCCGTCTTCCACATGCAGGTAGAACTGCCCGAAAGCCGAGGCCGCCTCCACGCCCAGGCGTTCCAGTTCCAGCGCGTAATCGGCACTGGCGTCCTCATACCACCAGCCTTGCTCCTTGCAGTAATCGATCAGTTTCTTGGTCAGCATAGTCACTTGTACAGTAGGAGATTCGGTCGTTGCAGCGCGATTGTATCGCTGGCGCCGGCCGAGACGGGTACGGCAGGAGGCAAAGCCATGCGGGCAAGCGACACCGCTGGTCGACATCGGGGCGTAACGTTTACTCAATGGTTGGAAATGCGTATGCTACGGATGGCAGTTCCTCCCATAAAACCCATAAAAGAGACACATGGCTTCCTCTGATATTGCGCCCGCACGCCCCCTGACCCAACAGGACTACAAAACACTGTCGCTGGCCGCCCTGGGCGGGGCGCTGGAATTCTACGATTTCATCATCTTTGTTTTCTTCGCCAACGCCATCGGCCAATTGTTCTTCCCGCCGGAAATGCCGGACTGGCTGCGCCTGCTGCAAACCTTCGGCATCTTTGCCGCCGGTTATGTGGTGCGCCCGCTGGGCGGCATCGTGATGGCCCACTTCGGCGACTTGCTCGGTCGCAAGCGCATGTTCACCCTGTCGATCCTGATGATGGCCGTGCCGACCCTGCTGATCGGCCTGCTGCCGACCTACGCCACCATCGGCCTGGCGGCGCCATTGCTGCTGCTGTTGATGCGCATCTTCCAGGGCGCGGCCGTCGGCGGCGAAGTGCCTGGGGCCTGGGTGTTTGTATCGGAACACGTGCCGAGCCGCTACACGGGCCTGGCCTGCGGCATTCTGACGGCCGGCCTGACGGTGGGAATTTTGCTGGGCTCACTGGTTGCCACCGGCCTGAACACCGTCTATACGCCGGCCGAAGTGCTGGACGGCGCCTGGCGCTATCCCTTCCTGCTGGGCGGCATCTTCGGCTTTGGCGCCATGTATCTGCGCCGCTGGCTGCACGAAACCCCGGTGTTTGCGGAAATGCAGCAGCGCAAGGCGCTGGCCACCGAAATGCCCCTGAAATCCGTGCTGCGCAGCCACCGCGGCGCCGTGACGGTCTCCATCCTGCTGACCTGGATGCTGTCGGCAGGCATCGTCGTGGTGATCTTGATGACACCTGCCCTGCTGCAGAAGATCCACCATATCGACGCGCGCACCACCCTGATCGCCAATACCTGCGCCACCCTGTGCCTGGCGTTCGGCTGCGTGATCGCCGGCTGGCTGGCCGACCGCCTGGGCGCCAAACCGGTGATCCTGGTCGGCTCGCTGCTGCTGGCGATTGCCACCTGGGTGTTCTATACCACCGTCGGCAGCCGCCCCAACCTGCTGCTGCCGCTGTACGCGATCACCGGCCTCTTCGTGGGCGTGGTCGGCGCCGTGCCCTGCGTGCTGGTGCAGGCGTTCCCGGCGCAGGTGCGCTTCTCGGGCTTGTCGTTTTCATACAACATCTCGTATGCGATTTTTGGCGGCCTGACGCCGGTCGTGGTGACCCTGATGCTGAAAAGCAATGTGCTGGGCCCGGCCTATTATGTGATCGGCGTGTGCGTGGTCGGCATGCTCACGGCCCTGTTCGTCAGAAACGGGCACCATACGGCGCATTAACGTCCAGCTGGCCGGGCAGCAACTTTGCAACCGGCCAGCTTTCTTGCAGAGGCGGCTTCATGCAGGAAACAAAACAAGCGCCAGCCAGATCACGCCACCAGCAACGGCCATTGATCGGCCTGATGAGCGTGGCGCTGTTCTGCATCTGCGCGGCGCTGCTGGCGGCCACCGCCTGGACCATCTGGTCGTCGCGCGAGATCCGCCTGCGCGAAGCCGAGGTAGCGACCGAAAACATGGCGCGCACCCTCGCCTCGCAGGCCGACACGGCGATCAAGATCGCCGACGTGATCCTCGACGATATTGTCGAGCGCTCCGAACGCGACGGCAGCAGCGGCCAGGCTGGCAAGCGCCTCGATGCCTACCTGGTGCAGCTGACCAGGAAAGTGACGGAAATCCACGGCCTGTTCATCTACGACGAAACGGGCGCCTGGAAAGCCACCTCGCTGGGCGTGCCCTTCAAGGGCGACAATTCGGACCGCGATTACTTTGTCTTTCACAAAACTAACCCGCAAACCACCACCCATATCAGCGCCCCCGTGCGCAGCCGCTCGACCGGCCACTGGATCATTCCCGTTTCCCGCAGGATAGACCATGCCGACGGCAGCTTTGCCGGCGTGGCGCTGGCCACCTTGCGGCTGGACTCGTTCGAGCGCGTGTTCGACAGCCTGGACCTGGGCAAATCGGGCACGGTGTTCTTTGCGCTCGAAAACGGCACCCTGATCTACCGCCGCCCGTTCCAGGAAAAACTGATCGGCACCGACCTGTCATCGGGCGCGATCATGCGCAGCTACCGCGAAAACGGCCGCGCCGGCACCATCATGCGGGTGGCGAAAATCGACGGCATCGAGCGGCTGTACAGCTACCGTCGCCTCGACGGCTACCCCATCATCGTCTCGGCGGCGCTCTCAAAACAGGACATCTTTTCGCAATGGAAAGTGGCCAGCCTGCAGATCCTCGGCGCCGCCCTGTGCGCCATCGCCGCGCTGGTGTGGTTCTTCCGCAAGCTGATGCGCCAGATGGCCATGCGCGACCAGGTGGAAACCGAGTTGCGCGTGGCCAGCCTGGAACTGGAAAAAGCCAATGCCGACCTCCAGACCATGGCCTGGAAGGATGGCCTCACCAGCCTGGCCAACCGGCGCGCTTTTGATGACACGCTGGAACGGGAGCGCAAGCGCGCCCGGCGCGAAGACGAGCCCTTGTCATTGATACTGCTGGACGTCGATTACTTCAAGAAATTCAACGACGCCTACGGCCATGTGGCCGGCGACGACTGCCTGCGCGCGGTGGCCAAGGCCGTGGCCGGCAGCGCCGCCCGCTGCGGAGACCTGGCGGCGCGCTATGGCGGCGAGGAATTTGCCGTTATCCTGCCCGGCACCGACAGCGCCGGCGCCGCTCTGGTGGCCGAAGCGATACGCCAGACAGTATTGGCACTGGGCATCGTGCATGCCGGCAGCCCGATCGGCCTGGTGACGGTCAGCCTCGGCGTGGCCACCACCAGCAACGGTGACTATCAGGATGCCAGCCCGACGCAATTGCTGCAGCGCGCTGACGCCCTGCTGTATCAGTCGAAGACCGCCGGGCGCAACCGGGTCAGCGTCTGATCAAACAATTGCCCGCCCGCATGCGGCATAATCGCTGCACTGCACCAAAATCTGAAACCCCATTTCACATTGCGAAATACCGGTGGCGCGGCGCCTGCCTCATGCGTCTCGCTTTTTGAAAATTCGTTTCGCATCATGGAATATCATAGTCAAGTCATTGAAAAACAAGGATAAAATTTAAGTTATATGTCTTATATAAGACTTGATGAACTTCACAAAAATGGCCTACTATTTAGTCATGCAGTTTGCTTCAACAAGACGCGGCGGCACACTCGACGATTTTCTTACTTCGCTTTTTTTCAGGAGATTCACATGTCCCAATATCAAGACGACATCAAGGCAGTTGCAGGTTTGAAAGAGCAACAAGGCAGCGCCTGGAACGCCATCAATCCCGAGTCCGCCGCCCGCATGCGCGCCCAGAACAAGTTCAAGACAGGCCTCGACATCGCCAAGTACACGGCGAAAATCATGCGTGCCGACATGGCCGCCTACGACGCCGACTCGTCCAAATACACCCAGTCGCTGGGCTGCTGGCACGGTTTCATCGGTCAGCAAAAAATGATCTCGATCAAGAAGCACTTCAACAGCACCGACCGCCGCTACCTGTATCTGTCCGGCTGGATGGTGGCTGCGCTGCGCTCCGAGTTCGGCCCGCTGCCGGACCAGTCGATGCATGAAAAAACCGCCGTCTCCGCCCTGATCAAGGAGCTCTACACCTTTTTGCGCCAGGCCGATGCGCGTGAACTGGGCGGCCTGTTCCGCCAGCTGGACGCCGCCGAAGGCGACGCCAAGCAGGCGATCCAGGCCAAGATCGATGGCCACATCACCCACGTGGTGCCCATCATCGCCGACATCGACGCCGGTTTCGGCAATGCCGAAGCGACCTATCTGCTGGCCAAGCAGTTCATCGAAGCGGGCGCCTGCTGCATCCAGATCGAAAACCAGGTGTCGGACGAAAAACAATGCGGCCACCAGGACGGCAAAGTGACGGTGCCGCACGAAGACTTCCTGGCCAAGATCCGCGCCATCCGCTACGCCTTCCTGGAGCTGGGCGTGGACGACGGCATCATCGTCGCCCGCACCGACTCGCTGGGCGCCGGCCTGACGAAACAGATCGCCGTCACCAACACCCCAGGCGACCTGGGCGACCAGTACAACGCCTTCCTCGACTGCGAAGAAGTGTCGGCCGACGCACTGGGCAATGGCGACGTGATCATCAAGCGCGAAGGCAAACTGCTGCGCCCGAAACGCCTGCCGAGCAACCTGTTCCAGTTCCGCGCCGGCACCGGCGAAGAGCGCTGCGTTTTGGATTGCATCACCTCGCTGCAAAACGGCGCCGACCTGCTGTGGATCGAAACCGAAAAACCGCATATCTCGCAAATCGGCGGCATGGTCAGCGAAATCCGCAAGGTCATCCCGAACGCCAAGCTGGTGTACAACAACAGCCCATCGTTCAACTGGACCCTGAACTTCCGCCAGCAAGTGTATGACGCGCTGAAAGCCGATGGCAAAGACGTGTCCGCCTACGAGCGTGGCCAGCTGATGAGCGTGGAATACGACAACACCGAACTGGCCGCCACGGCAGATGAAAAAATCCGCACCTTCCAGGCCGACGCGGCCCGCGAAGCCGGTATCTTCCACCACCTGATCACCCTGCCGACCTACCATACGGCCGCGCTGTCGACCGACAACCTGGCCAAGGAATACTTCGGCGACCAGGGCATGCTGGGCTACGTGGCCGGCGTACAGCGCAAGGAGATCCGCCAGGGCATCGCCTGCGTCAAGCACCAGAACATGTCGGGCTCCGACATCGGCGATGATCACAAGGATTATTTCAGCGGCGAAGCAGCATTGAAGGCGGCCGGCAAGGACAACACCATGAATCAGTTCTGATTTTTTTCAGACCGGCATCAGCTTGACAGCCCGCTTCGGCGGGCTTTTTTTATGCGCGCATCAGATCGGCCGCTGGTCGAACGCCGCCTGCGCCTGCAGCACATCGCTGGAATGCGTGATCGTCCACAAGAACAAGGCCGTGAACGGCCCTTCCAGCGTGCGCCCCAGCGGCGTGATGCTGTACTCCACCGCCACCTGCGACGACGGTATCACGCGCCGCGCCAGGATGCCGCTGCGCTCGAGCCGGCGCAGGCTTTGCGTCAGCGCCTTTTGCGTAATGCCATCGAGGCAGCGCTTGATCTCATTGAAGCGCAACGGCTGCTTGCACAGCGCCGTCAGGATCAGGACGGACCATTTGTCCGTGATCTGATCGAGCAGCAAACGGTTCGATGTATCGAGGCCATGGACTTCGATGGCGGGGCTGCCTGCGGCCTGCGCCGGCGCGTGATGGGTGCTCATGGGGTTTCCTTTTGTATACCTGATTGCATTCAAGTGCCTGATTGACACCAAGTATACAACGTATACCATGCAGCTTCACCTTATTCATTGATCAGGAGTACTCCATGTCCCACGCCATTCCCAACGACATCGCCGACAAGTTCGCCGTCATCGACACCCTGTACCGCTTCGCCGCCGGCATCGACCTGCGCGACGCCGACCTGCTGGCGTCCGCCTTTACCGAAAACGCCGTCTCCGATTTCGGCCCGGCCGCCGCCAAGGCCGGCTTTGAATACCCGGTGCTGCAAGGCCGCGCCACCATTGTCGCCGCCCTGTCCACCTCGCTCAGTGGCTTCGACACCACGCACAGCGTCAGCAATCCGCGCGCCAGCATCGACGGCGATACGGCCCGGCTCGACGCACTCGTCGAAGCGCAGCACCTGCCGCGCCAGGACCACTCGCGCCATTACATGATGAAAAACCGCTATGACGTGAAACTGGTGCGGCAGGAAGGTGTATGGCTGATCGAACGGGTAACGGTCGACAACGTCTGGCGCTCGGGGGATGTGACGGTGCTGGCTGGCGTGTAATCGGATCAACACCCGCGCCGACAATTCATTACATCATGTATCAAGTCTATCTCTTCAACGGTGATTTATCGATGCATACGGCATAGGTATAGTTGTTTGCAGCGGAGCCGGCATCCCGCCCTCACCGCTGCGCCGCTGGGAGTCCATGCGACCCCGGCGGCATCATCGACATACTTACCGAAGAGGTTTTACATGAGCACCAACAACAAGACAGTCATCGTCACCGGCGCCTCGAGCGGCATCGGCTACGCCCTGGCCGCGGCATATCTGCAGCGCGGCTACAACGTGGTCGGCAACGCCCGCAGCATGGAACGCCTGCAGGCGGCCAGCGACAAACTCGGCAACCCGGCCAACTTCCTGCTGGTGGCCGGCGACATCGCCCTGCCCGCCACAGCGACAGCGCTATTCACGCAGGCGATTGCCGCCTTCGGCAAAGTCGATGTTCTGCTGAATAACGCCGGCATCTTTATCGCCAAAGCCATCGCCGACTACACCGAAGACGACCTGGACGCGATCATCGCCACCAACCTGAAAGGTTTCTTTTATCCCACCCAGGCCGCGGCCGCCCACATGGCGGCCAATGGCGCGGGCCATATCGTCACGATCACGGCCAGCATCGCCATGCAGCCGAACGTCAAGGTGCCGGCCTTGTTGCCGATCCTGATCAAGGGCGGCCTGAACCACGCAACGCGCGGACTGGCGATCGAACTGGCCGCGTCCAACGTCAAGGTCTCGGCGGTCGCTCCCGGCATTATCGACACCCCCATGCACAGCAGCGACGAGGGTACGCAAGGCTTCCTCAGGACGCTGGCGCCGAATGGCAGTACCGGCGCGACCCAGGACGTGGTCGACGCCGTGCTGTACCTGACCGAAGCGAAATTCACCAGCGGCGTGGTGCTGGCCGTCGACGGCGGCGCCACCGCGGGCACCTGGTAAGCCATGTCTGCACATGCGCAGATCCTGGCGCTGATCGACCGCTACTTTGACGGCGTGTACACCGGCAACACCGCGCTGCTCGCCACCTTGTTCGACGACGGCGCCCAGGTGTATGGCGACATCGGCGGCCAGGCCTATCACCAGCCCGTCGCCGCTTATCTGCGCGCGGTGGCCGGGCGTGACAGCCCGGCCAGGCGCGGCGAGCCATTTTTGATGCGCCCGCTCAACATCGACGTGGCGGGCAGCATTGCCAGCGTAAAACTGTCTTCACCGATGCTGGGCTTCCGGTATCAGCTATACCTGACGCTGATCCTGCGCGCCGGAAACTGGCTCATCGTCAACAAGACATTCATCCACATTCCCGCATTGCCAACCGAGGAAACACCATGCCCTACGTAAATATCCGCGTCACCCGTGAAGGTGTCACCGCCGCCCAGAAACTGGCGCTGATCGAAGGCACCACCGACCTGCTGCAACGCGTGCTGAACAAAAGTCCGCAATCGACCTTCGTCGTCATCGACGAAGTCGACACCGACAACTGGGGCTGGGGCGGCGAAGCCGTCACCACCTTGCGCCAGCGCGAAGCCGCCGGCAAGGAACGCGCCTGAGCAACTGAACCGCCATGCTTGATGCACAATGGCGTCAATCAAACATCATGGATTTCGCATGCAACGGCACTTCGACGACGTTTTACTGGGCAGCATCGAACTGTTTTGCCTGGCGGCGGAACTGGGCAGCTTTACGGCCGCCGCCAACACGGCGGGCGTGACGCCGGCGGCGGTCAGCCGTTCGGTGTCCCGGCTGGAAGAACGCCTGGGCGTGCGGCTGTTCGTGCGCACCACGCGGCAGATCCGCCTGACCGACAGCGGCCGCGTCTATTTTGAGCAATGCCGCCAGGCGCTGTCGCAGCTGGTGGAAGCCGAGCGTGAAGTCACGGGCGACCAGTCCGCACCGGCCGGCCTGTTGCGCATCAGCATGCCTACCTCGTATGGCAATCACCGCATCCTGCCCCTGCTGCCGGCGTTTCGCGCGCGCTACCCCGAGGTGCAATTCGACCTGCACATCAGCAACCGCAATATCGATTTCGCCGGCGAAGGCTACGACCTGGCCATCCGCGGCCGGGTGCCGGCCGATTCCAACCTGATCGCCCGCAAGCTCGAGGACGCCGAACTGGTGCTGGTGGCCGCGCCGGCCTATTTGCGCCGGGCCGGCACGCCGCTGAACATCGAGGATTTGCAGCAGCACGACTGCGTCCAGTTCGCGCTGCCCAGCACCGGCCGGCGCATCGCCTGGCCGTTCAATGTGGATGGCAAAACGACCGAAGTAGTCACGCAAGGCGGCTACCATTGCTCGGAAGGCTATCTGGGCATGGCGATGCTGGCGCGTGCCGGCGCCGGCATCGTGCAGACCTACCGCTTTATCGTCGAACGCGAGCTGGCCCAGGGCGAGCTGGTCGAGCTGCTGCCGCAACACGGCGGCTGCTCGCGGCCGTTTATCGTGCTGTATCCGCATGCGCGGCATTTGTCGCTGAGGGTGAGGACGTTTGTGGAGTTTTTGGTGGGGGAGTTGGGGCAGCGGTGAACGGGTGGGATTGCCTTGAATACACACTTATACACAATTCCTGTTTATGTGTATGATGACCTGCAACTGCAGTCGGGAGGCACATGAACTCAAGTCAATTGATTCACATGCTGGAAGCAGATGGATGGCGAGTAGTACGTATCAAGGGTAGTCATCATCACTTCAAACATCCTGAGAAACCAGGACTCGTCACTGTGCCGCATCCGAAGAAAGACCTGCCGATCGGCACGTGGAACAGCATACTGAAGACCTCTGGACTGAAGTAATGTTCATGCGTTCTGGCAGCCAGTCCAGATCAAGTCAATAGCAAGGGAACAGCGATGGATATCCCGGTCGTCATTTTCAAAGATGAAGGTAGTGTGTACGGTGTGAACGTACCTGACATCAAAGGCGTTTACTCATGGGGGGACAGCGTCGAGGAAGCGTTGAAAAACGTCCGGGTGGCCATCGTCAGCCATATAGAAACGCTGCTGGAGCTGGGCGAACCTGTGGAAATCACACAAAGCAAAATTGAGGATCTGCAGGCAAATCCTGATCATGCGGGAGGGATCTGGGCCTTGGTCGAACTTGATCTCGACAAACTCGATAGCAAGCCGGAGCGGATCAACATCAGCCTGCCACGGTTTGTGCTGAGCAAGGTAGACCGGTATGCGGCGGCGCGCCATGAGACGCGCAGTGGGTTGATGGCGCGGGCGGTGTTGCAATTGATTGACGAAGAGTCAAAAGGTCTTGCTGCTCGGTGAGACAAGGGGCGGCCAGCCATAGGCCTCCCCTGTGCGGGGCGATCAACAGATCGTCGTTGCGCGTTGCCCGCAACGCCGCCTGCATCCCGTCATTGATCCAGGACGCGGAACGTCAGGGTGTAATTGTTGCCGTACATCGGCGCGGCCGCACCGGCCGGCGCCGGTGCCTGAAAACGCACCAGGGCCAGATACAGTCCGGATTTCGTCAATGGCAGGGCCACTTTCCCGTTGGCATCGGTGGACAGATGTTGCACCGTGCTCTGGCTGGCCAGATCCATCGCCGACCGATACACACTGACCTTCTGGTTCGCCAAGGGCTTGCCGTCGTATTGCACGACGAAATCGAATTTCTCGTTGACGAACAGATCGCTCGGATGCGTGATGGCGACGATTTCCAGTCCCTTGCCGACCGGCGCCAGCGCCTTCGTCGATGGCTTGCCGGCCGTGACATAGGCCTCGGCAATCGACAGCGACTGATAGTGGCTCAGCAACTTGGCGCCTGCCGGCATGACTTGCTTCGGATCGCGTGCGGACTCGGTCTTGCCCTTGTGTTCCCAGGTGCGAAACACGGCGCCCAGCCGGGGGCCGGTGCTGAGGCGATACGTCCCTTTCTCATCAGGCAGTGTTTGTTCGGCCACCGTACGCTGCTTGAACTGATGGATATCACCGAAGGGAATGCGCGCGCCTTCCGGCGTGACGATCGAAAATGCCGTCTCGCCAAACGCCACGGCGGGGACAAAGAATTTCTCGGTGAAACCCGCATCGACCCCGATCGCCTCCTTCGGCTGCACATCGAAGCTGCTCGGCAACAAATAGGGTGTATGGGCGTGTGCCGTCAGCATGAGCAGAGACGATGTGGCAACGAGCGCGCGCAGCAAAAATGGTCGCATCATTTCTTCTCTCCATCGGCTTGATCGATCTTGCCATCGCCATTGGTATCGGTGCGCTGGAAGGTTTTCCCGGCAATCGCGTTTTCTTCCGCCAGCGTCAACTTGCCGTCATGGTCGGTGTCGAGAATCTTGAAGCGCACATGCGCCTGCTTGATCGACCCTGCGTAGCGCTCGTCCTGCGCCTTGCCAGCGTACTGCTGCTGCAGGCGTCCTTCGAACTCGGCCACGTATTCATCTTCGCCGAGCACGCCATCGTGATTGGTATCGGCCGCCGTGAAGCGCTGCGTGCGTACCGCGTCGTACTCCTGCCGCGTCACCACGCCATCGCGGTTGGCGTCGAAACCGCCGATAAATGCCGACAGGCCATGGCCACCGGCGGGCGCCGCTGGCCCTGCGGCGGCGGTTGGCTGCTGTGTTGCTGGCTGCTGCGCCGCTGGCGGTGGCGCCGACGTACAGGCGGCCATCATGGCTGCCACCATGGCCGCCATGGCGAGACGGCTGGCGCGCGCACCGTGCCCTGTTTTCTGCTGTTTCATGTTTCCCTCTTGTGAATGAGACGTGGATAGCGTCAATGTGCCCCCCGCCGGCCCGAACTTGCGTCAGGCCGGCAGGACACCTTAGAACGCCAGGTTCAACGACACCGCTGCGGTACGACCCGATTCGGTCAGCAGTTCGATGTCGCGCCGGTCACGGGCGACCGACGGTTGCAGGCTGCGTGCGCTGGAATACTCCCAGTAACGCTTGTCGCCCAGGTTGTAGATGCCGGCATCGAGGCGCACGTTCTTGTTGATCTGCCAGTAGCCGATCAGGTCGAACACGGCATGGCCTGGCACACGGAACAGTGCCGTGGTGGCATCGACCAGCACCGGCCCCGAGTTATTGTAGGCATCGCGGTTGGTCGCCACGGCCTGCTTGCCGCCCACAAAAGTGCCGGTCAGGTTCAGTCCCCACGCTTTCATCGGCGCATCGTAGCCGGCACCGATAATGGCCTTGCGCGGCAGCACGGACTCGAGCGGCACGTCCTTGTCGCCCGCATAGTTGGATTTGGCGGTGCCGCGGCTCAGGCCCATGGCCCAGGTCGTGTAAATGCCTTTGGCCTGCGGACTCCATTGCCCGTGATCCAGCCGTGCGCTCAGTTCGAAGCCGTAAATCTTGGCATCGTCGCGGTTCTCGGCCTGGTAAATGGTGCCGATATGCGCCGGCACCTTGGTGAACATGGCCGGGAACATCGCGCGGCCATAGCGGGTGTAGGCGATGAAATCGTTATATTGCGTGTAGAACAGCGACGTGTTCAAGGTCACGCCCGGCGTTGGCTTGCCCTTCAGGCCGATCTCAAAAGCATCGCTGGTTTCCTCTTTCAAGTTTTGATTGCCGATCAGCGCGTATTGATTGTTGGCGACATAGTTGCTGGCCAGGTTCCATGAGCCGAAAATCTCGCCGGCCGATGGCGCGCGTCCGCTGCGCTTGTACTGCGCATATGCCGCCATGGTCGGCGTCAGGTCGTAGCTCAGGCCCAGGCTGGGACTCCAGATGACGGTGCTCGGGGTGCCGTACATTTTTTCCACGTCGGCTGGCGTCAACACGCCCGAAACAAAGTTCTCCAGGTCACGCGTCTTGATCTTGACGTAGTCGGCGCGCAGTGCCGGGATCACGGCCAGGCGATGGCCGCCAAGGTCGAAGCCGATCTGATCCTGCAAAAACAGTCCCGCCCGATTGGTGGTCGTGTCCGGTTGCGGCTTCATGTAGCCGGCCACGTTCCATGGCCGCTCCACATCCTGCGTCGACGCGTTCAAGCCATAGCTGAGATAGTGCCGGCCCAGTCGCTTGTTGAGCACGCTAGACAGCCCCCACGTGCGCGTCTTGTTCTCGGAAACATTGCGCACACTGGCGTTGGTGGCCACCGTCTTCGTATCGGTCGTGTCTTTCGTCTCGGTGCTCTGGAAATACAGACGCGTATCGGCCTGGTCGGCCCAGGCATTGTCCGGCGTCCACTGGTGCATCAGCTGCAGCGTGTTGCGGCTGGTATCGCTATGCTGCTGCGAATTTTCGGTGATGAAGGTGCTGGTCGTGTCCCAGCCAAAGAAAGCCGTGTCGTTCTTGCGCCGGTACAAATCAAGCGACAGTTCGAGCCGGTTGGCCGCGTCGATGCGCAGCCCGCCCTTGAGCAGCAAGGCATCGGAGTTCCAGTCGTTGGCCATGCTGTCGACGATAACGCTGTTGTTGCGCGTGGCATGGCCATCGCGCCGCGAATAACTGACCAGTCCGTCCAGCTTGCCGCTTTTGCCGGCGGCGGTCACGCTCTCGTTCCAGGAGCTGTCGGCCGAGTCGTAGCCCACTTTGCCGCCAAAATACGATACCTTGTCGCCGCGCAGATAGTCGTCCGCCGACTTGGTCTTGAAGCTCACGGCCCCGCCGATGCCACCCGCCGAGCGCGTGGCCGAAGTGGTGCCGGAGAGAATATTCACCGAGGTAAACATCTCCGGATCGATAAAGTCGCGACCGACACCAAACGAATTGACGCCGGCCCGGCTCACGTAAGGACGGGTCGTGGCATCGGGCATTTCAATGCCGTCGACATCCATGCCGACCCGATTGCCTTCGATGCCGCGTATGTTATAGCCGGTCGTGCCGGACCGGTCAAAGCTGCTGCGGTTCCGGGTCGTCCCCGCCGCTGTGCCCGGCGCGGACACCAGCGGCTGGTTGCGCACCACATCCTTCATATTGTTGGCGCGATCGAGCGCGTCGCCACTGACCGTCGTCGCGGTGCCCGGCTCAGCCAGGGCCTGCTCGCTCACCTCGACCGGCGGCAACGTCTGCATGAATGGGGACTGGCTGCTGTCATTTTCCTGGGCAAATGCCGATGCCAGGAACATGGTAGAGATGGCGCAGGCCAGCGACGTACGAGCCAACAGGGGGGAGCAGCGATGGCGTGCAGCCAGGCGCCGCTGCGGGAGCGTATCCCGTAAAGCGTATCCGGTCATAAAGTCTCTTCGAGCTTGTTTTTGGCTGGATACCTCCTTGTTGGTGTTGCGGGGATTTCTGGCTGGCGAGTAAGTGTACGCTAAATGGGAATGAGTTTCATTAACTTTTCCGAGGGGGGAATTGGTTTTTCTGGGGGTGCTGCATGCTGCCGCTGCCCTGCGCCTCGTCAAGGGTCGGCGAGATGGCTCTGCGTCTTGGCAGTTGTTGTGGGTGGAGGGAAGGAAGAGTAGGTCCGCCATTTCGACAAGAACTTATGCATAGGGCCATGCTTGGCCGAGACCTAATTAGAGCCACGACCGTGCGCCGCAGGCGCGCAGGGCTCGGGCAAGAGCCGGAACAAAGCATTTCGAAACTTTCATTATTAAAAAGTTCAAGCTATCCCAATGCATGAGTTCGTGTCCAAATGGCGCACTTGAGCCTTGCCCTTAGTAGTCATCCGACCATTTGGCGCCAGGGTCGTTATGAAAGCGAATTGATCAGCACTTCCCTAGTTGTGACATTGTGCGTATCTTGCATATCATCGAGATGGTATTCTCTTAGTATTAGATTATGCATAAAAATCCAAAATTTTACTTAAAAACACATAAATTGATATCTTTACATTTATAAACCTGTTTTTTAACACAAAAATTATATGCAACCAATTTTAAATATTAATATTATCGACAAAGAACTATTTGGAAATGATGCAGGAGAAGATGAAAAAATAGAAATATTAAACTCATACTATGTTGAGCGTGAAGACTTAAAAGATTTTTTTGACAAAAATGTAAAGCTTAACGTTGTCAGCGCACGAAAAGGAATGGGTAAGTCATCTTTACTAGCAAGACTTAACTACAAACTTAAAAATGAAAATGAATACAATGATCCGATTATCGTTAAGGTAACAGGTAACACTTTATTAGGTCTAGGAGACTTCAAAGATAAAGATCAAGCTTATTTAGAAAATTACTGGAAACAAATAATATGCAAAAAAATAATAATAGAAATCGGAACCTCTATAGGTGTTGCGCTTTCTAGTGACGCCATGTCAATGGTTGAGATTGCAGAATTGGAAGGAATGAAGAGTCGAAACCTAGTAGGCGGCTTAATTTCTAGAATAAAAGGTAAAATACCATTTTTAGACATAGAAATCAGAAACACTTTCCCAGAAAATTTAGAAAACTTATTAAACAATTATCAACAAAAAAATTCAAACTCAACAATTTGGTTATTAGTTGATGATATCGATGCAAAATATTTGGATACAATTGAATATCAAACTCGTGTTGGATCTTTCTTCAGCGCTATTCGTGGTCTTGCCGTTGATGCTGTGAATCTTAATATTAGAGCGACTGTACGAACAGATGTTTGGGCAAATCTTAATCATTTGGAAGACCTAGATAAATGGGAACAATATATTGTTGAAATTATCTGGACAAAAAAAATGTTAAGGGACATGCTTGCTAATAGAATACTATCTTATATTCAAAGAAATCATCCTAATAGCATAGAATCTAGATATCAAGTAGGAAGAGATTACAACAAAATATTTGCAGCTGCATTTTCCGTTCCTATACATTGGGGAGATACTGCAGATGCTACAATTTTCGATGCAATTTATTCTTTTTCGAACAAGCGACCAAGATGGATGGGCCAACTTTGTCGAATGGCCGCCGAGCAAACAAAAAAACATAGCCTAAATAATAAACGTATAACACTTGACTACATAAAAGAAATTCTTGGCCCCTATGGAAAACTTAGAAAAAATGATCTAATAAAAGAACACTTGCATCAATTTTCCGAACTAGATCAATTTATTGATGCATTTCGAGCAAACCAAAAACAGTATAAATATACCGAATTATCAAATATGTTTATAGTTAATTTCATTAACAATCGCCCACCTGAGAATATTTCCATTATCGATGGAAAAAGATACGCCACCGAAGAATGTCTTGGTGCGTTTGCTTACAAGATTGGATTGATCTCACATGTTGACGCTGGTGGAAGAGTTTACACACATTACTCAGACAATCCTGATCTTTTCAGATCATTAAAAAATCGAAGAGATGAGATTACGTGGTCTGTTCACATAGCATTTCGAGAATTTTTAAATATACGCCATTAAAATTAAGCGGCTCGAAATTATAAATATAGCCCATTTGGTAATACTCAGAAGAAAAATTTGTATATTTAATGGGTTGCTAAAGACATCGTAAAAACCTACTCCAATAACAGTTCTACATTGTGGATACGATCTGACGAAAAAATCTGTGAATTTCGCGGAAATAATTATTACTGATGATTAGTATCTAGAAACCAACATTTTTGGTAAAATGGAAGATTTTCTCCCAACCCTTTCAATGCTACAGTCCTCTACTACTGGCGTTGCTGGAGGGACAAGCGGGAGTTACACTATTTTGACAGGAAAAAAATGATAGATATTGCTGGAAAATCTAAAAAAGAAATTGGTCTAGAAGACAACAAGATGATCCGCATAGCCTCAGTGAAAGGAATATTTGTCTCGAAATTCCGATCCTTTGAAAATCGAACTGTCGAGCTAGGAAGCCGCATCACCGTACTGAGCGGCAGAAACGGCACCATGAAGACGTCGCTCATGGGATTAATTGCACATCCTTTTGGAGGCCAGTCGAAAGATGCATTTGGTCGTGAATTAAAGATGCCACTAAAAGAGGTTTTTAAGCTTTCAGCCACCTATGACCTTGAGCCATACGCCTATAGCTTAGTGATAGAAACCTTGGATTCGGAAGAATTGCTACGTGAAGAAGTTAAAATTTACTACACTGCTGAAAAGACAAACCGACACCGCGTAGTGGTATCTGGCGCAGAAAAGGGAGATGGTAATTTCAATTACAACACTTCACTTTTAAACTTAAAAAGACTATTACCATTAGTTGATACGAATGCAAAACCAGACGAAGACAAAGCGGTTGTTCTAAGCGACAAGGAAAAATTTCAACAAAAAGACTTTTATGAGCATGTCTTCCCTAGCACTGAATACAATGCGTTTACACCGATTCATCACAAGGGGCAAAAAACGACCTTTGCTCCGGCAGGTGAAGATGCTAGATATGATTACGAGTCAATTTCTTCCGGAGAGGATAATTTAGGTGCTATTTTCAATCGACTTCTCGGTTTTCAACGGGCTTTTGTCAAAGGGCAGAAAGAAGGAAACGGCATCCTATGTATAGATGAATTTGAAAGTGGACTGCATCCGGTTGCACAAATAAGTCTGCTGAAATATCTCTATAATTGGTCAGCTGATTACAAGGTTCAAGTTGTAATAACAACGCATTCGCTGCATCTCATTCAACATATATATTTAACTCAGACCAAACATTTGGATGACAAAAGGATAATTTTCAACTTTGTCAGTTGTGCAAATGCAGGAAAAAAGAAAAATTTCCCGATCCTTCAAAACCCGGAATTTAATATTGCATACAAAGAGTTGACTTTAGAAAACCCGGAAGATGTAGCTCAAGCACAAAAAATCGACGTTTTTTGCGAGGATGCAATTGCAGTTCACTATATTAAAAAACTCATTAAACGAACAGATATTTTGAGACAAGTCAGTTTCCATACAAATCTTAACCTAGACAAAAGTAATAACGGAACAACATATACTAGTCTTGCGAATCTGTGTAAAAATTTCAGTCTATTGCTGCAGAAATCCATGGTTATCTTCGATGCAGATGTTGCAAAAACAGTAACCGATCCAATTAAAGAAAAAAATATCTACCTTGTACTTCCTGATGAAGATGGTCTTGCCATCGAGCGACGAATCATTGTTTTGATCATATCCTTGGAGGACGATGATAAATTTTTTGAGTACTTCAAAAAAGAGAAAATGAAATTCTTGCAAGAATTTAAGAATGCGGGGCTATCATTGAGTTGTGCAGACATTAAAGATGAGAAGAAGGTAAAAATTGATAGCTGCAAGAAATGGGCTTATCAAGATATTGCCGAGTTCAAAAGATATATCACATACTATTGTACTAAATTCGCTGATCGTGACGTTTTCCTAAAAAAATTTCTGGAGCGCACTAATTCAATAAATATGGCAAAAGGCTTACCAAAAATTCTTTAATACGTTTATTTTTTACAAAATTAACTTCTTTTCACTAAAGCCTCATGCAGCCTGCATCGACGCTCGCAGTCCTGGACACTCTAGTGAATGTCCTAAAAAGATCGCTTCCGTTCCTCGATATCGATTTTGCGCGGTGTAACTCAAACTGTAGCTCACATACTGCAGACGGCTGTAGAGGTCACGGATTTCTGGAACGTCATCATAGGAAACCATTACGTGTTGGCGAACTGCAAGTGCGGCAGCGGCAACGGCTGCATGGTCTTCGTGTTGGTAATGATGTTCGTATAAGTCGCCACCCTTTACGTAATAAGGTGGATCAAGATAGACCAGTGTACGATCAGGCAGCGTAGGCACAACGATCTCTAAAAGTTCGACTGCGTCTCGCTGATACAATTCGATCCGATCACTATGCTCGCCAATAAGTTGCACTCGGCTGATTAACTCGTCCTTGTTGAATCGAGCGTCAATCTTAAAGTTTCCATTTTGTTGCTTTCCCCCAATTACGCCTGCGCGGAGGATTCCAGAACGGTTAGTGCGATTCAAGAAAAAAGTAGAAAATCCGAGTTCGAGAACATTCGCGATGTCTTTCCTAGATTGCACTTCGCGTTGCGTTTCCCATGTTTCCATGTTCACTTCTACGTTCTCAATCATCCCGCACAGGCGATCTGCATCGTTCAAAACGGAATACCAAAATGCCCATACTGAACGATCCAGATCATTGATATGAGCCGTCTCCACGAACTCTTGAATCACCAGCTCCAATGCCACCGATGCACCGCCCGCGTACGGCTCGACATAGTGCCCCCCCATGAGCCGGTTGTGGCGGAAGAGCGCCTTGACGTACTCCGTTAGCTTCGTTTTTCCGCCTGGGTATCGCAGTGGTGAATGATAACTTGACAATTGTGTCTCCAATGAACAGGCGTTACTTTAACGCCTTTTGGTGACGCTGCCCAGCACAGGTTTAAACATGCGCAATTGCTTGCATGAAATCGGAAATATTGTCCCAAATGGTCAACAGTTCACTTGGCAACGGTGAGGCGTGTCGGCCATGAACGAATGAGTGCAACGTAGTGATACTGCTAGGGTCTGATCCGTCCGCCACTAACCGCTGTACTGAGCCTTCCTGATTTTTGTTTAGCCTATTGGCTTTCTTGAGGTGTGCTGCAGCAGAATTTACCTTGTCTGCCAAAGATGTGCGGCGCGCATCCTTACGGATAATTGCAACTTTCTCACGCGGAAGGTAATCATCAAGACACAATTCAATAAAAACTCGCAGCAGGACCGCTACCGCGTTCTTGCTGCCATCGACTTGCAACGTCTTCAGTTCACGGTAGATTACAGCTAGACGAGGGCTCGAATTGCTTGTTGTAATACTGAATTCCTTCGGAATCAAGGTCTTGCGAGCTAAAGATTTTTCGCGAACACGGATTGTTGGTGGAGGAGATACAAGAGCAGGTGCCGCATCTAAATCGACGGTCCATAGAGCGTCAGCCGACTGAGCCTTGGGCAACACCGACTTCGGCAACTGATCAAGATATACTTGACGCTGTGTTTTGCTCTTTAATGTAGTCACATTCCAATCACCTTTCGCGATGTCCTGAACAATATAGTGGATCCCGAATCTGAGACGATGGTTTAAGCTGTGGTCCGTGAAAGGATGACAGCAAATGAGTGAAGGTAAAAAACGTCGGGTACACACGGCCGAGTTTAAGGCCAAGGTCGGTCTGGAGGCCGTTCGCGGCGTCAAGACGGTGACGGAGATCGCGCAAGAGTTCGGCGTGCATCCGGTGCTGGTGGGCCAGTGGAAAAAGGAAATCCTGGAGAACGCCGGCGCGCTGTTCGACACCAAGCGCGGCCCCAAGCCGATCGATGAAAGCAGTCCCGAGGACAAACTATACGGCGAGATCGGTCGGCTGAAGATGGAAGTGGACTGGCTTAAAAAAAAGCTGGGGCCGTGAGCCAGGAGGCGCGCTTGGGCTGGATCGAAGCCGGGCACGAGAAGCTGCCGCTGACGCGCCAATGCGAGCTGGCAAGCGTGCCGCGCGCGACGGTGTACCGCCGGATCGACGCGGCATCCCGGCAGGCATGCGAGGACGAGAGCGACCTGAAGCTGAGCGCGCTGATTGACGAGGAATACACCAGTCGGCCTTTTTATGGCAGCAGGCGCATGGTCGTGTTCCTGCGCGCGACGGGCCATGTAGTCAACCGCAAGCGCGTGCAGCGTCTGATGCGCGGCATGGGGCTGGCGGGCATGGCGCCGGGGCCGAATACGAGCCGAGCGCATCCGCAGCACAAGGTCTATCCGTACCTGTTGCGCGGTGTGCCCGTGACGCGTCCTAATCACGTATGGTCGACCGATATCACCTACATCCGGTTGGCGCGGGGCTTCGCGTATTTGGTGGCGATCATCGACTGGTACAGCCGCAAGTTGCTGTCCTGGCGCCTCAGCAACAGCATGGACGCGTCGTTCTGCGTGGACTGCCTGGAGGACGCCTTGCGCCAGCATGGCAAGCCGGAGTTGTTCAACAGCGATCAGGGTTCGCAGTTCACCAGCACGGCCTTCACCGACGTGCTCAAGCGCGAAGGCGTCGCCATCAGCATGGACGGGCGCGGTCGGGCGCTGGACAACATCTTCGTCGAGCGGCTGTGGCGCAACGTGAAGTACGAGGATGTGTATCTGAAAGGATACGCCAATATGGCGGAATTGACGGTGGGCCTGGCGCAGTATTTCGCGTTCTATAACGCTGAGCGGCCGCACCAATCGCTGAGCTACCAGACGCCCGACCAAGTCTACCGCGACGGGGTTGGCGGCGGTGCGCTGATCGTCGACCGGTTTGGTGACGACAAGAAGAAGTCACAGGAAGAGAGCAATACGGGTCAGCGCCGAGCAGCTGGAGCAGTGGAAACGGGCACAGCTTAAATTAGTCGGGAAAGTGTCTTGACTGATGGATCCACTTTACAACGCGAGTAACAATTTTTTCCAACTCACCCAATGGCACCAAGCTTTCAACCTTCTCACCAGCCTTTTTAATGCCCATAATACTGCGCACTGCTGGGTCTCCAAGCAGGCGGTTAAAAGTCGTAATAGGAAATGGACCACGTGCGGTCAGCTCCCCCTCTGTGAACCAGCCATTTTGTTTACCGAAATCTAATAAATTCAGCCCGGCATCGCCTTTCCGAAAACGAGCCTTCTGCGTTCCGTCCCAAGGCACTGTTCCAGCACCCTCGTTCTCACCCGTGTGTTTCAGCAAGATCCACACGTCCGCCTCTTCACGCGTACCGAAGGAGACAACGTTAATTTTGCTCACTTCATGCCTACTGTTCGCTGCCAATTTTTTCATCCGTTTGACGAATGTTGGCACACCTGGCCCCGGTGGCAAAGAATCCAACATAACGGGCTTTGAAAGCACTTTCAGGACAGCAGCGCGACGATTCCCCTCCAAGACGACATACCGACGGCCTTCAATTTCATACACAGCGAGCAGGTCGATTGGATTCTGTCCATTTGTAGTGATATGCTCAGCCAACCGAATAGTCTTGGTAAGATTGTCAAGCAAGATCTTTTCAAGCGCTTCACGCTGACTAAATTGCGTGGGGAAACGGGGATTATTTAGATCGAAGTCTAGTTTGGAAGCAGGTACTTGAAATGGAGTCATTTTTATAGGTAAATTTCCCAGTTAGAAATACTATTGCAATGTACACCTTTTTAGAACTTGCCAAAAGGGGCATCTATGCCTTTTCCACCTCCGTCATGAGTACAAGTCCCATGGTGGTGCCGCGAGAGTAGCGACGATGAGGTTCACCTTCGTATACGGACTCATGCTTAGCACGCCGTAAAACATGCTTAGTCGAAACCTGATCAGAACCACGAACGCGCGCCGCAGGCGCGCGAGGCTGCCGCGCAGCGGCAGCAGTTGGCCGATTCGGAAAGGGCCGGGCCAGTAGGCCCGACCCTTCGAATCCCCCGCGCAGGGCGCGCAGGCGCCCTGCTTCTCTCCGCCTGCAGACGAAAAAAAAGCTACCCGAGGGTAGCTTTCTTTTTTTCGTCTTTGGCGGAGAGAGGGGGATTCGAACCCCCGATAGAGTATTACCCTATACACGCTTTCCAGGCGTGCGCCTTCAGCCGCTCAGCCATCTCTCCTGCATGCAATGCTGGCGTACTACTTGCATTGCTACTATTTCCGCTTGTCGCGAAGCCGCAGATTATAGCAAGGAATCTACGTTCTGCCAAAGATATTTACCTTGGGGTAAAAGTCTGATTGCAACCCAACCCCTTGACTGCTGGGGTCAGACGGGGACGCCGAGTCCCGGAGGGTCTGACCCCGATGCTGCTTACGCCATCACGATGCCTCTTTCAGCTGATCCAGGATGGCCGGGTTTTCCAGCGTCGACACGTCCTGCGTGATCGTCTCCCCCTTGGCCAGCACGCGCAGCAGGCGGCGCATGATTTTGCCGGAGCGGGTTTTCGGGAGGTTGTCGCCGAAGCGGATCTCTTTCGGTTTCGCGATCGGGCCGATTTCCTTGCCGACCCAGTTGCGCAGCTCCAGCGCCAGCTTCTTCGCTTCTTCGCCGGTCGGGCGGGCTTGCTTCAGGACCACGAAGGCGCAGATCGATTCACCCGTTGTATCGTCCGGGCGGCCCACCACGGCCGCTTCGGCGACCAGCGGGTTGGCGACCAGGGCCGATTCGATTTCCATCGTGCCCATGCGGTGGCCGGAGACGTTCAGCACGTCATCGATGCGGCCGGTGATCGTGAAGTAGCCGGTGTCCTTGTTGCGGATGGCGCCGTCGCCGGCCAGGTACATCTTGCCGCCCAGCTCTTCCGGGAAATAGCTGGATTTAAAACGGTCCGGGTTGTTCCAGATCGTGCGGATCATCGATGGCCATGGGCGTTTCACGACCAAAATACCGCCCTGCCCGTTCGGCACGTCCTGGCCCGCTTCGTCGACGATGGTGGCCATGATGCCTGGCAATGGCAAGGTGCACGAGCCCGGCACCATCGGCGTCGCGCCTGGCAACGGGGTGATCATGTGGCCGCCGGTTTCGGTTTGCCAGAAGGTATCGACGATCGGGCATTTTTCGCCGCCGATGTTTTTGTAGTACCACATCCACGCTTCAGGATTGATCGGCTCGCCGACCGTGCCCAGCAGGCGCAGGCTGGACAGGTCGTAGTGTTGCGGATGGACTTTCGGGTCCACGTCGGCCGCCTTGATCAGCGAACGGATGGCCGTTGGCGCCGTGTAGAAGATGCTGACGTTGTGCTTCTTGATGGTTTCCCAGAAGCGGCCCGCGTTCGGGTAGGTCGGGATGCCTTCGAACACCACCTGCGTGGCGCCGACGGCCATCGGGCCATAGGCGATGTAGCTGTGGCCGGTCACCCAGCCGATGTCGGCGGTGCACCAGAACACGTCGTCGGGCTTGATGTCGAAGCTCCACTTCATGGTCAGCGCGGCCCATAGCAGGTAGCCGCCGCTCGAATGCTGCACGCCTTTCGGGGTGCCGGTCGAGCCGGAGGTGTACAGGATAAACAATGGATGCTCGGCATCGACCCATTCCGGTTCGCACTGCGCGCTCTGGCCTTCGACCAGATCGTGCAGCCAGGTATCGCGGCCTGCCACCATCGGCAGGTCGCTGCCGGTGCGTTTGTAGACGATGACGTTTTTCACGGATTCGCAGCCGCCCAGCGCCAGCGCTTCGTCGACGATCGATTTCAATGGCAGCTTCTTGCCGCCGCGCAGTTGTTCGTCACCCGTGATCACGGCCACGGCGCCGGCGTCGATAATGCGTTCCTGCAAGGACTTGGCCGAGAAGCCGCCGAACACCACCGAGTGGGTGGCGCCGATGCGCGCGCAGGCTTGCATGGCGGCCACGCCTTCGACCGACATCGACATGTAGATGATCACGCGGTCGCCCTTGGCGATGCCCTTGGCCTTCAGGCCGTTGGCGAACTTGCAGACTTTTTCGTGCAGTTGGCTATACGTGGCTTTGGTGACGGTGCCGTCGTCCGCTTCGAAGATGATGGCGGTCTTGTCGCCCAGGCCATTTTCGATATTGCGGTCGAGGCAGTTGTACGAGACATTCAGCTGGCCGTCTTCGAACCATTTGTAGAACGGCGCGTTGTCTTCGTTGAGGGTGCGGGTGAACGGCTTTTTCCAGCTCAGGTTTTCGCGGGCCAGCTTGGCCCAGAAGCCTTCGTAGTCGCGCTCGGCATCGGCCACCATGGCCTTGTAGGCGTCCATGCCCGAAATGGTTGCCTGCGCAGCGAATTGCTGAGAAGGTTCAAAGATGCGGGACTCTTCCGGTCCCTGCTGCTGCGTGCCTTGGTTTTCTGTCGTGGCCATGCTGATCTCCAGTGTAGTAATTGTTTGCTAATACCATATTCCCAGCGTCTTACGGACGCCTTACAGCCTGGTTTTTTTCATGCTCCTGCTCTTACCATACTCGCCCGCATTGATGAGCGTCAAGCACGTGACGCCCCATATAGTGGCCCGAAAAGACCTGACTGTCTGTTTATCTTGGGCCTGCTTGTGTTTCATCAAGACCAAGAACTCGACATGGGGGCATGCGCAGTGACTATCAGCAAGTGTAAAATGTCGGCATGCCAAAAAATGGGCATTAATCCCAGGACTCTCCACATGATCGACCACTCAAACAAGCCCTCACACACCAAGCTGCACCCCCTGTCTGCCTTCATCTTCATGTCGCGCTGGCTGCAATTGCCGCTGTACCTGGGCCTGATCCTGGCGCAATGCGTGTATGTATTTCATTTCTGGGTGGAATTGTCCGACCTGATCGGCGCCGTGTTCGGCAATGATGCGGCCCTGCAGCACGTGATCAGTGCCGTCACCGTCCCAGGCGTAACGCCTCCGGTCAAACTCAACGAGGCCACCATCATGCTGGTGGTGCTGGGTCTGATCGATGTGGTGATGATTTCGAACCTGTTGATCATGGTCATCATCGGCGGCTACGAAACCTTTGTGTCGCGCATGCACCTCGATGATCACCCTGATCAGCCGGAATGGCTGTCGCACGTGAATGCGTCGGTGCTGAAGACCAAGCTGGCGATGGCCATCATCGGCATCTCGTCTATCCACCTGCTCAAAACTTTCATCAACGCTAGCGCGTATGCAAAAGAGCCGAACGTGGTCATCGCACAAACCGTCATTCACATGGTCTTCATCTTGTCGGCCATGGCGATCGCCTACACCGACCGCATCATGACCGTGACGCAGAACCAGGCGCGTCCACCGCACTAACTCATGCAGTAACCAGTTTCATCCTTCTTATATCTCGCGAGAACACCATGACTGTCATAAAGCAAGAAGACCTGATCGAATCCGTCGCCGCAGCGTTGCAGTACATTAGCTACTACCACCCTGCTGATTACATCGAACACCTGGCGCGCGCCTACGAGTCCGAGCAGAGCCCGGCCGCGAAAGATGCGATTGCGCAAATCCTGACCAACTCGCGCATGTGCGCGGAAGGCAAGCGTCCTATCTGCCAGGACACGGGTATCGTCAACGTCTTCCTGAAAATCGGCATGGGCGTGCGCTTCGAGGGCTTTAGCGGCACCGTTACCGACGCCGTCAACGAAGGCGTGCGCCGCGCGTACAACTTCGACGACAACAAGCTGCGCGCCTCGATCGTGGCCGACCCGCATTTCGACCGCAAGAACACCAAGGACAACACGCCGGCCGTGGTGCACATGGAGCTGGTCGAAGGCAATACCGTCGACGTCAAGGTCGCGGCCAAGGGTGGCGGCTCGGAAAACAAGTCGAAGATGATCATGATGAACCCGTCCGATTCGCTGGTGGACTGGGTCATGAAAACCGTGCCGACCATGGGCGCCGGCTGGTGCCCACCGGGCATGCTGGGTATCGGCATCGGTGGCACGGCCGAAAAAGCCATGCTGATGGCCAAGGAAGTGTTGATGGAAGACATCGACATGTACGAACTGAAACAGCGCGGCCCGCAGAACAAGCTGGAAGAACTGCGTATCGAACTGTGCGACAAGATCAACTCGCTGGGCATCGGCGCGCAAGGCCTGGGCGGCCTGACCACCGTGCTGGATGTGAAGATCATGATGCACCCGACCCACGCCGCCTCGAAGCCGGTCGCCATGATCCCGAACTGCGCCGCCACCCGCCACGGCCACTTCGTGCTGGACGGCTCGGGCCCTGCCTACATGACGCCGCCGCCGCTGTCGACCTGGCCTGACGTATCATGGGCGCCGGACACGGAAAAATCGAAACGCGTCGACCTCAATACCTTGACCAAGGAAGAAGTCGCTTCGTGGACGCCGGGCCAGACCCTGCTGCTGAACGGCAAGATGCTGACCGGCCGCGACGCCGCGCACAAGCGCATCCAGGACATGCTGGCCAAGGGCGAAGAATTGCCGGTGGACTTCAAGAACCGCGTGATCTACTACGTCGGCCCGGTCGATCCGGTGCGCGACGAAGTGGTCGGCCCGGCAGGCCCGACGACGGCTACCCGCATGGACAAGTTCACCGACATGATGCTGGAAAAAACCGGCCTGATCGCCATGATCGGCAAGGCCGAGCGCGGCCCGACGGCGATCGAATCGATCAAGAAACACCAGTCGGCCTACCTGATGGCCGTTGGCGGTTCGGCCTACCTGGTGTCGAAAGCCATCAAGGGCGCGAAAGTGCTGGGCTTTGCCGACATGGGCATGGAAGCGATCTACGAGTTCGACGTGGTCGACATGCCGGTGACAGTGGCGGTGGACTCGAAAGGCACTTCGGTGCACAACACGGGTCCGAAGGAATGGCAGGCCAAGATCGAGCAACTCAATAGCGTCAGCAAGATTCCCGTGACGGTTGCTTAAACAGGCACTACCATGAACGCCGCGCGGCACACAGCTTGCGCGGCGTTTTTCATTTCCATCGGCCCCGGCTTACCATGACTTTTACTTTACGCGACGCCGCCATCGGCGTCTTCGACTCCGGCGTCGGCGGCCTGTCGGTGCTGCGCCATATCCGCGCGCAACTGCCGCACGAAGACCTGATCTACGTGGCCGACTCCGGCTACGCGCCGTATGGCGACAAGACCGAACAGCAGGTCATCGACCGTTCGCTGGCCGTCGCCGCCTATCTGGTGCAACAAGGCATCAAGGCACTGGTGGTGGCCTGCAACACGGCGACGATCGCCGCCATCAAGGCCCTGCGCGCGCGCTACCCCGAGCTGCCCATCGTCGGCGTGGAGCCGGGATTGAAACCGGCGGCCGCCATCAGCCACAACGGCAAGATCGGCGTGCTGGCCACCGAGCGCACCCTGCGCGGAGAAAAATTGCTGGCCTTGCGCGAGCAGGTCAGCACGGCCACCGGCGCCACCTTTTTGCTGCAGCCCTGCATCGGCCTGGTCGAACGCATCGAACAGTGCGCCATGGGCAATGAACCGGGCGACGCCACCAGCGCCATGCTGGAGCGCTACATCGCCCCGCTGCTGGCGCAAGGCGTCGACACCTTGGTGCTCGGTTGCACCCACTACCCTTTCGTGCAGGAAGCGATTACCCGCACCGTGCGCGCCCATACCCAGCAGCCGGTGACCCTGATCGATACCGGCGAAGCCGTGGCGCGCCAGCTGGCCCGTTTGCTGGATGCAGCCGGCCTGCGCCGCGACCTGAACCACGCGCCGCAACTGCAGGGCTACACCACCGCCGGCGTCGAGGCGTTGAGCACCGCGTTTGCCGGTTTGCTGGACTGGCATCCGCCCGTGGCACACCTGTCTATCTAGGGGAAACCAGGCGTTTTCAGGCAATCTTTCGAATAATTAAAAAAGACTGCATTTAGATTTGCCACTTCGCCGAGTTCTTTGTATAATTCGGCACCTGTTCAGCAAAACACTCGCTGAACTAGCAGTAAGACAGTGGTGGCTGTAGCTCAGTTGGTAGAGTCCAGGATTGTGATTCCTGTTGTCGTGGGTTCGAGCCCCATCAGCCACCCCACAGAATGCGTAGGAAAATCAAAGGGTTACACGCTTCGGCTTGTAACCCTTTTTTCTTACCGCCTCCGCTTTAGCGCTCCATGTAACCGCTGTGTAACCCGATTTAATAAATCCTCGCGGCCTTATTGCATTCTCGCCATGATGGCGGGCAAGAGCACATTTCAAACGCAGGTTAGTTCTCCATTTGTGGAGCCAAACGCGCGCGCACGCGAGGGACCGGGCTTGTTTGCCACTGCTTGTCATGCAATAGCACTTTCTACCTGGCGTCCAACGCCTTCCAGCGCGACACGAACCGAAGCGATGACGGCAGACTTGCAGGATGCTTTGACTGTCGGTTTGATAAATTCTCCCAGTGCTTCGGACCATTGACCGGCTGGCCGTTCGTCATCGCGCTCACGCTGATAATCTCCTTCGGTGCCGGTCGGCTGTGGGTGTGTTGCTGTCACTGCGGACATTTTCGGTGATGAACTGGCGGTGCTACTCATGCTGAACGGCTCCATCTCTTCACGGCGAATAGATGCGCTGTCTGTGATTGCGATTGCTGGTGCTGGTGGCTGGTCTTGAGTGGCTTGCTGCGGCTCGTTTGGCGGTGGAAATGATGGCGAGAATTTGGCGAACCCTACACAGGATAGGGTTTGCCCTTTTTCGGGCGCTGTGGAACCGTCGAACCCTATAGGCTTCTTCTTGCCGAACCCTATAGGTTTTCCCGGCTTGCATGGCTTCGTCATCATCTTGACAAAGTCGCCCTTGACGGCTGTCGGTGTCGGCATGGTCAAGCCTAGCGCCAGCAGCAACGGTGCAGGATTGCCCAGGTGTGGCGTCAGCAGCGCCAGCAGCACGGCAGCAGAAAGCCCGCTATTCGCTTCCAGCACATCAAACGCGGAATCTATCGCTTGCTGCCGTGTCGCGGCGCTGGGGCGCTTCTGTGCCGTTTGGCGGGCCAGTCCGTACCGTTGCCCTATCTGTCCGTAAAAGTCGGCTTGCATGGCTTGCAGCTTGGCGCGACCTCCCATTAAGTCGCTGCCAACCATCCGGCCATTAACCAGCGGCAGCAGTAGGACATGGCAATGTGGCGCGGCTTCGTCGTTGTGGACGATGGCGCTGATAACCGGCGCGGCGAAGTATTGCCCCGCCCACTGTGCCGACTCATTAAAAAAACAGTCATGGTCGATGGGCGAATCAGACGGCAAGCTGAAAATAATTTCAAGCGCCCTCACGGCGTCCTTGCGCATCACCTTGATTCCAGCCGCATCCATCAACGCTTGCGCCTCACTTGCCACTGCTGCGGCTGTTCCGTGTCCACGCAAGACGCGATTCAAGCTAACTCGCGTCGGGTCAATGCGGCCATCTGACTTGGCTCCAAGTTCGGCCACTATCTCGCGGCAGTTGTGACGGGCGGCCACCTCGATAATGGCCTTGCCGGTCAGCTTCTTGATGCGCAGGAATTGGGCGTGCATCATACGCGCCCCCAGGTTATCAGTGCCAGCAGCGCAACCAGTGCTGCAATGTCAGGCGGCACCAGCGCCAGCACGCGGACCAATTCCAAAGCGGCGCGGCTCATGGCTTGGCCTTTGCATCGCGCTTGCGCAACCAGACATTGACGGCTCGGCGGTCGTCGTCGTCAAGTTCATAGATGCCAAACTTGATTGGGTAGCCGTCGCGGTCTATTCCCGGCGTCAGTTGACAGTGAAAGCGCAGGCCACGGCGGCGCAATTCAGCGATAAGCTCAGGCCCGTTTGATGCGCCCGCAATGCGGTCGATTTCCTCGCGCTTCCTTGAGCGAATCATTGCCGACTGAATCACGCGCAGGTGTCGCGGATTATCCGTGCCGGTGAATTTGCGAACGGCCTTTGCTGTAGAAGCCTCGGTGTCGCCAAGGTCCAATTCTGCCATCAGTGGGAGTTGGGCCTTTTTCATTACAGCCCCCCGTTCAACAAGCGGCGAATGTCAGCCGTTGCCCATGCGAGGCGGCCCATGATACGAACCGGGCGCAGCGGCCCATTTTCAAGGCAGGCCCAGGCGCGCAGTGTTTGCGCCTTGCGGTTCAGGTGGAAGGCAGCGCACACGGTGTCTATGTGGCTGCGGTTCTCTTGGTCAAGCGGGAGGAAGTTTTGAGCGTTTTGCATTTGAATCACCTTTTCGCATCGCTGCGTGTTGAAGATGACTCATTGGAAACTGGGGTGCTAGTGGGGGCGCAAGTGTGGGGATGTGGGGTATTTGACTGGGGCCGTAGGGAATTTTCGCCTTACTTCGTCGCAAATTTACTATGGTCCGCCATTCGCACCCGCTCAGGGTCACATGCACGTGCCGCCTTCCATGCGCCATCAAAGGGGTCGGAGCCTGCCCCGAACAGGTCAGGATGTAATTCCTTGCAGTGGTTCCTTAGCAATTTCTTCCCGCCTGTTGGAATTTCCAGAGGGTTGTAATTCATCGCAGCGATAGCCGCTAATATTGCTATGATTTGCCTCTCTCGTTTGGGCAATCCGGAGTCATCTGATTGTGGAAACGCTGGGCCAAGCGATGCCATAACACCATAAAGCGCACCGGCATTCAGCACCGGAACCGGCAACGCAGCGCCGGGAAACTCGCGCGGCAGTCTCCATTTTGGCGTGCAAAATTCGGCAAGGTGCGCAATGTCGGCAAGGCGCACGCGGGTTTCCCTTATTGGATTTGCTACGGCTACATGCCTTAGCTCCCCGTGCTCTGACATGTGCGCAATAGCGATGGAAATACGTTCATCAAAATCACTGCCATATCCTTCCAAATACTCAATGAGCGACGGAGGCAGATTCAGCGATAGCGCTACGGCCTCACGCAATGGCACAACTGGGAGGTTACGATACAGTGCCCAGTTAGGGCGTTCTGACCATCGCGCTCTCGCTATTTTCATTTCGATACGAAATAGTGCATTCCCGGATTGCGGTTCCATCGGCTCCTTCGGGTCGGGTATTTTCTCTGCCAAAGCACGCTCCTTCAAGCGCCTTCATTTTGAAATGGGGCACCAGGCAGGCGGTGAAGGAATCCGCTTTTCTCCCCGTCGAGATAGTCTGGCGCTTTGAACTGTTGCCCGATACGTCAGGCGACGGCCACCACGCGCAGGCCCGGTGTAACTGGTACAAAGTCGATAGCGGCCTGTTCCAGCATCCACGCTTCAATCTTGACGTGCCACATGCGCAGCAGGTCGAGCGGGCGGCGGCGGTAGTGCTTTTCGGCTATGGCGCTCGGCTTGTGTCCCATGACTTGCGCCACCACACCCGCCGGTGTCTCGGTCCATTCCGCCAGTGAGCCAAACGAACGGCGCAAGCCATGCAAGGTAAGGTCAGGCAGTCCGGCGGCAATCAATGCGCGCTTGTGCCCTGGCGTTGGCTCTGCAAGCTGTCCATTCGCAGACGTGGGGCTTGAGAACACCCATTCATTGCAGCGCGGCAGCGCGGCCAGCAGGTGCGCCACATAGGGGCATAGCGGTATCGTGCGCTCTCCTTCCACCTTGTCACGGATAGTCATGCTCAACCATTGAAAATCCACATCCTCCCAGCGCAGCGCGGCAAGCTCGCGGCGGCGTGCGCCAGTGAGTAACAAGGATTGCAGGTATGCCGATTGCACTAGGTTGCCCATTTCACGCACCGCTTTGAACCACGGCGCAAGCTGTTCGCGTTGCAGGCTGTCGCCTTCCTTGGCGTTCTTACTCGGCAGTTCGTCGCGTACTTGTTGCGCCTTGCAAGCGCCAGCAGGCACCAGGCCCGCATACTCGGCCTGTGAATCGCACCAGTTGACGAACACGGACAGCAGGCGGAACGACAAGGCGGCTTGCGTCGGGCGGGCTTCGGCTTCGGCTGCCAGCCATGCACCGATGCGCTTGCCGGTTAGGTCAGACAATCGCACGTCAAGCAATGAGGCCAGCGGCCCCGGCTCGGTCAAGCCCTTGCCCCGGACCTTTTGCACGCCACCGGCACGCACGACGTTTTCATGGTCGCGTATGTGCCACTCGCTCCACCGTTTGCGGCGTGATTCGACGTATAGCGGCCAGACAGTGCCAAGCGTCAGCGTTTCCTGTGTGTTTTGAATTTGTTTCGCTTCCGCTTCCGCCTGTTTGGCGTCGCGGGCGGCTTGCTCGGCTTCCAGCCCTGCGGCCTTGACTTGGCGGGGGTCTTGTCCGTTGTCGATGATGACTTTCAAACGGCGCGCTTCGGCTTGCGCTTCCAGAATCGACCACGTGCCGGGCGCACCGATGGTTATGCGTATGGCCGCCCCGTTCAGCTTTGCCTGAAACATGTAGGACTTGGCCCCCTTGGCCGTTGCACGAAGCCCTAAGCCCGGTGAAATTGAGTCCCACAGGAAAGATTGGTTCTTGCCGTCTTCACACTGAAAGCCATCAACCCGGCCGGCAGTAAATTTAACTTTTGCCATCGCTGACCACTCCTTGCGCAATCCATGTAACCGCTGTGTAACCCGGATTGGAGTATATCAATCAACATAGTTCAATGCAAACAAGTGGGAAGAAAACCATAAGTCATTGATTTTTAATGAATCAGTGAAATTCAGGCGTGTGAATCAACAACAATAAATGGCATTTATTCAGGATTGTGATTCCTGTTGTCGTGGGTTCGAGCCCCATCAGCCACCCCAAAGAATAAAGATGAGCCCGGTTTTCGAACCGGGCTTTTTCTATTCCGGCGCCGGTTTTTCCAACACCCTCTGCACACGCAAAAAAGCCGGCACGCAGCCGGCTTCTCTTCTTTCACGCCACGCTGTTTATGCCGCCAGCACCGACTGCACCGTCGTCGCCAGGTCTTCCATGCGTACCGGCTTGACGAGGAAATGGCGGAAGCCGACCGTCAGCGCGTCGTCCATATACATCGGCAGGCTGTGGCCGGTGACGGCGACCAGCACGGCGTTGGCGGTCTCCGGGTTGTTGCGCAGGCGGCGGCCGATTTCGATGCCGCTGATGCCGGGCATTTCGATGTCCAGGTAGACGGCGTCGGGCACGCATTGCTTGACTTGCTCGACCGCCATTTGCCAGTTGCGCACCACCACCACGTTATGGCCAAAGGTTTCCAGCAGCATGGCCAGCGACTCGCCCACTTCCTGGTTGTCGTCGACCACCAGCAAATTCAGTTTGCGGGCCGGTGCGGCGGACTCGCCCTGGCGGCGTTCCATGGACGTATTTTCAATTGTTTGGCTCATGTCGGTGTGGTTTCTGGCGTCGGCGAAAACGGCAGTATACAAGAAGGGGCGCTTGCACACCGCACGCAAGCCATCTGGCGCGCAGGCAAGGCGCGTACCACGGCCACAACAGCCACGCAAAGGCCGATTGACGGCGAGAATGAGAATCACTATCATCCAGTCCCCTGTCATCGGAGATACCGCCATGCCCCACCCTGTTCCTTTCACCATGCGCCCGTGCGCGCTGGCCATTACCGTTGCATGCCTGGCCTTGCCGCTGGGTGCGCAGGCGCAGCAGGGCAGCTCGGCCGACGATGCGGGCCCGGTGCTCGAAGCGATCCAGGTCAGCAGCAATCTGCTCGGCACCAGCATGGCAGCCAGCACCAAAAATTTTGCCGGCGCGCGCAGCGTGGTGCAGAAGGAAGAGATCGAGAACTCGGGCGCGTCCAGTATCAGCGACGTGATGCGCCGCATCCCCGGCGTGCAGATCAGCGACAACTCGGGCAGCTCGGGCAGCGCCGTATCGCTGAATATCGGCGTGCGCGGCTTGCCCGGGCGCTACTCGCCACGCAGCACGGTGCTGCTCGACGGCATACCGATGTCCGTGGCGCCTTACGGCCAGCCGCAACTGTCGTTCGCGCCGGTCAGCCTGGCCAATGTGGAAACGGTGGACGTGGTGCGCGGCGGCGGCGCGGTGCGCTTCGGACCGCAAAACGTGGGCGGCATCATCAACTTCAAGACGCGCCGCATCCCTACCACGGCCGGCATCACGGGTGATGCCAGCGTGCGCTACAACAGTTACAGCGAAGGCGGCCACAACACGCAGTACAGCGTGTTTGCCGGCAGCCAGCTCGATAGCGGCCTGGGCCTGGCCCTGCTGTATTCGGGCATGACGGGCAGCGACTGGCGCGTGGCCAGCGATGAAAAACTGAACGACTTCGCGCTGAAGTTCCGCTACGACCTCAGCCCGACCGCCGAGGTCTACGGCAAGCTGTCGTACTACGACGTCACCTCACGCACGCCGGGCGGGCTGACGCAGGCGCAATACCGTCTCGACCCGTTCCAGAACACCCGCCGCCTGGATTTCTGGAGCGGCGAGCGCAAGGCGGCTGACATCGGTTATTTGAACAGTATTTCCGCCACCCAGGAACTGGAAGTGCGCGCCTACTACAACGAGAGTTCGCGCCAGAGCACCTTGATCAATGCGGCCGGCACCGGCCTGGGCCACCAGCCGCGCAATTACGAAACGGCGGCGTTCGAGCCGCGCTACACGCAGCGCTTCAAGGCGGCCGGCATGACGCATGACGTGACGGTGGGCTACCGCTACCTGCGCGAACGGGCCGACGAGACGATCTATAACGTGGTGGTCGCCACCGGCGTGCAGCAGGCGCCGACGCGCTTTGCCGACAACAGCACCGATGCCCAGGCCATCTATATCGACAACAAGATTGCCGTCAACGCCTGGCGCATCACGCCCGGCGTGCGCTACGAACATATCAAGACGCAGCGCATCAATCACTTGCCGCAGGAAGAGAAAATCGATCTGCTCAACAACAAGGCCCTGCCCTCGCTGAACCTGGCCTATTTGCTGAGCAATAACGTGACCGTGTTCGCCAACTACAACAGTTCGTTTGGCGCCGTGCAGAACACCCAGCTCAACGCGCAATCGGCAAGCAATCCCTTGCAGCCGGAACTGGCGAAAACCATGGAACTGGGCGGCCGCTGGAAGAGCGCCAGCCTGTCGGCCGAGGCGACCTTGTTCAACATCAAGTTCGACAACCAGATCCAGTCGGTGGGCAGCGGCACCAATGTCACCTTCTTCAACCGTGGCGCCACCCACCACCAGGGCCTGGAAACGGCGCTCGACTACCGCTTCGACGCGTCCGGCCCATTCGCCGGCCTGAACGCCTACGCTACGTACACCTATACCAAGGCGACCCTGGAAGAAGGCGCGAACGCGGGTAACGACGTGCCGTATTATTCGCGCAATACCGATACGGTAGGCATCCATTACCAGCGCGGCGGCTGGGGTTTTGACCTGTCGAGCACGCATCAGACGCGGCAGTTCGCCGATGACGCCAACACGATGCTGGAAAACCGCGCCGGCGACCTGGGCCTGATTCCCGGCTACCGTACCTGGAATACGCAAGTGAAATGGAAAGTGCCGGGCCAGGCCGGCCTGGAACTGCTGGCGGGCGTCAACAACCTGGCCGACAAGCGCTATTTCACGCGTACCTCGGATGGCAACCTGGGCAAGATGGTGGGCGCGCCGCGCATGGTCTACCTGCAGGGACGACTGGTATTCTGAAGATTTCTGTCGGGAAATAATTTGTTGTAGAAAGTATACTTTCCGTTTCAAAAATGAAAATAAACTGAAGGAACAACTGCTCGGTTAGCGGGTTTCAATGCTATCATTTGCATGTCAATCAGGAAACAAGATTATTTTTAAACCAACAAACGGAACCACCATGAAATTGCCAGCCATCCTCTTGAATATTGCCGCCCTGGCGACCCTGTTGTCGGCCGGCGCCGCCAGCGCCGCAACCGAGCTGGTAGTCAATGGCAGCTTTGAAAACAATTCCATCAGTTCGTCATGGGCAGCGGCCAGCAGCGTCACCGGCTGGACCTCGTCGGCCAGCGGCAATGCGGCATTCGAGATCCAGAAAGGCTCGACCCAGGGCGGCATGGGCGGCTTCATGCCGACGGCGGCCAACGGCGTGCAATACCTGGAATTGAACACCGACCGCCTGACCTCGATTTCGCAAACCATCAGCACCACCGCCGGCAGCAGCTATTTGCTGTCGTTCGCCTACTCGGGCCGTCCCAATACGGCCGGCAATGCCAGCAGCCTGATGAATGTGTACTGGGGCAACACGCTGCTGACCGCCAGCCCGCTGGTCGGCACCACCACGCCAACCTGGCAGACCTTCAGCCAGACCGTCAGCGCCCTGGGTTCCTCGACCGTGCTGCGTTTTGAATCGGTCGGCCCAACCTCGGCGCCTACCTACGGCTCCTACCTGGACAATGTCTCGGTGTCGGTGTCGGCGGTGCCGGAACCACAAACCTACGCCATGATGCTGCTGGGCCTGGGCCTGATGGGTTTCATCGCACGCCGCAAGCGCCAGGCATAAGCATCACGTACCAGCGCACCGTTTTCTGACGAGCCACCCCGCAGCCATGCCGGGTGGCTTTTTTCATGGGCGCGACACCATAAAATTCGGTCCTTGTTGCCCAATAGAATTAGATTGAGGCTACAATACTTTACTTATGTCAAACAATGCCAAGCGCGCATTGTTCCGCCGGGGCCGCCAGCGCGCCTTGATTACCAATACGCATTGATAGAACAGGATGGCGAGCGCCATCAGTACCGACCATGGCTGAAGAAAAACCGATTACTGAAACGAGTTCCTACGGCAAGGACACCCCTGTGGGCCGGCCGGATATCGATGGCCGCGCCGGCGTCTTCGTGCCGACGGAAGAGTTTGACATCAACAATACGACCACCTTCCGCAAGGGGGCCGGGATCGTCGGTTTCGGCAATCACGACGGCACCCTGACCGTGTATTTCGAATCGAACCGTTTCGACGAAAGCAATCTGCACAAGTGGGAAAACAAGGCGCGCAAGGCGTATGACCGCATGGTGATGGGTGCGCCGACGGTGTCAAAAGGAAAGTTTGACGCGCGCTTCCTGGAGCAGGTCGGGATCATCGATGGCATGGGCATCAACCTGAAGCACCCGGAACGGCTGACGTATTGGCTGGCGGTATCGAACCTGCCAGACACGGCGCCGGAAGAGCCGGTGGTGCGCTGGAAAAATCGCTGAAACGGGCTGTCAGCCAGCTATAGCTCAGTCCGCAAGCATTTGTCCTACACGGTGGCGGACATTCATCTGATTCTTGTAGGAATTAAAGATAGCTATGATGGAGTCATACCGTTAGCGCACAAGCGCTCAACTTGCCACCCATCAGGAGTCCATCATGTCCCGCCTTATTCCCTTCAGCTTTGGTGCCTTCCAAATCAGTCTGGCTGGCGCGGCCGTGTATATCCTGTGCTCGGCGGACGTGTTGCACCAGGCGTCAGTCTACTTCCACTGAAACGCCTGAGGTTGCCACTGCTGCCACTGCCGATCAGCGGCGGCCGTGATAGCGGCCATGCCCGCCCCATCCGCCACGCGGGCCACGGTAGCCCGAGCGCCCGAAGCCGAACATGAAGTCCAGCCCGATCGATACGGGCGGATTGTAATAATAAGGCTGCGGCGCATACACGGGCGCCGGCACATACACCGGTTGCTGCACATACACAGGCTGCTGCTGCACGTACACCGGTTCACTCGTATATTCCACCCGCGGCGCGCTGACCACGCGCGACGACTGCACCGGCTCGGACGAGACCGTATGCCACTGATAGGGATTGTAGGCCGCCTGCGGCGCACGCGTGCCATAGTAGGCCGGGCCGGGCGGCGCCACCACGCAGCCGCCGAGGGCGGCCATCGAGATTACTGCCAACAAGGTTTTCATCGCACACTCCTTTTCCAATCTAGTAGTGTAAGAAATAAAGCGTCCCGGCGCTGCGGATTTACCGAATGTTACACGCCGATGCAGAGCGCAACATGAAGCGTGGCGCGCTCGCGACAAAGCGGCGCCAGCGGCTTCAGATAAACGGAATCTCGCACTTGTCGATCGCCTTGCCTGAAGCATCATGGCGCTGTGCGCACACTTGGTAGCGCACGCCGAAATCGAGTTCGATCTGCTCCACCTTGCCATACTTCAAACCGATCGTGTGTTGCACCTGCTGCTTGCCGGCCAGCGCCGCCACGTCCTTCGGGATCGCCATGGCCGTCTGCACTTCGTCCTGGCGCGCTTCCTGGCGCCGCGCCACGTCGATCGCCAGCGCAAAAGTCATGTTGACGCCGCCATCGGCATAGGCGAACGACGGTGCGCTGCGCTGGGCCCGCATGACGCCCCAGGCGCACTGCTTGTCCTGCGCCTCGCAGCGCTTGAGTTGCGCCAGCGGAAAATACTCGGCGGCCACCTTGCCATGCTTGATGGGCCAGCTGGTCCGTACGCCATCGCGTTTGCCGCTCATCGGATTGACCCAGCTGAGGCTGTTGACGAGCGCCACCGTCTGCCCCGTTTCCAGTCCGGGCGGGGTGCTGAAACCGGCGCAGGCCGACAGGGAAACGACAGTGGCGGCGGCAAGGGATAGTTTCAAGATGGAATGCATGATGGCCTCTGGGCATGAAAGAAACACGGCAGTATAGTGCCGAGCGTAACAGATACGGCGCGCCGTGGCGTGGCGTACATGACAGAACGGGCGGCTCCGCAATCGCGGCACCGCCCGTCAGGGGTGACAAACATCGATCCGGCCAGGGCGAACCTGGCCGGCGGCGATCAGTCCAGCTTCCAGTTGTAGTCGACCTTGGTCCAGGTCTGTGCCGCAGCGCCATCCTTGGTGCCCGGCTTGAACTTGCATGCCGACAAAGCCTTGATGGCGGCCTTGTCCAGGTTCTTGAAGCCGCTGCTCTTTTCGATTTTCGAATCGGCAACGCTACCATCGGCATTGACCAGGAAGGACATCGACACCGTGCCCTGCTCCTCGTTCATCAGCGATGCTTTCGGATAATCGGCCTTGCAGGTCTTGGCATCGAAGGATGCGGGAACCTCTGCCGCAAAGCTAGCGGACGAGACAGAAAACAGCAATGCAGCTGCAACACCCATATGACGCATACTTTTAGACATTTGTTTCCCCAATAAAATCAAACAGAGTGATTACAGCTTCCAGGAATAATCGACCTTGGTCCAGGTTTGGGCCACGCTGCCATCCTTGGTGCCTGGCTTGAACTTGCAGGCGCTGATGGCCTTGACGGCGGCCTTGTCCAGATTGCGAAAACCGCTGCTTTTATCGACTTTCGAATCGACCACCTTGCCGTCGGCCGAGACCAGGAACGACATCGTCACGTCGCCCTGCTCTTCATTGACGAGCGAAGCTTTCGGATATTCAGCCTTGCAGCTTTTTGCATCGAAGGTCGCTGGCACTTCGCTGGCCAGGACGGTGGCGCTCACGCCGGAGAGGAGTACAGCTGCGATAACACTACGCTTATTCATAGTTACACTTTTTCAACAACGTTAAACAAATTCGTAAAACCGGCTGCGCGATTGACCGCGCAGCCCAGGACTCTACTGCCACCATGGCACTGCTGCTACTGGATGCTGCTACAACTTAAAACTCTTCCCACTCGTCATTGCTGGTGCTGGCCGCGGCGGCACGCTTGCTGGCCTTGGGCGCGGCAGGAGCGGCAGGGGCGGCCGCTTCGGTCTTGCGTGCCAGCGACTTGACCGGACGCAAAGGCGCGGCCGGCTTGCGTACCACCACCGCTGCCGGGGCTTTTACCTGCGCTGGCGCCGGCACGTAGGCCGCCGCGCGCTCTTCGCCCTCGACCAGCTTGAAGATGCTGACCACGTGCGACAGTTCGGCCGCCTGGTCCTGCAGGCTTTGCGCCGCAGCGGCCGCTTGCTCGACCAGCGCCGCATTCTGCTGCGTCATGCCGTCCATCTCGATGATCGACAGGTTGACCTGTTCGATGCCGGCGCTCTGCTCGGCGCTGGCGCTGGCGATCTCGCTCATGATGTCGGTCACGCGGCGCACGCTGTCGACCACTTCACCCATCGTCACGCCGGCCTGGCCCACCAGGCGCGTGCCGCGTTCGGTCTTCTCGGCCGAATCGTCGATCAGGATCTTGATTTCCTTGGCGGCGCCGGCCGAACGCTGGGCCAGGTTGCGCACTTCGGAGGCCACCACGGCAAAGCCGCGGCCTTGCTCGCCGGCACGCGCCGCTTCCACGGCCGCATTGAGCGCCAGGATATTGGTCTGGAAGGCGATGCCATCGATCACGCCGATGATGTCGACAATCTTCTTGGCCGATTCGTTGATCGAGCTCATCGTATCGACCACTTGCGACACCACCGAGCCGCCCTTGATGGCGACATCCGACGCGGTGGCGGCCAGCTTGTTGGCTTCACGGGCATTGTCGGCATTCTGTTTCACGGTCGAGGTCAGCTCTTCCATGGCAGAGGCGGTTTTTTCCAGCGCGCTGGCCTGCATCTCGGTGCGCGAGGACAGATCGATATTGCCGTCGGCAATTTCACGCGAGGCCGTGCCGATGGTTTCCGTGCCCACCCGCACCTGGCCGACGATGCCGACCAGGCTGTTGCGCATTTCCTTCATTTCCGCCAGCAGGCTGGAATTGTCCGAGCTTTGCGTATGGATGCCGATCGACAGGTCGCCCTTGGCGATGCTGCCAGCGATCGAGGCCGTGTAGTCGGGTTCGCCGCCCAGCTGCTTGAGCAGGCCGCGGGTAATCACCAGTGCCGCCGCCACGCCCAGCGCCACGGCCAGTACGCCCAGCACGATCATGAACAGGCGCGCGCTGTCGAAGGCCTTGCGGGCGTCCGTCTGCATCTGCTCGTTGAGCTTGTCTTCCAGGGTGGCCAGTTGTTCCAGCGCATCGATCCATTTTTTCTGGACCGGGCGGATTTCCTTGATCATCACGCGCGTCGCCGCTTCGGCATCGTTGGCCATCCACAGCGCCGAGGCCTTGGCTATCGCCGGCATGGCGGCCGCTTCATATTCCTTGATGGAAGCGAGCAAGGTTTTTTCTTCGGCCGTCGATTCGATGGCGAACTTGGCTTCCAGCTTTTTCTGTGTTTCCTGGTAGGTATTGGTCTGCGCCTTGATGCGCGCCATTTCCGGCTCCATGTCGCCCGAGTCTGTCATCAGGGTCAGGATGCGCAGCGAAGTGATGCGGTCGCTGACATTGCCACGCATGTCGATCACCAGGCGGGTGACGACGTTGTTGACGTTAATGACGTGATCGAGACGTTCCTGGATTTGCGCCATGCGCGCAATGCCGAGTATCGTCACAGCCACCAGCAGAACCAGTACCAGGGCGAACCCCAGGCCCAGGCGTGTACCAACCTTCATTTTTGCTAAATTCATTTCGGCTCTTCGTAAATGAAACTATTGATAAGAATTTTGCCCGGCACGACAAGACGAACGCTGCACAACGCCAATATCCGCCAAGGGCCTGATCAGCCCGCCAGCGGTACCGGCTGCACGCAACACGGTGTGATTCCTGTCCCGGCAGCCCTGCGAATACCGCAGTGACTGCGCATGCAAATTTGCCTCTCATATTGCTTTCTATCTACGATTAATTCCACCGCGACATATAAAATACACATGAGAAATATTTGTCTATAATCAATTATAGGTGTAAATTTTGCCTCAAAGCAAGCATTAACTGCCTGAATAAGTTGCAGATTAACTTTCTTCGGGGAAATGACAACATCGCCGTTTCTTGCACCGTAGAAATGCCCCATGACTGTGCAAGGGTGTGCCAAAACAGCACATTGTCAACATGCGATGCCATGCGAACGGGCGTTTTTTCACCAGAAAAAGGCAGGAATGAGGGCAGCGGGAAGATGCCTGAAAAACAGTATTAAGGACCTGATATGGCGTAAAAACGACGCCTCAGCTATCCCAGCTGCAATGCAGCAAACAGGCGTGACCGGCAACGCCAAACACATACACGCTCGAGATGGCACCCAGCTGCCCGGCCAGGCTGCGCCGGCCATCGGACACCAGCCGATACCATTGCGGCTCGGCCTCGAACATGTCAAATAATTCGCGCTCGAAACCTTCGAACAGGCGTGTATCCAGTGGCTGGCGGTCAAACTCACTCATCGGGCGCAGGCGGTCGAGCAGCCACTGGCGCGGTGTGCAGGCGGCGCCGCTGCAAATCACCGTATCGAGTCGCGGCAGGGACAGGCCTTCGGGCGACAGGCCCAGCGCATCGCACAGCATCGGCAACGCCGCACCGGGCGACACGGCGCCCAGGTATTCACACCGGAAAGCGCTGCCATCGTCTTTCAACGCGCTGACCGCTTGCAGGTAGCCGTGCAGCTGGCGCGCCTTGTCGTGCATCAGCCATGCGCCGGCGACAGACGCGCCGCCGCTTCGAGCAGCAGGCGCGGGTCGCCCGAGGCCAGTTTTTTTGAATCGGACAAGGTCTGGCGGAACCCGCGCGCGCCGGGCAGGTTCTGCATCAGGCCCAGCATGTGGCGCGTGATGCTGTTGAGCTTCATGCGGTCCTCTTTTGCCAACTGCGCACTGATATACGGAATCATGGCTTCGAGCACCTGTTCGCGCGTTTTGACGTCGGACGCATCGCCGTAATAGCGCTGGTCGAACTGCGCCATCACATACGGGTTGTGATACGCCTCGCGGCCCAGCATCACGCCGTCCAGGTGCTGCAGATGCAGGTCGATCTCGTCCAGCGTCTTGATGCCGCCATTGATGATGAATTCGAATTGCGGAAAGTCGCGCTTGAGCTGATAGGCGTACTCATACTTCAGCGGCGGCACTTCGCGGTTTTCCTTGGGGCTCAGGCCTTTCAGGATGGCATTGCGCGCATGCACGATAAAAGTCTTGCAGCCGGCCTCGGCCACCGTGCCGACAAAATCGCGCACGAAGTCATACGACTCGCTGTCGTCGATGCCGATGCGGTGCTTGACGGTGACGTCGATATCGACCACGTCGCGCATGGCTTTCACGCAATCGGCCACCAGTTGCGGCTCGGCCATCAGGCAGGCGCCGAACGCCCCCTTCTGCACGCGCTCGGACGGGCAACCGCAGTTCAGGTTGATCTCGTCATAGCCCCACTGCTGGCCCAGTTTCGCGCTGGTGGCCAGGTCCTTCGGATCGCTGCCCCCCAGCTGCAGCGCCACCGGATGCTCTTCCTCGTTGAAGCGCAGATGGCGCTCCACGTCGCCGTACACCAGCGCGCCGGTGGTCACCATCTCGGTATACAACCAGGTATGGCGCGTGATCTCGCGATGAAACTTGCGGCAATGGCGGTCGGTCCAGTCCATCATCGGGGCGACGGACAGCACCCGACTACCTACTTTAGATAAATCCATTTGATTTCCAAACGTAAGTTGCTTTCTTGAATTTTTTAAATTTATTTCAATTTAATACAAAAATATTGATGATTTTTTATGCTCAAATTCACCAGCTAAGCTCCTCAAGATGCCAAGCACATGATTTATTGCCGCGTGATATCGGTATATCAATAGAAGTCGCCTGAGTAGAAAAATCTTGATATATTCAATGAGCAACACCAAGACGATTCAATGTTGCGAATAAATGAGCAAGCAATACTTCAAGATATTTCACCACAAACAGAGCGATTACTCCATTACATGAAATATCCATGCGACGCAATAGATTTGACGCGATTATCAAAAATGCAGAAGACATACGGAAAAGAATTCCATAGTTAAACTATGGAAAATTCCGTAGAAATATGGATCAAATGGAGGCGAGTTGGAAATATCTTAGAGCTATGCTTGCAAACCGGAATCAAGGAGAAAAATACTTCAGAACACTTGATTAGATGGCTAACTGCTTATATATTAGGTCATTGAGCAAGCGTAATACTAACTGAACAATGTAGAGATATAACAATCAAATAAAAAATTAGCTTATTTTATTTGGTTTCATCAAAAAGGACTTGAGTCTGCGAAGCTACATCTTGTAGATCCTTGGCATCCAATGGCGTCTTGAGATAGTAATCCGAGTCAACACGCTTACCGCACAGAAAGCGTAATAGCTTGCCTATAGCTACAGATTGATCTTTTAAATCGTCTTCCAACTTCGGATCTGGATATGCAAGTTGATTGATAAGCTGTTCGTGCTTTCCAGTTGCTGAACGTACCGACCCAGGACGAGGCAGCGCCACATGATACGCAAAACAACGGTGATAGGCAGCATAATAATGTCTACTGAGCGCGGCACGAATCATCGCCTCATCAGCTGCGGTCTTAGCAATAGCAGTCGCTGCACCAAACAGTTGCTCAGGCGTACTCATGAGCGCTCGCAATTAAAACGTCAAATGCAGGAGACTTACTAATATCAAGCTCGCGCTCCTTTCGTGCTAGCGCCTTATTCAGCTGAAAAACCTCTGATGGTGTGCCTACAACTCGCAAAACCATGGTAATGCCAGTCAAACCACCAGCAATATTACTCGTTACAATATCACCTGCAAGCACATCGAAAGCTTTGTGAGCGCGGAGTACTGCACCGGCCGCTTCCATGTGACTCACCACATCCTTATCAGACAAACCAGCACTCTCCATTATGGCCGCAGCCTCGCTAATCAATCCTTCAGGCATGGCGGAAATATCCAAACCCATCTCACGAGCACGCTTTAATTGATCGTTTATCATTTTGAAGGCTCCTATTTCCATCCCGGTAAGAACTCCGGTCTTGAACTCACCATTCTCTGGCTGAAGAACCTCCACAAGTATATCTAGAGCTTGGGTATAGCAACCAAGTGCAGATAGCGAAGAACACCAGTTCAGTAAAAAGGTAAGTTCACGGGAAAGCTTCAATGCTCTGTTGAAACAAGCATTTACCTCTGCTATGTCACCTGTGGTTGCATATAGCATACCCATGACAGCCCAACCGCTTGCGGCATCAACGGCAAGCAACTTCTCGCAATCACGCTTCAACTGCCTCCACGCAAACGTGTTTGGATCAGCGTAACATCCAGTGGACCGGAGTACGTTGAGGCTATCAATCAGTTCGTTGGTTTTGGTGAGTGGTTGCGCGGACATTTCATCTATTCTAATCGTTCAGCCGTGCTAACGCCGCACGACTTACATCTGTTTACCTGTTTCCAACCGATAATAACAGAAGTTAACTTCAACCGCTCACCTCAGGTCAAGATTCGATGAGAAGTAGCGACGAAACGACGGCGATTTTGGGTTACGTCTTAGCAAACCGTCCCATACTAAATTTTCATTGACCCGTCTTACCTCACCTAGTCTACCACCTATGCGTCCGGAAGAACAAGACGGATGAAGTCATGGTTGCCATGAAAACAGGGCTGCAAACGACAAACCCGCTGCGCGCATCACCGGTTAGTGTCATGCGGCGCAGCGGGTTTGGATGCAGCATGGCCCACAGGCCATGCTCGCACTACATATTACGCGTCACGCGACGCTTTTTTACGCTCGTGCTCTTTCAGGAAGCGCTTGCGCAGGCGGATCGATTTCGGGGTGATTTCGACCAGTTCGTCGTCCTCGATGAATTCGACCGCGTATTCCAGCGACATCTGGATTGGTGGTACCAGGCGTACCGCTTCGTCGGTACCCGACGAACGCACGTTGGTCAGCTGCTTGCCCTTGATCGGGTTGACGACCAGGTCGTTGTCGCGCGAGTGGATGCCGATGACCATGCCTTCGTAGACTGGATCGTTGTGCGACACGAACATGCGGCCGCGGTCTTGCAGTTTCCAGATTGCGTAGGCGACAGCGGCGCCGTCATCTTGCGAGATCAGCACGCCGTTGCGACGGCCGGCCATTTCGCCACGGCTGTTGTCGACGGCTGCGTATTCGTGGAACACGTGGCTCATCAGGCCGGTGCCGCGGGTCAGGGTCATGAATTCGCCCTGGAAGCCGATCAGGCCACGCGCCGGGATCAGGTACTCGAGACGCACGCGGCCCTTGCCATCCGATTCCATGTTCTGCAGGTCGCCACGACGACGGCCCAGTTCTTCCATCACGCCGCCCTGGTTGGCTTCTTCCACGTCAACCGACAGGTTTTCAAACGGCTCCTGGCGCACGCCATCGACCATCTTGAACACCACGCGTGGACGCGATACGGCCAGCTCGAAGCCTTCGCGACGCATGTTTTCGATCAGGATGGTCAGGTGCAGCTCGCCGCGGCCCGATACTTCGAAGATCGTGTCGTCGTCGGTTGGTGCAACGCGCAGAGCGACGTTGGCTTTCAGTTCGCGGTCCAGACGGTCACGCAGCTGACGCGAGGTCACGAATTTGCCTTCGCGGCCAGCCAGTGGCGAGTTGTTGACCATGAAGTTCATGGTCAGGGTCGGCTCGTCGACGGTCAGCATCGGCAGCGCTTCCGGGGTATCCGGTGCGCACAGGGTCGAACCGATGCCGATTTCGTCGATACCGTTGATCAGGCAGATGTCGCCGGCAACGGCTTCGTCAACCAGCACGCGCTCCAGGCCCTTGAAGTTCAGCACCTGGTTGATGCGGCCTTTGACTGGCGTTGCGCCTGGGCCATTGATGACCAGCACGTCCTGGCCGACCTTGACAGTACCGCGGTTGACGCGGCCAATGCCGATCTTGCCGACGTACGACGAGTAGTCCAGCGAGGTGATCTGCATCTGCAGCGGGCCTTCCGGATTGTCGTCACGGACTGGCACGTGTTCCAGGATGGCGTCGAACATCGGCTTCATGTCGCCGCTGCGGATATCTTCCGTCAGGCCGGCGTAGCCGTTCAGGCCCGAAGCGTAGACGATAGGGAAATCGAGTTGTTCGTCGGTCGCACCCAGCTTGTCGAACAGTTCGAAGGTCTGGTTGATGGCCCAGTCCGGACGTGCGCCTGGACGGTCGATCTTGTTGACGATGACGATAGGCTTCAGACCCAGTGCCAGCGCCTTGCGCGTGACGAAACGGGTTTGTGGCATCGGGCCTTCTTGTGCATCGATCAGCAGCAATACCGAGTCAACCATCGACAGCACGCGCTCCACTTCGCCGCCGAAGTCGGCGTGGCCTGGGGTGTCGACGATATTGATGTGGGTGCCTTCGTACTCAACAGCGCAGTTCTTCGACAGAATCGTAATGCCGCGCTCCTTTTCCAGGTCGTTCGAGTCCATGACTCGGGTGTCGACCGCTTGGTTTTCACGGAAGGTGCCGGACTGGCGCAGCAGTTGATCCACCAGCGTGGTTTTGCCGTGGTCAACGTGGGCGATGATGGCGATATTACGAATTGCGCGTTTTGTAGTAGACATGGTCGTTATATTTGCTGAAAAACTGCAGGGAGCGTACGGGGTGTACGGTGCGTTTCGATACTGGCTGAAACTGGAACCGCGTAGTATAGCATGTTGCGTTGCGGCGCCATTTAAAATTGCTGGCGGGTCCAGGCTTCAGGAATGGTTGGGTTAAAAATGCAACATAACCCATTAACGGCTGGGGTCGGACCCTGAGGGTCCGACCCCGGTACTTGCTTCGGGTTACTGGTGCGCGGTAGCAATCAAGCGTTCCGGCGCCAGGATGCTGTACTCCTGCAACTGGCCCGTGCCCAGCAGTTTGGCGTCGTGATATACGCGCACCCTGCCCGGTTCGGCTGGCACGACGACCTCTTCCTTGCCCAGCGCAATACGCTGGCCGTGCAAAAAGCGCTTGGCCAGTTCCTGCGTCAATTGCACCGCCGGAAAACTCGACAGCAAGGCGTCGACCGGAGCGAGCAAGCTCAACGGTTCGGCATGCGCCGTCAGTTCGTCCAGCGTAATCACGCCATCGAGCGTCAGTTCGCCCACCTGCGTGCGGCGCAAGGCGTTCAGGTGTGCGCCGCAACCCAGGGCATTGCCGATGTCTTCGCCCAGCACGCGGATATAAGTACCCTTGCTGCACATCACCGACAGTTTCAGGAACGGCGCTTCGTAGCTGAGAAACTCCAGCTTGTGGATGGTCACCGGGCGCGCCTCGCGTTCCAGGGTGATGCCGGCACGCGCGTATTCATACAGCGGCTTGCCGTCGCGCTTGAGGGCCGAGTACATCGGCGGCACCTGCAGGATGTCGCCGCGGAACTGCGCCAGCACGGCGTCGATCTGCTCTTGCGTGACGTTCACGTCGCGCGTTTCCAGCACGGCGCCTTCGGTGTCCCCGGTATCGGTGGAGACACCCAGGTGCACCAGCGTTTCATAGGTCTTGTCGGCTTCGAGCAAATCCTGCGAAAACTTGGTGGCCTCGCCAAAGCACAGCGGCAGCAGTCCGGTGGCGAACGGGTCGAGCGTGCCGGTATGGCCCGCTTTCTTGGCGTTCAGCACGCGCTTGGACTTGATCAGCGCATCGTTGCTGGACCAGCCGACCGGCTTGTCCATCAGCAGCACGCCGTCGACCAGGTCGCGTACGCGCTTGATGCCGGGTGGTCGTTTCGGTCCCGCCACGTTTATTGCTCGCCTGCTTTATCTTCCGGCTTCTCGTCCGGTTCGGCGTCCGCCGCGCGGGTGGCGTTGGCCTTGTCGATCAGCAGCGACATTTCCATGCCGCGCGAGGTCGAGCTGTCGTGCACGAAATGCAGCATCGGCAGGGTGTGGATGTGCAGGCGCTTGCCCAGCAGGCCACGGATGAAGCCAGCGGCGGCCATCAGGCCTTCGGTGGTGTTCTTGATGGCTTCCTTGCTGTCTTTCAACATCGTGAAAAACACCTTGGCGTGCGCGTAGTCGGGCGTGATCTGCACTTCGGTAATGGTGATCATCGTGCCAACGCGCGGGTCTTTCAGTTCGTAGGCGACGATTTCGGCCAGATCGCGCTGGATCTGGTCTGCCACGCGCAAGCCGCGCGCCGGCATGGTTTTGCTATGTTTGGCCATGATTATGGTGTCCTAAGTGCCGCAGGGCGCATGGATCAAACGGTTGCCCGTTGACCAATGCGCCCCACGTGTTGTGCGCGGACAGGGTGCTGTCCGCGCGATTGTTCTTGCTGTGATTACAGGGTACGAGCGATTTCCTGGACTTCGAACACTTCCAGGGTGTCGCCAACCTGGATGTCGTTGTAGTTCTTCAGCGACAGGCCGCACTCCAGACCGGCGCGGACTTCTTTCGCGTCGTCCTTGAAGCGTTTCAGGGACTCGATCTCGCCACTCCAGACCACGATGTTGTTGCGCAACAGGCGGACCGACGAAGCACGCTTGACGACACCATCGGTGACCAGGCAACCGGCAATCGCGCCGACTTTCGAGACCAGGATAACCTGGCGGATCTCGACCTGGCCGATGACCGTTTCGCGTTTCTCTGGTGCCAACATGCCCGACAACGCCGAACGGATCTCGTCGATCGCATCGTAAATGATGTTGTAGTAGCGAATGTCCACGCCGTTCGACTCGGCCAGCTTGCGTGCCTGGGCATCAGCACGGGCGTTAAAGCCGATGATGACCGCTTTCGAGGCGACCGCCAGGTTGACGTCCGATTCCGTGATGCCACCTACCGCCGCGTGAACAACTTGTACGCGCACTTCGGAGGTCGACAGTTTCTGCAACGAACCGACCAGCGCTTCCTGCGAACCTTGCACGTCGGTTTTGATGATCAATGGCAAGTTTTTCACTTCGCCTTCGGCCATCTGGTCGAACATGTTTTCCAGTTTCGCGGCTTGCTGCTTGGCCAGTTTCACGTCGCGGAACTTACCTTGACGGAACAGACCAATTTCACGCGCCTTGCGCTCGTCGGCCATCACGACCACTTCTTCACCGGCGACCGGTACTTCGGTCAGGCCCTGGATCTCGACCGGGATCGATGGACCGGCTTCGGCAATCGCCTTGCCGTTTTCGTCCAGCATGGCGCGCACGCGGCCATACGAGGAACCAGCCAGTATCACGTCGCCACGGCGCAAGGTACCCGATTGCACCAGGATCGTTGCGACCGGGCCACGGCCCTTGTCCAGACGGGCTTCGACCACCAGGCCACGGGCCGGTGCATCGACGGGCGCCGTCAGTTCCAGTACCTCGGCCTGCAGCAATACTTGTTCCAGCAGATCGTCGATACCCTGGCCCGTTTTGGCCGAGACCGGCACGAATGGCGATTCGCCACCGTATTCTTCCGGCACGACTTGTTCGGCAACCAGTTCCTGCGTCACGCGGTCAACGTTGCCACCCGGCTTGTCGACCTTGTTGATCGCCACCACCAGCGGTACGCCGGCTGCTTTCGCGTGGGCAATCGCTTCTTTGGTTTGCGGCATCACGCCATCGTCGGCGGCAACCACCAGAATCACGATGTCGGTCGCCTTGGCGCCACGGGCACGCATGGCGGTAAACGCTTCGTGACCCGGGGTGTCGAGGAAGGTGATCATGCCGCGTGGCGTATCGACGTGGTAAGCGCCGATATGCTGCGTAATGCCACCGGCTTCGCCCGACGCGACCTTGGCGCGGCGGATGTAGTCCAGCAACGAGGTCTTGCCGTGGTCGACGTGACCCATGACGGTGACCACCGGTGCGCGCGGCTTGGTTTCGAAGTGCGCGTGTTCGCCCACATCGGCCAGCAACGCTTCCGGATCGTCCAGTTCGGCGGCAAACGCCTTGTGGCCCATTTCTTCGACCAGAATCATGGCCGTTTCCTGGTCCAGCACCTGGTTGATGGTGCACATCTGGCCCAGTTTCATCAAATGCTTGATGACTTCGGAAGCCTTGACGGACATCTTGTGCGCCAGTTCGGCCACCGTAATGGTTTCCGGCACGTGCACATCCTTGATGACGGCTTCGGTCGGCGCCTGGAAGTTCGATTCGCGGTCGTCATGGTGCGTCGGGCGACGGCCCTTGGCACCGCCACGCCAGCTGTCACGACCCGCAGGGCCGCTGTTGCCGCGTGGCTTGGGACCACCGGTGGTGCCGCGTTTTTTCGCGTCATCGGACCAGGTGGACGACACATTGGCCGACTTGATCGATTTCTTGTCTGCCACGGCAGGCTTCTTGTCGCCCGGCTTGTCGCCAGGTTTCTTGTCGGCCGGCTTGTGCAGCGTGCCTTCCGGCGCTTTCGGCTTGACCGGCACCGGTACTGGCTCAGGTGCCTTGATGGCGCGGCGTGGCGCGTTCATCATGGCCTTGATCTGGGCGACCTCGTCCGCCACGGCCTTGCGGGCGCGTTCGGTGGCTTCGGCTTTTTCAGCGGCTTCCTTGGCGGCAACGGCAGCGGCGGCGGCTTTTTTCTTGGCTTCTTCGGCGGCGGCGGCTTTTTTCGCTTCGGCGGCGGCATCGTCGGCGACTGGCGCGGCGGTGCTGGCGACCGGCGCGGCGGCGGCCTTGGCGGCGGCTTTCTTCGCTTCGGCTTCGGCTTCTTTCTTGGCGGTCAGTTCAGCCTGTTGCGTGGCTTTCGCCTGGGCTTCTTTTTCCGCGTCGAGCTTGGCCAGGCGTTCCTGTTTCTCACGCAGATCGGCTTCCTGGCGTGCGATCAGTTCAGCTTGCTTGCGAACTTCTTCTTCACGACGCGCCACTTCGGCGGGATCGATCACCGGCGCGGCAGGCGCGACCGGTTCAGGCGCAGCGACAGGCGCCGCTTCGTCGCGCTGGACGAAGGTGCGTTTCTTGCGCACTTCCACCTGGATGGTGCGCGACTTGCCGGTTGCATCGGCTTGCTTGATTTCAGTCGTTTCCTTGCGGGTCACGGTGATTTTTTTCTTTTCTGTGTCAGCCGCTGCGCCATGGGTGCGGCGCAGATGATCCAAAAGCTTGTCCTTATCATCTTTCGACAATGGATCTGACGTCGAACTTTTCTCGACGCCGGCAGAACGCAGCTGCGTCAGCAGCAAATCTGCAGGCATCTTCAGTTCGGTGGCAAATTGGGCTACGTTGTTACTCGCCATTCAGTCCTCTTTTCTATGTGTCGCGGAGATGATAAAGATACTCAAATTAAGCCTTTGCGGATTCAGCCTGACTCCATGCCTTGGCTTGCAGCGCCTTGGCACGATCGTCGTATTTCGAGTCAACCAACTTCATCTCATCGTCGGTCACATCTTTAAATTCACTTGTAATCAGTTCACGCGCACGGTCCGCAGACAAGGCCAGGATTGCGCCAAATTCGTCGTATGCCAGTGCTGCAAATGCTTCAACAGTCTTGATACCAGCCAGACCCAGCTTGCCAGCGGTGACGCGGTCCATGCCTTCCAGACCCACCAACGCCTCGTCCATGCCTTCCAGACCCTCTTCCGAAGCGATCGCTTCGGTAACCAGCGCATCACGCGCACGGGTACGGAGTTCATTGACGGTATCTTCGTCAAACGATTCGATTTCCAGCATTTCGGAAATTGGCACGTAGGCGATTTCTTCCAGACTGGCGAAACCTTCTTCCACCAGAATGTCTGCAACTTCTTGATCGACATCGAGCTTTTCCATGAATAGGATGCGCACGGCAGCCGTTTCCTGGGCAGCTTTGTCGGCCGATTCTTCGGCCGTCATGATGTTGATCTTCCAACCGGTCAGGTCGGCGGCCAGGCGCACGTTCTGGCCCGAACGGCCGATCGCGATGGCCAGGTTTTCTTCGTCGACGACCACGTCCATCGCGTGCTTTTCTTCGTCGACCATGATCGACGACACGTTCGCCGGCGCCAGGGCGCCGATCACGAACTGCGCCGGATCTTCCGACCACAACACGATGTCGACGCGCTCGCCGCCCAGCTCACCGGTGACGGCCTGCACGCGCGAACCGCGCATGCCGACGCAGGTACCGATCGGGTCGATGCGCTTGTCGGCCGTGTAGACGGCGATCTTGGCGCGCACGCCGGCATCGCGGGCGGCCGATTTAATTTCCAGCATGCCTTGTTCGATTTCCGGCACTTCCAGTTCGAACAGCTTCATGATGAAGTCCGGCGCGGTGCGCGACAGGATCACCTGCGGGCCGCGCATGTTGCGGTCGATGCGCAGGATGAAAGCACGCACGCGGTCGCCGATACGCAGATTCTCTTTCGGGATCATCTGGTCGCGTGGCAGACGCGCTTCGATCTTGCCGGACTCGACGATTGCATCGCCGCGTTCCATGCGCTTGATGGTGCCGGTGACGAGCGAGTCGCCGCGTTCCAGGAAGTCGACCAGGATCTGTTCGCGCTCGGCGTCACGCACGCGCTGCAGGACCACCTGTTTGGTGTCTTGCGCAAAGCGGCGGCCGAATTCGACGGACTCGATCGGTTCTTCGATATGGTCATCGACTTCGATGTCGGCGATCTGTTCTTTCGCCTCGAAGTGCAGGATCTCCTGATCCGGCAACTGCAGGCCGGCTTCGTCAGGCACCACGTGCCAGCGGCGGAACGATTCGAATTCGCCCGAATCGCGGTCGATCGAAACGCGGATGTCCACTTCACCCTCATATCGTTTCTTCGTGGCTTGCGCCAATGCGAATTCCAGGGCGCCGAAGACGACATCCTTATCGACGTTTTTTTCACGCGCCAGCGCGTCTACCAATAATAAAACTTCGCGACTCATGCTTTGCGTCCCTTAAAAACCACCTGCGGCACCAAGCGTGCCTTATCCACGTCGGCGAGCGTAAATTCCAACATCGCCGGACCATCCTTACCTTCAAATTCCAACGACAAATTCTCGCCCACGGGTTCTTGCAAGATCCCCTGGAACGATTTCCGGTTGTTCGTACCCGGCATCGCCTCGCGCAGCTTGACGATGATTTCCTGGCCTGCGAAACGGACAAAGTCTTCCAGCTTGCGCACCGGCCGGTCCAGGCCCGGGGAAGAAATCTCGAGGCGTTCGTAAGGAACGTTCTCTACCGTCAACACATGCGATAACTGGTGACTGACCGTGGCACAGTCTTCGACCGTGATCGGACCTTTTTCAGCGGCATCGGCGGCGCTGAAATCAATAAAGACGCGCAGCATTCCGCGCTCGGCACGTTCGACATCAACGAGCTCGTAGCCCAGACCTGTGACTGTCTTTTCAATTAATCCCAACTGCTGCAAGAAATTCTCCAGAAATAAGGCCCGTTTTCGCCCGATATCGCGCTCGGAAGCGCCAGACACCTGCAAAAACACGCATTCAATCATATATGGCCCCTCGCGGAGCCATTACAAACGGTTCAACAAAAAAAAAATGGGCATCTGCCCATCTTCTTGTATTTCCCCAACCAGATGAAAGCACTCCCCACCGAACAACCCTGCGGAGAACTTTTATTAGGCTGCAGATTATAACCTCTTATTAACTTCGCCGCAATGCCGCGCATGCGCGCAGGACCGACTTACAACAGTTACAAGAGTGTGCGCAGCCGGGGCAAAACCCCGGTTTGCGCTACAAGAAAGGCCCTGTTTTAACCTTTGGTACGGCGGCGCGGCATGCCATCCATGCCACCGCGCGGCTGGCCACCGGAACGCACCTGGCCGGCGCCACCACCGCCGCCAGTACGGCGCGGGCCGGTATTGGCAAAGCCGAATGCCGTTTGCAGCGGATCGGGCTGGCGCGGACCGCGCTGCGGCGCACGGCCTTCGCCGCCTGGACGGCCCTGGCCACCCTGGCCGGCCACGCGCGGGGCGCGGCCCTGGCCTGGCTGTGCACCGTCGAAGGAAGCAGCCGAACGCGGCTGGCCACCCTGGAAAGGACCTTGCGGCTGGCCACGGCCAGGACCACGCGCTTCGCCCGGACGACCCATGCCGCCTGGACGGCCCTGGCCTTGCGGACGGGCGAACTGGCCCTGTGGCTGGCCACGGCGCGGCGCGACCGGGAACGGATCGGCGTTGCGATTGCTGACATCGATGCGGTTGCCGTTCGGCTCGTCATCGCGCTCCTTGCGGTCGACCTTGCGTGCTTCGCGACCCTTGGCGGCACCAGCGGCGCGCGGGTCACCCGAGGCCGGCATTTTCTTTTCGATACCGTAGGCGGCCAGCAGGTCGCGCACGGTGTTTTCATCCATCTCTTCCCAGCGGCCACGTTTCAGGCCGCTCGGCAGGGTCATCGCGCCGTAGCGGGTACGGATCAGGCGCGAGACGGTCAGGCCGATCGCTTCGAACATGCGGCGCACTTCGCGGTTACGGCCTTCGCCGATCACCACGCGGTACCACTTGTTGATGCCTTCGCCGCCGCCATCGGCGATCTTCGAGAACTGCGCCAGGCCGTCTTCCAGCTCGACGCCGGCCAGCAGCTTCTGACGCATGCCTTCTTCCAGCTCGCCCAGGGTACGCACGGCGTATTCGCGGTCGATGCCGTAGCGCGGGTGCATCAGGCGGTTGGCCAGGTCACCGGAAGTCGTGAACAGCAGCAAGCCTTCGGTATTGAAATCGAGGCGGCCAACGGCCAGCCATTTGCCGGCCTTCATGGTCGGCAGGCGGTCGAACACGGAAGGACGGCCGTCCGGGTCGTTGTGGCTGACGATTTCGCCGGCCGGCTTGTGGTACACCAGCACGCGCGGCGGCTTCTTGCTGACGCGGCGCTGGATCAATTTGCCATTGATGCGCACATGGTCGGACGGCAGGATGCGCTGGCCGATATGGGCCGGCTCGCCATTCACGGACACGCGGCCCGAAATGATCAGGTCTTCCATGTCGCGGCGCGAACCGAGGCCGGCTTCGGCCAGCACCTTGTGCAACTTCGGCGCATCGTCGTCGGAGGTCAGGTCGCGGCGCACGGCGGTTTTCTGCACGCGGCCGGCGCCGCCCTCTTCGCTGTCGAACGCGTCGGAGGTGACGAACGAGAAGATCGCATCGGCTTCGTTCAGCTTGCCCGGCGCGGCCTGGCGGCCCTTGCCTTTCTTGCGGCTCTTGCCGGCGTTCTTGCCGGTGCCCGGCATGTCGTTGCGCGGCGCGCGCGGCTGGCGTCCTTGCGGCGCCGGCGACACCAGATTGCCTTCGGCATCGAACACATCGGCGACCGGCGCGGCCGCTTCCACTGCAGCGTCCTGTGGCGCGGCTTCAGGCTTGGCGGCTTTCTCGGCCTTCGGGCGTGGCGGCTGGCGCAATGCGCGCTCGGCCTGTACACCGCGCATCTGGCGCGGACCACGGGTCGTGCGCGCTTCTTCGGTTTTTTCAGCAACAACTTGCGGAGCAGTTTCAGCTTCCACGGCGGCTTCCACGGCGGCAGCCTTGGCGGCGGCGCGGGCGCGCGGCGGACGCGGCGCCGGTGCGGCAGGTGCTGCGCCAGCATCGGCGGTCACGGCATCGGCCGGCGCTTTCGGCGCGGCCTTGGCGCGCGGTTTTTTCACGGCGGGCGCTGCCTCGGCAACATCAACGGCAGGCGCGGCGGCGGCATCGGCGGCGATCTCGGCCTTGGTGCGGCGCTTCGGCTTGGCAGCGGCGGGCGCGGCCTCGGTGACTGCCGCAACTGGCGCAGCGGCGGCAGCGGCTTCGATCTGAGCCTTGGTGCGGCGCTTGGGCTTGGCAACGATGGCTTCGTCGCTGGCGGTAACTGTCTCGGGTGTGTTCGGATTATTCATTGTTCGTTTCTTGGCTGTGCTGACCTGGCGCAGCGTCAGCCGTTAGTTCTGGCGCAGGGTCGTGAGTATAGGCTTCGTCCGTGGGCGAAGCATCGGGGCCGGCATCAGGGCTTGCTGTCACTACTGTCACAGCCGTACTGCTACCTGCACCAAGCGGTACTGCAACGTCATTCGTTGCTTTGTCAAAATTTTCTTGCAGGGCGGCTTCCAGGGCTTCGAGCCCGTTGCCCTGCATTTCGCTGATTTGCTGCAACGGCGGCAGCTGGGACAGCGAGCTCAAACCCAAGTCGTCCAAAAATTGTCTGGTGGTGGCCAGCAAGGCCGGCCGGCCCACCACGTCGCGGTAGCCGATCGCATCGACCCAGCCGCGGTCTTCCAGCATCTTGATCGTCTGCGAATTGACGGCCACGCCGCGAATTTCTTCGATGTCGCCGCGCGTGACGGGCTGGCGGTAGGCGATGATGGCCAGCGTTTCCAGGGTGGCCCGCGAATACTTCGGCGGCCGCTCGGGTGTCAATCGATCGAGATACATCTTCATTTCAGGGCGGCTTTGAAAGCGCCAGCCCGACGCCAGGCTGACCACTTCGATGCCGCGCCCTTCCCACTCCTGCCGCAATTCCTCGAGCAGCTGCTTGATCGTATCGGCGCCGACACCGACCCCGCGCACGCGGCCATTGTCATCGGCATCGACGAACAGCTTTTTCAGGCTGTGGATCGTCAGCGCTTCACGCGCGCACAGCAACGCTGTTTCGAGGACTTTCTTGGCCTCAATGGTGTTCATAGCAATTCTGTGCGGATATGTATTGCAATTCGTATGCAGAGAAAGAAATCAAAACGTTCATTTCAACGTAACAGAGGGCATGCATCGCTGACGATGTCATGCTGGGTTACAAGTTGAGGCTGTTTTTCCGACGCCTTGGCCTAAGCGCGCAAAGCGGGAGTCTTGCGGATGCGATGAAAATCCTGCGATCCATGGCGCTGGCCTTAAATAACCAGCAATGAAACGAACTCCGGAGCAGCTGCTTCGCTGATGGCGGCGTACAAGCCGGGCGCGCGAGACAGTCGTCGTTTCATCCAACGATGCCAATTGTACCTGATAAAAAGCGGAAAAGCGCAAAACCGGGCAAAACAGCATTTTGCCCGGCGTAAACGCTACAGACCGGCCCGCCTCGGGCCGGACTTCCTAGTGCGACGACAGTTTCTCGGCCAGGATGGCCGAGGTGCCGAGGAAGGCCGGGTATTGCGCGGTGATCACGAAAGTGGGTACCTGCGACACGTAATTGGCGAAGCGGCCCTTGCGCTCGAAACGGGCGCGGAAGCCCGAACGGTCGAAGCGCGCGCCCAGGCGTGGCACGATGCCGCCGCCGATATAGATGCCGCCCAGCGCGCCCAGGGTGACGGCGACGTTGGCCGCCACCGTGCCCAGCATGCAGCAGAAGGTTTCGATGACGTCGTCGCACAGCTGCGATTCGCCGGCCAGCGCGCGGCGCGTGATCTCGGCGGCCGGCAGCTTTTCGTCCGCCACGCCGGCACGGTCGGCCAGCGCGCGGTAGATCAGCTCCAGGCCATCGCCGGAAATCAGGCGCTCGGCCGAGACGTGTTCGAATTCGCGCCAGGCAAACTGCAGAATCGACACTTCCAGCTCGTTGAAGGGCGCGAAGTTGACATGGCCGCCTTCGCTTTGCAGCGCGATCCAGCCGCCATGCGAAGGGATCAGGCCCGAGACGCCCAGGCCCGTGCCGGCGCCGATCAGGCCGATGGCGGTGTTCGGACGCGCGGTGCCGGCACCCACCTGGTGCTTTTCGCTGCTGGAGAGCATCGGCACGGCGCGCGCCAGGGCGGTGAAATCGTTGACCACGTCCAAGGTGGTGAAGCCGCACTCTTCGCGCATGGCGCGGATCGAGAACGACCAGTGATGGTTGGTCATGCTGAGGAAATCGCCCGACACCGGATTGGCGATGGCGATCATGGCGTGGCGCACGGCCTGGCCACCGGCGGCGACAATCTGCGGCAGGGCCAGGTAGGCTTGCAGGGCGGCCGCCAGACTCGGATAGTCGGCGCAAGGCAGCACTTCAACCTGGCCGATCTGGCCGGCGGCCACTTCCAGGGCAAAACGGGCATTCGTGCCGCCTACATCGGCCAGCAGGCGCGGACCATCGGCGTAGGCGGAAGTGGGCAATGCGGGAGTAGACGAAGCGCTCATGATTTTAAGTGTAAGTGGGACGCATGGGACGCCAAGCTTAAAGGATGAATGAGCTTCGAGGCAAGCAAAGTTTGTAGTTTAAGTACATCAAAAGCCGCATTTATCGGTAGTTCCACTCCAAATACGACAGGCAATCACCGGGCATCCAAATGAAGCAAGCGCTCACACTTGCTGTACGCCAGCAAACCATGTTGCGCAGCAGCAAAGGCATCCTCCATCCGCCGCACGACAGGCCAGCCGTGCGCTACCGTCAGGAATGACGGATTGCCCCTGCTTTCGTAGGATTACTACCAATTCCCGACAACAAATCAGGAGGCCAGGCCTTCGTTGAGCAGGCCGGCAGGCGCCGGTTGGTCGGAGCGGTAGACGGCGTTCCAGGCATCGAGGCCGCCATGCAGGGGCTTGGCGCGGTGGAAACCATGTTCATTGAGCAGCTTGGCCACTTGCGCGGCCGTCACGTCGTTGGGGCAGCTGCAATAGACGACGATATGGCGGTCCTTGTCCAGGCCGATCAAGGCCGGCACCGGTTCCTTGCCATTGAAGAACAGGGCGCCCGGCACGGCAGGTTCGAGCGACTGCGCCGTGGCGCTGCGCGCGTCGACCAGCAGCGGCTCATGGCCCTGCTCGATCAGGTCCAGCAATTCGGTAATGCTGATGCGTTCGACCTGCAAGGCCTGGCGGAAGCGGCGGCGTTCCAGGTATTTATACAGCAGGAACAGGCCCAGCAAGGTCGCCAGCACCAGCAGCGCGGTGCTGCCCATGGTGCTGAGCAGGTCCAGCACCCGCTCCACGCTGGCATGGAAGATCACGCCGACCAGGATGCCGGTGCCGCACCACAGCAAGCCGCCCAGGCCCGCATACAGGAAGAAACGCGACGCCGGCGTGCCCATGGCGCCCGACATCGGCGCGGCAATCGTATTAAAACCGGGCACGAACTTGGAGACGATCAGGGCTTTCGGGCCCCAGCGCTTGAATTTGTCTTCCGTCTGGCTGACGCAATAATCGGGCGACAGCGAGATGCGGCACAGCAGGCGCAAGATGCGCTTGCCGAAATGGCGCCCTGCCCTGAACCAGGCCAGGTCGCTGATCAGGCAGGCCGTCAGGCCCGCCGCCAGCACCAGCGCGCCGTTCATGTCGCCATCGACCGACAGCGCACCCGCCACCACCAGGATAGGGAAGGCGGGAATCGGCAAGCCGAGCTGCTCCACCAGCACGATCCCGAAGACGATCAGGATACCGTAGTGTTCGAGCAGGAAGATAAGGTTGGGCATGGCGCTATCTTACCGCAAAAGCACGCTCAATTTTGCACACCTCTTGGTATGGCGCTCAGTAAAGTACGGGTATACGGATGGACGGGGTTGCGATACAGCTCGTCCGAATCGGCCAGTTCCACCACTTTGCCCTGATGCATCACCATCACCTGGTCGGCGATATATTTCACCACCGACAGATCGTGCGAAATGAAGATGTAGGACAGGCCGAATTCATCCTGCAAGTCCTGCAGCAGATTGAGCACCTGCGCCTGCACCGACACGTCCAGCGCCGACACCGATTCGTCGCAGACCAGGATTTCCGGCTGCATGGTCAGGCAGCGCGCAATCGCGATGCGCTGGCGCTGGCCACCCGAGAACTCGTGCGGATAGCGGTGGAAGGCCTGTTCCGGCAAGCCGACTTTATCGAGCAGCCAGTAGGCCTTGGCGATGCGCTCCTGGTCGTTCGCGCCGATCTTGTGGATGCGCATCGGTTCGAGCAAAATCTGCCCCACCGTAAAGCGCGGGTTCAGCGAGGCATACGGATTCTGGAAGATGATCTGGATCCGGCGTTTATAGGGCAAATATTCCTTGTTCGGCATGGCAATCAGGTCCTTGCCGTGGAACATGGCCGTGCCGCCGGTGGCCTGGTGCAGGCGCAGCAAGGTCAGGCCGACCGTGGTCTTGCCGGAACCGGACTCGCCCACCACGCCCAGCGTCTTGCCGCGCGGCAGGGTAAACGACACATCCTTGACGGCCTGGAACTCGCGCTTGCCAAATAAGCCTTCGCGCATGTAGAAACTCTTGCTCAGGTTATTGACCACCAGCACCGGCTCGTCGCCCGGCGTATAGCCGCGCGAGCGTTGTTTGATTTCCACACCGGGCCCCGCCTTGCCTTCCATATAGTCGGCAATCACGGGCAGCCGCCATGGCCGTTCGTCCAGGGACGGGCGGCAATGCAGCAACGCCCTGGTGTAGGCGTCGTTTGGCGCCTCGAACACCTGGCGCACTTCGCCCGTTTCGCGCACTTCGCCGTGGCGCATGACAATCACGTGGTCGGCGATCTCGCCCACCAGGCCCAGGTCGTGGGTAATGAACAGCACCGACATCTGGTGTTTCTTTTGCAGCGCGGCAATCAGGTCCATGATCTGTTTCTGGATCGTCACGTCGAGCGCCGTGGTGGGCTCGTCGGCGATCAAGAGTTTCGGCTCGCAGGCGATCGCCATGGCGATCATCACGCGCTGCTGCTGGCCGCCCGACATCTGGCTCGGGTAGGCGTCGATCTTGTTGGCGGGATCGGGAATGCCGACTTCATCGAGCAATTCCAGGGTGCGCGCGCGCGCCTGCTTGCGGTTCATGCCCATGTGCTGGCGCAGCACTTCGGCGATCTGGAAACCGACCGTAAACACCGGGTTCAAGGAAGACATCGGCTCCTGGAAGATCATCGAGATATCCTTGCCGCACATATTGCGCCGCTCGGCGATCGACAGCGTCAAGAGGTCGCGCCCGCCAAAGAAGATGCTCGATTGCGGGTCGATGATCGTGTTGTCCGGTGGCAGCAGGCCCATCACGGCCAGCGAACTGACCGACTTGCCGCTGCCCGATTCGCCCACCAGCGCCACCGTGCTGTTGCGCGGGACGTTGAAGGAAATGCCCTTGACGGCTTCGAAGGTGGTCTTCTTGTCGAGACGGAAAGTGACGCGCAGGTCGCGCACTTCCAACAGGTTATTCTGGTCCATGAGCAACTCCTATTTCACTTTGGGGTCGAGCGCATCGCGCAAGGCATCGGTAAACAGCGAGAACGCCGTCACCAGCACGGCCATCGCCGTGGCGGCGGCCGTCAGCTGCCACCATTTGCCCAGGATCAGTTCATTTTGTGCTTCGTTCAGCATGCTGCCCCACGAGACGGTACCGACCGGCACGCCAAAGCCCAGGAAGCTCAGGATCACTTCGGCCTTGATGAAGCCCACCACCAGGATCGACATCTGTACCAGCGCCACGTGGCTGACGTTGGGGAAGATATGCGAGAACATCTTGCGCCAGTGCGAAGCGCCGATGGCGTCGGCCGCCATCACGTATTCGCGCGCCTTGTGCTTGATGTATTCGGCGCGGATCAAACGGTACGGACCGGTCCAGCCGGTCAGTCCCAGGATCAGCACAATGGTCAGCACGCCTTTTTGTTGCAGCACGGCGGCGACCGTCAGGATCATCAGGATCGACGGGATCGACGTGAAGATGCTGTAGAACCAGTTGAAGAAATCGTCGACCAGGCCGCCGAAATAGCCGGAGACGGCGCCGAAGATGGTGCCCAGGACCACCGCCAGCAAGGCCGCCACCAGGCCCACCACGATCGACGTTTCGCCGCCCTTGATGGTTTTCTGCAGCACGTCGTGCCCCCATTTGTCGGCGCCGAACGGCAAGGTGGTCGCCTTGTGGGCAATCACTTTTTTCGCCTTGCCCATCGTGCCGCGCAGGGCGGTGATGTCGTCGGCCAGCGGATCGGTCACGCCGTACATGTCGACACCCGCCGACGGATCGCTTTTCAACTGCGCGCGCAGTTCGGCGATATCGTCGGCCAAAGGATCGAGCACATTGACGGGCGTCGGCAGATTGCGCTCGTCACTGACGAGAATCGCGCCGTCGACACCGGCAACCACCGGGTCGGCGCCGGCAAAGGTGGGCGGCGCATAGCTGACGGCCACTTCATCTTCCCAGTTGGCGCCCACCAGGCCGCCGCTTGATGCCAGCACCAGCAGGAAAAACGCGCCGACCACGGCCAGCGATACCATTGCAATTTTGTCGCCGCGCAAACGGCGCCACGCCAGGGCCCACAGGCCCGGCGATGTATGAGGTTTCGACATCGTCACTTTCTACTTCAGTTGGACACGTGGATCGACCGCCTGGTACATCAGGTCGGTCAGCAGGTTGAAGAGCATGGTGGCGGCGGCGACATACACGGTGATCGCCTTGATCACCGGAAAATCACTGCGCTCGACCGCCAAAATCACTTCACGCCCGATGCCGGGAATGCCGAAGAAGCGTTCCAGCAAAAAGGCCCCGATCAAGAGCGCCGGCAGATTGGACATCACGTAGGTAATGATGGGAATGGCGGCATTGCGCAGCACGTGGACCCACATGATGCGCCCTTCCTTCAGGCCCTTGGCGCGCGCCGTGCGCACATAATCCTGGTTCGCTTCGTCCAGCACGAAGGTGCGGAACAGGCGCAGGGTCGGCGCGATCGAGACGGCCAGGCCGATCAGGATCGGCAAGGTGGAATAGCGCAGCAGGTTTTCCCAGAAGCTGTCGCCCCAGCCCTGCACCGGAAATAATCCCAGTTTGTAGGCGAAGCCATACTGGAACACGATGATGTAGACCAGGATGGAAATCGACATGCCGACCGTGCAGGCGATCATCACGGCGCGGTCCGTCAGCGAACCGCGCACGAAAGCGATGGCCAGCGCCAGCGCCACGCCGAAAAACGTTTCCAGCACGGTCAGCGGAATCAGCACCATCATCGACGGCCCAAGACGGGACGTGATGATATGCGAGACGGTCTCGCCGGTGGCCCAGCTCTGGCCGAAATCAAACGTGACGATCTGCTTGATGAAGATCCACAGCTGCACGTAATACGGTTGGTCGACGCCGAGCTGGCGGCGGATATTGGCGATGCTCTCGGCACTCGACATCTTGCCGGCCAGGATATACGCCGGGTCGCCGCCGACCCAGTTGAACAAGATAAACACCAGCAGCACCACGCCCAGCATGGTCGGCAGCATCTGCCACAGGCGGCGCAGGATATAAGCAAACATAATGATTCCTTAGCGTTATAAGCTGCGTTTATTTAGCGGCTGGCGCTGGAACCGGTGCACCGTTGCTGTCGATATCCATATACGCCCATTCCTGGAACAGGATCGGATGCTTCTTGTAGCCCAGCACCGATTTTTGCGCCAGCATATTGCGATAGCGCGCGTAGCCGATCAGGGCGCCGGCGTTCACTTCCAGGCGGCGCGCCATTTTATGGTACAGCTGGTCGCGCTCGGGGCTGGCCGGCATATGCTGGCTGGCCGCATACCACTGATCGTATTCCGGGTCCTGGTAGCAGCCGTTGTTGTTCTGGTGCGTGTTCGGACCATAGAACAGCTGCATGAAGTTGTCGCCGTCAGGGTAATCCGCCAGCCATGGCGCGGTGCGCGTCTGCATCTTGCACTGCTTTTCCGTCTTCAGGATATCGGAAAAGATCATGCGGTCGTTTTCCATGCGGATGCCCAGCGAGTTATACGTCTTGCGCCACATTTCGGCCTGCAGCACGCCATTGGCTTCATTGCGCGAGGCGTAGCGGATCACCAGCGGCTTGCCGTCCGGCAAGGTACGCCAGCCGTCGGCGCCCTTCTTGTAGCCAAACTTGTCGAGCAGTTTGTTGGCCAGCACGGGATCGTATTGCAGCAGGCTCTTGTAGTGCGGATCGTAGCCGACCACGCCCGGCGGTATCGGATAGTCGAGGCGCTTGGCCTGGCCATTCCAGATGATGCGGATTTCTTCATCGATATTGTGCGCCATGGCAATCGCGCGGCGCAGGGCGATTTTTTCCTTGCTGAAACCACCGAGGATGGGGTCTTCCATATTCCAGTAGTAATAGCTGATCTCCGGGTCCAGCAGGCGCGACAGTTGCACGCCCTTCTCCGCCAGCTCGGGACGCAGCTTGCCGTTCAGCAGCGCTTTCGGCGCCAGCGGACCGTCGAGCCAGAACACGTCGGTGCCGCCGCTCTGGAACGACAGCCAGCGCGACTGGTCTTCGATCATCACGGTGATCTCGATGCGGTCGATGGCGGGGATGGCCTTGCCCTGCATCTGGCGCACGATGCGCTGGTCGTCAGGGTCGTCGCCGGCCAGGAAATTCCAGGTCTCGGGCAGGTGCTGCGGATTTTTATTCAAGACGATGCGGTTGCCGCGCGTCCATTCGCCGAGGGTGTAATAACCGGTGCCGACCGGATTCGAACCCACTTCGCCTTTCACGTCGCCGTATTTTTCCACCACTTCGCGCGCCACGGCGGCGGTCGGCACATAGGCCAGGATCATGGGGAAGTTGAAATCGGTCTTGGTCAGGGTGATGCGCAAGGTGTAGGGGTCGAGGATTTCCAGGCCCGCCACTTTCTTGCTGTAGTCGAACTTGTTGGTCTTGGCCGCTTCTTTCGCGACATCGTCGAGGCCGACGATCTTGCCTTCGAACAGCCAGCTGTGCGGCGAGGCCAGGCGCGGATCGAACAGCCGCTTCCACGAATACACGTAGTCGGCCATGGTCAGTTCACGGCGCTTGCCGCCGAACGCGGCGTCGGGCGTGTACAGGATGCCTTTTTTCAGGCGGATGGTATAGGTCTTGCCGTCGCTGGACACTTCCGGCAACGCCGCGGCCGCCTGCGGCACCACCTTGACGGGACGCGCCAGGTAGTCATAGGTATACAAGGTATCGAACACGGCTTGCGTGATGTGGTTCGAATACAGGTCGCGCGCGGTGGCCGGATCGAAACCCGTCTCGGCGGCCGGCAGGATGTAGCGCAGCGTCTTGGCCGGCTTGGCACTGGCGGGGGCGTCGGCGGCGGCCAGCAGCGGCAGGGAACTCAGGCAGGCGAGCAGCGCCAGGCGCCGCATCCATGGTGACTTCATGTAATACCCTTCATCTTGATTATCTGTCGCACCGTATTGGTGCGCTTGTACTGGCTTCGCCCTGTGATACAGGATTCCACCGCCAAAACCAGTCCATCCACGCAAGATCCATGCCTTGTCACTAGCGCCACGGCGCCCGTCTTGGCGACCCGTCCTGACTGTCCGAAAAACGCGTAACGATAACGCATATTGTGCCCACCAGGCAAAAAGCCGCGCTGCCGCGCACCGGCCGCCGCCGTGCGCCATCACTGCTGACGCAAATATTGCGCACTGCAGCATTGAAAGTTCCAGTAAGCAAAATTGCGCATATGTAGAAACCCTTACATGCAAGAATGAAAAGAATTCGTGGCCCGTCCAAGAAACCCTATATCGCACTGCAACATTCCCCACATTGTAAAAAATAAAATAAAAATATTTTCACACTTGGCTGTTGTTTCCGTGATGAATAGGCATGGCGCCGCGTTGACAGGGCTTCGCGCCAAGTGGTCTGATGACTTCCGGCGTTTTAAAAAACGCCGTGCGACATTAACGATTGCCGACGCAGCAGTCATGATTCATAACAAAGCAAAAGTTGGCCGTACATCGGCCAATCAGTGACCCTTCAGGAGATTGAGAATGATGATGGAAACAGTGATGTCCCGCTCGGTACGCCTGATCTGCTCAGGCAGCGTGGCAGCGGTCAGCCTGGGCCTGATGGCACCAGCAATGGCACAGGACGCGAACGTCCAGCGTGTCGAAGTGACCGGCTCCAGCATCAAGCGGGCGACGGCAGAGACGGCCTCGCCCGTGCAAGTGATCAGCCGTGACGACTTGATGAAATCAGGCAAGGCCACCGTGGCCGAATACCTGCAAACGCTGACCGCCGACGGCGCCGGCTCCCTGCCTACCGGTTTCGGCAATGGTTTTGCCGCAGGCTCGACGGCGATTTCGCTGCGCGGCCTGGGCGCCACCTCGACCCTGGTGCTGTTGAACGGACGCCGCATGGCGCCGTTCGCGCGTGCCGATGATGGCCAGAAAAGCTTTACCGACCTGTCCACCGTGCCGATGCAGATCGTCGAACGGATTGAGATCCTGAAAGACGGCGCCTCGTCGACCTATGGCGCCGACGCGATCGCCGGCGTGGTCAACATCATCCTGCGCAAGGATTTCCAGGGCGTCGCCCTGAAAGCGGACACCGGCATTTCCGGCGACAGTGATGCCCAGCAGCACCGCGCCTCGATGACCTTCGGCAAAGGCGACCTGGAAAACGACAAATACAACTTCGTCTTCAACGCCGAATACAGCAAGTCGGACAAGCTGATGAACAGCGACCGCGCCGACCGCAAATGGATCGGCAAGGGTGACTTGCGCGCCTACGGCTACCCGATCGGCACCCAGTTCGCCTCCGGCTATATCAGCGGCAACAACAACGCCGCCGCCAGCCCGGCCGGCTCGATCCGCGATCCGAACACGCTGAACTACGTGTCCCTGCCTGGCTGCTCGACCCTGTCGAACTCCACGCCGCAAGACCCGAATGGCGGCTGCCTGTGGCATCAGGACCAGTTCCGTTCGATGCAGCCGAAGATCGAATCGATCAACCTGTACACCCGCGGCACCTGGCAGGTCAATGCCGATACCCAGGTCTATGCGGAAGCGGGCTACTCGAAGCGCGACACGGCATTCACCCTGACGCCACCGTCGATCACGCCGACCATCGCCTTCCCGCCCAACGCCTCGAATCCGAACGGCGTGATCAACTACGGTTCGGGCGCCGGCACCACCATCGTGCTGGCCGCCAACCATCCGCAGAACCCGTACGGCGTGCCGGTACGCGTGCGCTATGCGGCTTTCGACGTCGGCCCGAGCACGCGCACGGCCAACAACGAGTTCAACCGCATCGTGCTGGGCATCAAGGGCACGGCCGCCGGCTGGGACTATGACGCCGGCTACACGCACTCGGAATCGAAGCTGCACCTCGATTACAGCAACATGCTGAACATGGCGGTCGTCAAGGATGCGCTGGGCAATCCGAACAGCCCGTACTTCCCTTACTACATCGGCGCGCAGGCCGGCAAGAACCCTGCCTCGCTGTACGCGGCGATGGTGACGAATGCCACCTCGGACTCGACCACCAAGCTCGACATCATCGACTTCAAGGCCACGCGCGAACTGATGCAGCTGCCAGGTGGCGCCATGGGCCTGGCGGTCGGCGCCGAGCACCGCCGCGACAAGCTGGACAATCCATCGCTGTCCGGCACCGCAACCGGCCAGATCAACTCCAGCTATGTGGCGGCCAAGGGCGACAGCAAGGTCTCGGCCGTGTACCTGGAAGTACTGGCACCGGTGATCAAGACGGTGGAACTGTCGGGCGCCGTGCGTTACGACAAATATGACCGTTTCTCGTCGACCACGCCGAAACTGGGCGCCAAGTGGACCCCGCTGAAAACCTTCGCCTTGCGCGGCACCTATTCGGAAGGTTTCCGTGCGCCAGGTCCGGCAGAGAGCAATGCCGACTCGCAATCGACCGGCACCTCGACCGTGCGTGACCCGATCCGCTGCCCGAACGGCACGCCGCTGGCCGGCGCGACCTCGACCGACTGCGCCGCTTCGGTGGCCGCCGTGAAGATCGGCGACCCTGGCCTGAAACCGGAACAATCGAAGGGTTACACCCTGGGCCTGGTCTGGGATCCGTTCGATGGCACCAGCCTGTCGCTGGACGGCTGGAAGATCAAGCGTGAAAACGAGATCAACCCGCTGCCGTACAACCAGGCCGCCGCCCTGCCGACCGCGATTCGCGCCGACAACAACCTGACCATCAACGGTGTCGTCGTGCCTGGCACGGGTACCCTGTTGATCACCAAGGCGCCGTACCGCAATTCCAGCTTCACGGAAATCAAGGGCGTCGACCTCGACATCAAGCAGCGCGTGCGCCTGGGCGACTACGGCCGCGCCATGTTCGGCCTGACCTGGACCCATGTCGCTTCGTGGGTACGCGCCGAGTCGGACACGGTACGCTATCAGTACGCCGGCACGCACGGCAACTGCGACACGTCGAACTGCGCCGGCACGCCGAAAAACAAGATCAACCTGACCGGTTCGTGGGACATCGGCAACTGGAATCTCAGTGGCGTCGTCAACTACCGTTCGGAGATGAAAAACACCTTGTTCTCCGGCGACCTGTGCGCTTCGCACCTGGCCAGCGGCGCCGATGCACCGAATGGTTGCAAACTGGCCTCGTTCACCACGCTCGACCTGTCGACGCGCTGGAACGTCAGCAAGCACGTGCAACTGTACGCATCGATCAACAACGTGACCGACAAGATCGCGCCGCTCGACCCGCTGACGTATGGCGGCATGAGCTACAACCCGATGGACGCCAGCGGTGCGATTGGCCGCTACTTCAAACTGGGCGCCAGCTACACCTTCAACTAAGCTGACACATCAGTAAGAAGCCTGCAAGGCGGTGAGCGATCACCGCCTTTTTTATTGCGTTAACGCAAAACCTCCTGTTGTCGCGGCTGTTAAAAGTCAGCTTTGGCCATCCGGCCGACAACCCGCAACAGGAGACTCGCATGACATGCAAGAACATCCCCTCGCCCGCTTTACGCCTGCTCTGCACGGCCATGCTGGCGGCAAGCAGCCAGGCCGCGCTGGCGCAATCGGCCGAGGAAACCACCGCACCCGCCATGCAGCGGGTGGAAGTGACGGGCTCCTCGATCAAGCGGCTGGTGTCGGAAACGGCCACCCCTTTATCCATCTTCCGGGCCGAGGATTTCGCCCGGCAGGGCTTGTCCACGGCGCAGGAAGTGCTCGGTAAAATCCCCTCGAATGCGTCGAGCATGGGCAGCGGCAACGCCGTCGGCGGCAATACCAGCGGCCTGCCCACGGGCGGCCAGGCCAGCGCCGACTTGCGCGGCCTGGGCGGCGACAAGACCCTGGTGCTGCTCAATGGCCGGCGCATCGCCAACCATCCGTATGACGGCGCCAGCGTCGACCTGAACATCATTCCGATCGCCGCGCTGGAACGGGTCGAGGTGCTGCGCGACGGCGCCTCGGCCATCTACGGCACCGACGCCATCGGCGGCGTGATCAACTTCATTACCAAGCGCTCGGTCAACACCACCAATATCACGGCCGAAGCCGTCGCACCCCAGCACCGCGGCGCGGACGAACAGCGCCTCAACCTGTCCTCCGGCATCGGCCAGCTCGATACCGATGGCTACAACCTGTTCGGCGTGATCGATTATCACAAGCAGGACGTGCTCACGTCCCAGGACCGCGCCTTTTCCAGCACCGGCATCATTCCCGGCCGCGGCCTGTCGGTCACCAGCGGCACCACCTTTCCCGGCAATTATTTTGATGCGGCCGCCAACGGCGGCGCCGGCCTGGCCGGCAATCCCTACGCGGCCAGCGGCTGCCGGCCGCCGCTGTCGGTCGCCGCCGCCAATGGCACCTGCCGCCAGGATTACACGCGCCAGATCGACGACCTGCCGGCGCAGCGGCAACTGGCCCTGTTCGGCAAGGGCAGCGTGAAGCTCGGTGGCGGCCACCTGGCCACCTTTGAATATCTGCATTCGGAGAACAAGGTCAAGGCGCGCACGGCGCCGCCACCGCAAATCGGCTTGATACTGCCGGCCAGCAGCCCCTGGTATCCGGGCAATGCGGGCGGCGTGCCGGCCCAGGCCGGTTTGTCGGGCCAGCCGCTGAGCGTCAACTGGCGCCCGGTGGAAGCGGGCCAGCGCCAGATCGACTCGCACGGCAAGGCCGACCGCCTGGTGCTGGCACTGGAAGGCGAGCTGGCCGGCTGGGATTACCAGGGCGCGCTGGTGCGCGCGGTCAGCAAGTCCTCGGAAGACTTTACGGGCGGCTATGTGCAGGACGCCTCGTTTGCCGCCGGCGTGCTGAGCGGCATTTTGAATCCCTTCGGCGAACAGAATGCCGCTGGCAAGGATTACCTGGCCAGCACGGCCTTGCGCGGCGAAGTGCAGAACGCCAAGGTCACCACCACCGGCATCGACCTGAAAGCCAGCCGCGAGCTGATGCAGCTGGCGGGCGGGCCGCTGGCCCTGGCGCTGGGTGCGGAGTTGCGCCGCGAAAAGGCGCAGTTCAATGTCAACCGCGATATCGCCGGCCAGGCCAGCAGTTCGGGGCTGTCCGGCTCGCTCTCGAAAAACGGCGAGCGCGATATCGAAGCTGTGTTCGGCGAACTGAACCTGCCGTTGGTCAAAGACCTGGAAGTACAGCTGGCGGCGCGCTTCGACCACTACAGCGACGTCGGCAGCACCACCAATCCGAAAATCGGCCTGCGCTACCAGGCCAGCGACAAGCTGGTGCTGCGCGGCTCGGCCAGCACGGGGTTTCGCGCGCCGACCCTGTTCGAGAAAAATGCGCCGCCGTCGCGCAACGATACCAACGACAGCTATGACGACCCGATCCTGTGTCCGGGCGGCGTGCCGCAGCCGGGCGCCAATCCGCTGCGCGACTGCGACCTGCAGCAGTACAAGCTGCAAGGCGGCAATGAAAACCTGCGGCCAGAGAAGTCCAAAACCTTTGCCTTCGGCATCGTGCTCGAACCGCTGCGCGAGGTCACCGTCGCGCTGGACTACTGGAATATCCACCTGAAGGACAAGATTGCCTCATTGCCCGAACAGGCGATCTTCGGCAACTATGAAAAATACAAGGCGCTGTTCCTGCGCAACCCGGACGGCTCGCCGAACGCCATCCTCGACCTGAACGACAACCTGGGCAAAGTCAAAACGGACGGCGTCGATGTCAGTGCCAACGCCCGCCTGTGGCGTGGCGCGTATGGCGAGCTCGGCGCCTCGTTCGACGGCACCTGGATCCACCGCTACGATTACCAGAACGAACGCGACGGCGAGTTCATCAACAACGTGGGGCGCTATGCGGACAATAACCCGGTGTTTCGCTGGAAACACACGGCCACCCTCAACTGGCGCCTCGGTGCTTGGGGCGCCACGCTGTCGCAAGCGTACAAGTCCGGCTATACCGACCAGAACAGTGTCGACGCGGCGTACCGGCACGACGTGTCGTCATACAGCCTGATCAATGTATCGGGCAGTTATGCGCGCCAGGGCTGGCTGCTGACGGCCGGCGTGAAAAACCTGTTCGACCGCGAACCGCCATTCTCGAACCAGGGCACGCTGTTCCAGAAAGGCTATGACCCGCGCTACACGGACCCGGTCGGCCGCGCCTGGTACTTGCGCGGCAGCTATACGTTTTAAGGGGGGGGGGCGGCGGCAGGGGTAGCAGCGGGTGGCAAGCGAGATGGTTGGAACGGTGCCAGCAGCGATGCTGAGCGCCGTTTTATTTTACGCTCCTTTACACGCCTGACAAGAGCACGCGATAGTTTATTACTGAAGCAATGTAAAACTAACAAAATAATGTTGCATTTCGTCCAAAGATAAGAGCCGAAATTGACAATTCAAACCATGAATGCTCTGATGACGGGCCTGAAAATATTCCGAATTTTCATTGGCCAATTTGGATATCAGCAAATTAATTATCATAAGACAACAAGTTATCTCAAGATAATTGCCGTGTCTATTACAAAAACAAGGAATTTCAAATCATGGTCGAAAATGTAATCGCGCGTTCGCTGCGCGTCATGTTTGCCGGTAGTCTTGCCCTCGGCATGCACGCCGCGTATGCGCAAGAAACAACAGAAGCGCCGATGCAGCGCGTGGAAGTCACCGGTTCCAGCATCAAGCGCATCGCTTCCGAAGCGTCGCTGCCGGTGCAGTCGTTCAATCAGAAAGACATCAAGAAATCGGGCGTGACCACCGTCACCGATTTCATCCAGCAAATCCCGGCCATGCAGGGCTTTTCCGTGGCGGCCGATTCGGTCGGCGGCGGCGGCGGTGGCGTGACCACGGCCTCGCTGCACGATATCGGTTCGGCTTACACCCTGGTGCTGCTGAACGGCCGCCGCCTGGCGCCTGCCAACTCGGGCACCACTATCGACCTGAACTCGATTCCCCTGGCCGCCATCGAACGCGTCGAAGTGCTGACCGACGGCGCCTCGGCCCTGTACGGCGCCGACGCGATTGCCGGCGTGATCAACTTCATCCTGAAAAAAGGCGCAGCGCCACTGGAACTGAACGCCAAGTACTCGCGTCCTGAAGAAAAAGGCGGCGCCAGCAACTCGTTCTCGATCAGCAAGGGCTTTGGCGATATCGACGATGATGGCTACAGCATTTTCGTGTCGGCCAGCCATGACGAACAGAAGGCGCTGAAAGCATCGCAGCGCAGCTTCGCGCGCAGCGGCATCATCAACTTCAACGATCCGAAGACCGGTCAGGCGCTGCAATTCATCAATGGTTCCTCGCGTTCGGCCCCGGCCAATGCCAGCGTGAACTACAACCGTACCGATGCAAACGGCAATCTGGTGATCAATCCGGAGACCAGCAAACCCTTTGTCGACAGCGTCAACCTGGCCAACCCGTATGCACTGGCCAATGGCGGCAAGTGTGCACCCAGCAATATGGACTTCTACGGCAACGGCAATTGCTATTTCGACTCGCCGGGAACCATCGAGATCAATCCGGAATCGAAACGCGATTCGCTCTTCAGTTCCGGCTCCATGAAGCTGGGCAAAACCGGCTGGCAGGGTTTCTACGACCTGGCCTACACGGAAGCGAAAATCGTGTCGAGCATTGCCCCTTACCCGGCTGACTTCTCGATCTCCCCGACTTCTCCGCTGTTCAGCAAGTATCTGGCGCCGCAACTGACCCCGACGCAGCTGGCCAATGCCGTTAGCGGCGTTGCCACCTACCGCTTGTCGGAAATGGGCAACCGCGTGTATGACTACGGCACCAAGGCCACCCACCTGGTCGGTGGCGTGGAAGGCAGCGCTTTCGGCTGGGATATCAACACCGCCGTGACCTACTCGAAAAACAAGCAGACGCAGAAATACGTCAGCGGCTTCCCACTGGCCGACCAGTTCAACGCGCAGATCGACGCCGGCAATATCGATCCGTTCGCCTACCCGGTGGGCAGCATGCCCGACGCCATGCGCCAGGCACTGCTGGGCACCGGCTTCAGCGGCACCTACAGCACGCAAACCGTGGAAATGAAGGGCATCGACGGCCGCGCGTCGCGCGATGTATTCAAGCTGCCAGGCGGTACCGCCATGCTGGGCGTGGGCGCCGACTACCGCAACACCTCGTACAAGGTGCGCCAGGCCGACGTCGCCCGTGAAGCACAGATCCTGTTCGACAATCCGCAAGTCGACAGCGACTACTCGCGCGACAATGCCGGCGCCTATGCCGAGCTGATGATGCCTGTCACCAAGAAACTGGAACTGACCGGTTCGGTCCGTTACGACCAGATCAGCGCCGTCGACAACAAGCTGACCGGCAACAAGGTTGGCAAGACCGAAGATGCAGCCACCTGGAAGATCAGCGGCAAATACTCGGCCACCAGGAACCTGATGTTCCGCGCCGCCGCCGGCACCGGCTTCCGCGCCGCCAGCATGCAGGAAATCGCCGGACCGCTGGAAGACTGGGGCGTTACCGGTGGTAACTACCAATGCCCGCTGACGGCAGCCAACGGCATGGCCGGCCACCCGCTGGCCGGCTATTGCAACAATGTCGGTCGTCAACAGTTCGAAGCCTTCCAGGGCGGCAATCCCGACCTGAAACCGGAAAAATCGAAACAGTGGAGCATCGGCACCGTATTCGAGCCATTCGACAGCCTGTCGATGTCGTTCGACCTGTGGAACGTCGAGATCCGCGACCAGGTGACCGCCGTCTCGGAAGGCCTGATCTTTGCCGATCCCGCCAAGTACGCTTCGCTGTTCACCACCAAGCACATCAGCTCGACCGGCCTGGACGTACTGGCCATCAAGCTGCTGCCAATTAATATCGGCAAAGTGGAAAACCGCGGCATCGATTACGACTTCACGCACAAGATGAAGCTGCTGGACGGCCGCCTGACCAGCCGCCTGTCGGGCACCTACCTGCTGCGTTCGCGCTACACCACGCCAGGTACCGACGATCAATGGGAAACCAGCTTGAACCGTTACGGTTCGAACGACAAGGTCAGCTTCCGCAATATCATCAAGGCCACGACCTCGTATGAAACCGCGAAGTTTACGCACACCCTGAGCGCCAGCTACCGCAACGGCTACACCGACGTCAATCAGAGCGCGGACGATTGCGCCGTGATCGTCGCCGGCCAGCCAGGCGCCTGCTACGGCGTGCAGCTGGAAGTGCCGAGCTACACGACGTTCGACCTGCAAAGCGCGTACCGCCCGATGAGCAACGTGGAAATCACGGCCGGCATCCTGAACATGTTCGACCGCAATCCGCCGTTCACGCTGCGCAATACCGGCTCGCACCAGGTGGGCTACAACCCGGCGTACTCGAGCGCCCTGGGCCGCCAGTTCTACCTGAGCGGTTCCTACAAGTTCTAAGCATTCTTTACGCTGAAAACTGAAAAGCCCGGAAAGCTTCACGCTTTCCGGGCTTTTTTCATATTGAACGTAAAGCGCTTATTCCTTGTCGCCCTGCAAGCGGCGCCGCTTGACGGCGGCGGCCAGGTTTTCCAGCACCGCCACGCTGGCGCTCCAGTCGATGCAGCCGTCGGTCACGGACTGGCCATACACCAGTTCCTTGCCAGGCACCAGGTCCTGGCGCCCCGCCACCAGGTGCGATTCGACCATCACGCCGACGATGCGGTCGTCGCCGCCGGCCACCTGCGCGGCGATGTCGGCACAGACGGGCACCTGGTTTTCCGGTTTTTTCGAGCTGTTCGCATGCGAGGCGTCGATCATCAACCGCGACGCCAGGCCCTGCGCGGCGATCGCCTTGCAGGCTTCTTCCACGCTGGCCGCGTCGTAATTGGGCAGCTTGCCGCCGCGCAGGATGATATGGCAGTCTTCATTGCCGTTGGTCGAGACGATGGCCGAGTGGCCGCCCTTGGTGACCGACAGGAAATGGTGCGGCTGCGAGGCGGCCTTGATGGCTTCCACGGCGATTTTGACATTGCCGTCAGTGCCATTCTTGAAGCCGACCGGACAGGACAGCCCCGACGCCAGTTCGCGGTGCACCTGCGACTCGGTGGTGCGCGCGCCGATCGCGCCCCAGCTGATCAGGTCGGCGATATATTGCGGGCTGATCACGTCCAAAAATTCCGTGCCGGCCGGCAGGCCCAGTTCATTGATGTCGCGCAGCAGCTCGCGCGCCATGCGCAGGCCGTCGTTGATGCGGAAGCTGTTGTCCATGTACGGGTCGTTGATCAGCCCCTTCCAGCCGACCGTGGTGCGCGGTTTTTCGAAATACACGCGCATCACGATTTCCAGCTCGCCGGCAAAGCGGGCGCGTTCCTTGACCAGCAGGCGCGCATATTCCATCGCCGCTTTCGTGTCGTGGATCGAGCAAGGGCCGATCACCACCATCAGGCGGTCGTCCTGGCCATGCAGGATGCGGTGCAGGGCCACGCGGGAATCGGCTGCCGTCTGGGCGGCAGCTTCCGAGCAGGCAAATTCGCGGATCAGGTGGGACGGCGGAGTCAATTCCTTCATTTCGCGAATACGCAAATCATCGGTGCGGGGCATTATTTTCTCCAAAATTTGAACAGGGGTAAAACATCTGGGTAAAAAAAAACCGCCATCAGTGGCGGTTTTTTAGAATTTGCTGGGATCTCGTTTTTTGCTGCTACGTGAACCGACCGCTACTCCACCGCCTTTGGGTTGGAATTGCTAAAGTAAAAATAGGCGGTAAAAAAGTGGCGAGCGAACATGCGAGTCATCCGTAAGTGATGAACGACTATAAACCCATTCTGCAAAGCTTGGCAAGCATATTTGTCGGCAAAGCCGCGGTTGGCTGTCGTTTCAGGCGGCAAAGTGGGAAGAAAACCGCAAAAAGTTGCGCGCCCTGCCCCCTCCTTACCTAACTTTACATCGCCGCCCGCCACTGTCGCCAGGCAGAAAACCACGCAAACTGTGTCCAAATGTAAGCGTTGCATTTCACATACTGAAGTTCCCCTGCACACCGCATGCCGCCAGCGCCAGCCATCCGGCAGGGTCCTGGCACTCTGCCGTCCACGGGCCATGGTGCACGAACCCTTCTTTACAGCTGTGATGTTTGGCGACTGTTGTTCGTTTTCACACTTGATTTTCTGGTCATTGCTGCGTCACTTTTCACATGTTTTGATGGCTGCGCTCGCTATCCCAGGAGGATGGCCAGCACATCGCATCGGCGACGTATCCGCCTAGCCGAACAATCAAACTCAAGAATTACCTCAGGAGTGTTAGCCATGATGATAGAAAGCGTGTTGTCCCGATCCCTGCGCCTCATGTTCGCCGGTTCGCTGGCGCTGGGCGCGCATGCCGTCCAGGCGCAAGCCCTGGTCGGCGATGCCGACGGCGAGATGCAGAAAGTGGAAGTGACGGGTTCCAGCATCAAGCGGCTGTCATCGCAGACGGCGCTGCCGATCACCTCGATCAAGGCGGAAGACTTCATCAAGCAAGGCTTGACCACCGCGCAGGAAGTGATGAACACGATCCCGATGAACCAGAGTTCGACCGGCAGCAGCCAGTCGGTGGGATCGGGCACGGGCGGCATGTCGAGCGCCGACCTGCGCGGCCTTGGCAGCGACAAGACGCTGGTGCTGCTCAATGGCCGGCGCATCGCCAGCCATCCGTTCAATGGCGCCGCCGTCGACCTGAACATCATCCCCCTGTCGGCGCTGGACCGGGTCGAAGTGCTGCGCGACGGCGCTTCGGCCATCTATGGCACCGATGCCATCGGCGGCGTGATCAACTTCATCACCAAGCGCTCGGTGCAGGGCGCTACAGTCAGCGTCGAACACTATGCGCCGACCAGGAGTGGCGGCGGCGAGGAGTCGCGCATCAACCTGTCGGGCGGCTTCGGCAACCTGGCCACCGACGGCTACAATTTCTTTGGCGTCGCCGATGTGCACAAGCAAACATCGCTGGCGGCCACCTCGCGCGCGTTTTCCAGCACCAGCGTGATTCCGAGCCGTGGCGTGGACAACAGCAGCGGCACCTCGCAGCCGGCCAACTTCTATTCCGACAACGGCCTGACCGGCAACCCGTACGCGGCATCCAACTGCCCCGGCACCGGCCTGATCACCACCGCCAGCGGCACCTGCCGCACCGATACCGTCAAGTATATCGACGACATACCCGAAACCAAACAGGAATCCCTGCTGGGCAAGGCCACCTTCAAGCTGAGCCCCGACAATATCGCCACCGTCGAGTACCTGCACTCGCGCAGCACCAGCACCAGCAGCATCGCGCCGTCGCCCTTGACCGGCATCAGCATGACCTCGGCCAGCCCGTATTACCCGGGCAACGGCAATGTGCCGGGCGTGGCCGGCCTGGCCGGCGAAGACCTGACCCTCAACTGGCGCACCGTGGCGGCCGGCAAGCGCACCGGTTTCGACACCAGCACCTCGGACCGCCTGGTACTGGCGTCAGAAGGCCTGATAGGCGGCTGGGATTACAACGTGGGCCTGACCTATTCGATCAGCAAGGCGGCCAGCGCCTTTGTCAACGGCTATACCAATGACAGCCTGGTGAAAGCCGGCGTGCTGGACGGCACCTTGAACCCGTTCGGCGAGCGATCCGCGGCCGGCGCGGCCTACCTCGACGCGGCCCAGCTGCACGGGCAATACCTGGGCGCGAAGATGACCAGCACCGGCGTCGATGCCAAGGTCAGTCGCGAAATCTACCAGTTGCCGGCCGGCGCGGTCGGCTTTGCCGTCGGCACCGAGTTCCGCCATGACGAGGCCGAGTACAAGGTCAACCGCGCGCTGGCCTCGCAGGCGCAAAGCTCGGGCTATGCCGATGCGCAGGACCAGGCCGGTTCGCGCAATATCGCCGCCGTGTATTCGGAACTGAGCGCGCCGCTGCACAAGGACCTGGAGCTGTCGCTGGCGGCCCGCTACGACCACTACAACGACGTCGGCGGCAGCTTCAATCCGAAGGTGGGCCTGCGCTGGCAGCCAAGCAAGCAGGTATTGCTGCGCACCTCGTACAACACGGGTTTCCGCGCGCCGACGCTGTATGACCTGCACGGCCCGGCCACCTCCACCTTCACCGGCAACTCGTATGACGATCCGGTGCTGTGCCCGGGCGGCACGGCCGTGGCCGGCGCCAATCCGAACGTGGCCTGCGGCCAGCAGCAATACATCCGCAGCGGCGGCAATGCCAACCTGAAGCCGGAAAAATCGAAGACCTTCAGCGCCGGCATCGTGTTCGAACCGGTCAGTTCGGTCACCATGTCGCTCGACTATTTCAATATCAAAATCCGCGACAAGATCGGCACCGTGGCCGAACAGACGCTGTTCGACAACTACGAGAAATACCAGTCGGCGTTCGTGTATTCGGCGGACGGCAAGACGCTGCAGTATGTCAACGCCGTGCTCGATAACCTGGGTGAAGTCCATACCTCGGGCATCGACACCAGTTTCACCTGGCGCCTGCCGAAGAGCAGCTACGGCAACTTCACCTTCCAGTTCGACGGCAGCTGGGTGCACAGCTACAAGTACCAGAACGAAACGGGCGGCGAGTATATCGAAAACGTGGGCGTGTATGCCGACAACAACCCCGTGTTCCGCTGGAAGCACAACGCCTCGCTGACGTGGGCGCTGGGCAAGTGGAGCGCCAACCTGTCGAACAAATACATGAGCGGCTACCGCGACCAGAACTATGTCGACGCCGGCTATGAACAGAACGTGAAAGCGTATTCCACCTTCTCGCTGTCGGGCGCGTATTCGGGCTGGAAAAACACCGATATCACGGTCGGCGTGAAAAACCTGTTCGACAAGAACCCGCCGTTCACCAACCAGGGCACGGTGTTCCAGACCGGCTACGATCCGCGCTACACCGACCCGCTGGGCCGTACCCTGTACGTAAAGGCTTCGTACAAGTTCTGATGATCTGCTGATGTACTGTCATGCCCGCAAGGTCTTGCCTTGCGGGCATTTTCTTTTGGGGCTACGGTTGTGGCCGTCGTGGCCCGGGCACCACATGCCGCGCGATATGCACAGGTCAAGCGGCGTACAACTGATGCAGATCGAATCCGGGACAGGCCGCGCCACCGAAACTCAAGGCGCATCGACGGTTTTTTCCGTCCGACCTTTTTCGGAGACCAGCATGATCCACAGTCTATCCGCACGTCCGCTTTCCTTTCCACCACCACCTCTGGGCCTGGCCCTGGCCAGCGCCCTGCTGGCGCTGCCGCTGCTGCCCATTCTGCCGGCGCTGGCGCAAGATGCGCCAACCGCGGCGCCGATCGCCAGGGTTGAAATCACCGGTTCCAACATCCGCCGCGCCGAGGCGGAAACGGCCTCGCCGGTACAAACCCTGAACGCGGCCGATATTGAAAAATCGGGCAAGTCCAGCGTCGCCGAATTGCTGCAAACGCTGGCCGTCGACAACCAGGGTTCGGTGCCCACCACCTTTGGCGGCGGCTTTGCCTCGGGTGCTTCTGGCATTTCCCTGCGCGGCCTGGGCACCTCGTCAACCCTGGTGCTGCTCAACGGCCGCCGGGTGGCGCCATATGGCCTGGCCGACGATGGCCAGAAGGTGTTCGCCGACCTGAACATCATCCCGCTCGAGGCGGTCGAACGGGTGGAAATCCTCAAGGACGGCGCCTCGGCCATCTATGGTTCGGACGCGATCGCCGGCGTGGTCAACGTGATCCTGCGGCGCGACTTCCAGGGCACCACCGTGCGCGGCAACTATGGCAAGACGAAAGACTGGGACGGGCGCGATGCGCGCGCCGCCATCACCCATGGTTTTGGCGACCTCGACACCGACCGCTACAACGTGCTGCTGAACCTCGAATACAGCGAAAAAGCCGCCATCTGGCACCGCGACCGCGCCGGGCGCGGCGCCGTCGGCCGCAGCGACTTGCGCGACCTGGGCTTCAGCGCCCAGGAATCCCTGAGCGGCGCCGGCGCCATCACCACCAACAACGCGGCCGGCAGCGCCGTCAACGGCAATGTGCGCAATCCCGCCACGCTCGACTACTACAACCGCGGCAACCTGGCCGGCGCCGGTTTTACACGCACCTTTCCCGGTGCCGCCTGCGGCAATTTCACCAGCCATCCGCAGGGCGATCCGGGCGGTGGCTGCCTGACGGATGCGGCCCAGCAATACGGCCAGATCCAGCCCAAGCAGAAGAACATCAACTTCTTCGGCCGCGGCGCCTGGCAGCTGACGCCGGCCCTGCAAACCTATGCCGAACTGAACGTGTATCACAGCGAATCGACCTCGACCACCACGCCATCGACCATCAGCGGCTCGGTCGGCTATCCGGGCGGCCCCGTCAGCAATGCGGCCGTGGCGCTGGGCGCCGCCCACCCCGACAACCCGTATTTCGGCAGCGTGGCGCGCCTGCGCTACTTGGCCGCCGACGTCGGGCCGCGCGTGTCGGACATCGAATCGACGTTTTCCCGCTTCGTGGCCGGCATCAAGGGCACGGCCGCCGGCTGGGATATCGACAGCGCGCTGCTGTACTCGGAAAACAAGGTGTCCAATGACCGCAGCGGCTACCTGCAGCGCGACGTGGCGTTTGCCCTGCTCAATCCCAGCGCGGCCAATGTGGCGGCCGCCAGCCTGAACCCCCGCTATGCCGCCCTGCCACCGGGCAGCGTGTGGCGCATCGCGGAAAACGCCGGCCTCAATTCAGCCGACCTGTACGGGGCGCTGTCGCCCACCATCTCAAACGACGCCCGCACGCGCATCGCGCAGCTCGACTTCAAGGCCAGCCGTTCCATGGCCAAACTGTCCGGCGGCGACCTGGGCGTGGCGGTGGGGGCGGAATTCCGCTATGAATCGACGCGGCTGGAGCCGACCGCCGGCACCGACCGCGGCAATATCATCGGCCTCGGTTATTCCGCCTACCGGGGCAGCCGCCGGGCCTCGGCCGTGTATGCGGAAGTGCTGGCGCCGGTGCTGGCCAACCTGGAACTGTCGGCCGCCATGCGCGCCGACCATTTCTCCAGCATCGGCAATTCCTGGACGCCCAAGGTCGGCGCGAAATGGACGCCGGTGCGCCAGTTGGCGCTGCGCGGCACGTTTGCCAAGGGTTTCCGCGCGCCCAACGCGGCCGAAAACGGCGTCGGCGGCCTGGCCGCGTTTTCCACCGCCGCCGACCCGGTGCGCTGCGCGCTGGGGGTGGAAGTGGCGTGCGATCCGGCCTCGATCGCCGTGATCACCTCGCCCAATCCGAACCTGGCGCCGGAGCGCTCGCGCAGCTACTCGCTCGGCGCCGTATGGGACCCGCTGCCGCGTACCAGCGTGTCGGTCGATTTCTGGCAGATCCGCCGCAAGAACGAAATCAACCAGGAGCAGACCGATGCCGCGATTGCCGCCGGCAACGTGGCGCGCGATCCATCCACCGCCACCGGCATCCCCGGCGACCCGGGCGCGATCACGGCCGTGCTGGCCAGCTATGTCAATTCGGCGCAAACCAAGGTGCGCGGCATCGATATCGACGGCCGCCAGCGCTTTACCCTGGACGGCGACATGGGCAACCTGACCTTCGATGTGAAATGGACCCATCTGTTCAAATGGCTGCGCATCGAGCGCGACGGCACCGAGCGCGATTTCGCCGGCACGCACGGCAACTGCGACGTCTCGAACTGCATGGGCACGCCGGACGACCGGGTCAACCTGGGCGCCACCTGGGAACGCCGCAACTGGCGCGTCTCGGCCAACGTCAACTACCGCGCGCCGCTGGACAACGTGCTGTTCAAGAACGACCCCGACGGCTGCGCCACCCACTACGCCGACGGGTCGGATGCGCCCGGCGGCTGCCGCATCGCCTCGTTCACCACGGTGGACCTGACGGGCCGCTGGCTGGCCACGCCGCAGCTGGAAGTGTTTGCCTCGGTGCAGAACCTGTTCGACAAGGTCGCACCGCTCGATCCGCTGACCTATGGCGCGACAGGCTACAACCCGCTCGATTATGCCGGTGCGGCGGGGAGGTTTATCAGTGCGGGGTTGAAGTATAAATTCTGATCAGCTTGCTTACCCCAAGCAGCAGAAATCCGGCTCGGTCGCCGACACAGGCTCACCGGGCCAAGCGGACCTGAAAAATGTCGAGGGCAAGGCGCAGTGACGAAGACAGTACGCATGTACGGCGAGGAGCTGCAACGCCGCCATCGGCATTTTCTCAGGCCCGCGTCTCCCCGGCCCGCCGTTTTTACGCCTTGCGCCTTTCAATGCGCCGGCCAGCGTCACTTGACGGCATTCAGGTTCACCCCGGGCATGCCGACCTCGGTTGCATGTCAAGCCGTGCCACCGACCGTAATGCCATCAAGCCTCAACGTCGGCTGCCCCACCCCCACCGGCACGCTTTGCCCCTCCTTGCCACACACGCCCACGCCCGAGTCCAGGCGCATGTCGTTGCCGATCATCGAGACACGGTTCAGCACGTCGGGACCGTTGCCGATCAGGGTCGCGCCCTTGACCGGGTAGCTGAGCTTGCCGTTTTCGATCATGTACGCTTCGCTGGCCGAAAAAACGAATTTGCCATTCGTGATGTCGACCTGGCCGCCGCCGAAGTTGACGGCATACAGCCCGTTTTTCACGGACGCCAGGATCTCGCCCGGGTCCTTGTCGCCACCGAGCATATAGGTGTTGGTCATGCGCGGCATCGGCAGGTGGGCGAACGATTCGCGGCGCGCGTTGCCCGTCACCGGCATCTTCATCAGGCGCGCGTTCATGGTGTCCTGGATATAGCCCTTGAGGATGCCGTCTTCGATCAGGGTGGTGCACTGCGTGGGATTGCCCTCGTCGTCGATATTGAGCGAGCCGCGCCGGCCTTGCAAGGTGCCGTCGTCGACCACCGTCACGCCTTTGGCCGCCACCCGTTCGCCGATGCAGCCGGCAAACGCGGACGATCCCTTGCGGTTGAAGTCGCCTTCCAGGCCATGGCCGATCGCTTCGTGCAGCAGGATGCCGGGCCAGCCCGGCCCCAGCACGATGGTCATCGGACCGGCCGGCGCGGGGCGCGCCTCCAGGTTGACCAGGGCCGAGCTGACGGCGTCGGCCGCATATTGTTCCAGCACGGCGTCGGTAAAATAATCATAGCTGTAGCGCCCGCCGCCGCCGGCCGAACCGGTTTCGCGGCGGCCGTTCTGCTCGGCGATCACGGTCAGCGACACGCGCACCAGCGGGCGTATGTCGGCCGCCAGCACGCCGTCGCTGCGCAGCACCAGGACCACGTCGTATTCGCCGGCCAGGCCCGCCATCACCTGCACCACGCGCGGATCTTTTGCGCGCGCCATCTTTTCCACGCGTTCCAGTAGCTGCACCTTGGCGGTGGCGTCCAGCGAGGCCAGCGGATCGCTGGGCAGGTACAGGGAACGGCCGCCCTGCGGCTGCATGCTGCCGGCAATCTTGATCTTGCCGGTGCCGACTCTTGCGATCGTGCGCGTGGCGGCGGCCGCTTCCAGCAGGGCCTTTTCGGAGATCTCGTCGGAATACGAAAACGCCGTCTTGTCGCCCGACACGGCGCGCACGCCGACACCCTGGTCGATGGAAAAACTGCCGGTCTTGACGATGCCTTCTTCCAGGCTCCAGCCTTCGCTGCGGGTCGACTGGAAATACAGGTCGGCGTAATCGACCTTATGGGTGAACATCGTGCCCAGCGCCTTGAGCAGCTTGTCTTCGTCGAGGCCGAACGGCGTCAGCAGAATGTCGCGCGCCACGGCCAGGCTGGACAGATTCGGTTCGAATGGGATCATGGTTTGACTCTCCAACAAGATTACATGGTGCGGTGTGCCAGCGCGGGCAGCGATTCGCGCACGCCGGCCAAAAATACCGGATCGATCTGTCCGCTCACCACGCCTTCGCCTTCGTCCAGCACCGCCTTGACTTCGCCCCAGGGGTCGATCAGCATGCTGTGGCCCCAGGTGCGGCGGCCGTTCGGATGCACGCCGCCCTGGGCCGAAGCCAGCACGTAACACTGGTTTTCGATGGCCCGCGCGCGCAACAGCACTTCCCAGTGGGCGCGACCGGTGGTGTGGGTAAATGCGGCCGGCACCACGATCAGGGCGCAGTCGCCCAGCGCCCGGTACAGCTCGGGAAAGCGCAGGTCGTAGCAGATCGACAGGCCGACCCTGCCCAAGGGCGTATCGACGCTGCGCACCTGGGCGCCGGCGACGATGGTGCGCGATTCATTGTAGGACTCTGCGCCACGGGTAAAACCGAACAGGTGGATCTTGTCATAGCGGCCGGCCGGCGCGCCTTGCGGGTCGTACACCAGGGTGGTGTTGAGGACCTTGCCAGCCTCGGGCGACGCCAGGGGCAAGGTGCCGCCGATCAGCCATATGCCGTGCTCGCGCGCCATCTGCGCCATGCCGTCCTGGATAGGGCCGCTGCCGGGCTGCTCGGCGTGGCCCAGCTTGTCCGTTTCATGCTGGCCCATGATGGCCCAGTACTCGGGCAGCACCACCAGCATCGCGCCTTCGCTGGCCGCCTGCGCCACCAGGCGCCTGGCGGTGGCCAGGTTTTCCGTGATGGACGGCGTGGAAATCATCTGTATTGCGGCGACTGTGTGCATCGATATCCCCTGTGTTCGACTATTGCCTGGTCTATTGCGCCGCGGCCGGCACGGACGCCGGCAGCGTGATGGTGGGCTCCAATTTACCACTATCGAGCTTGGTCACCACGGGCGACTTCCACGGTCCGGCGATCTGCATATGATAGGTCAGCGCCTTCATCACGGGCGCGCGCAGGAACAATTGCGCCAGGAAGCTGCCGATGCCGATCACCGGATTGACCGCCAGCGCATACACCAGCGGCCCCGTGCCCAGGTTGAATTCGGGGATCACCACCACGTGCAGATTGGTGGTTTCGTTGGCGATATCGGCCGTGCCGTCCATCAGCACGGTGGCCGCCACGCCATGCATTTTGAGGTTGTCGGTGGTCACCACGCCGCGCTTGATGCTGGCGTTGGCCGTGATGCCGTCAAACGCCAGCCCTTCCGAAAACACATCGTGGAAATCGAGTTTCAGCAAACGCGGCAAGGCTTGCAGGCTGAGCACGCCCAACAGCTTGGCCGCGCCCGGATCCTGCTTGAGGAACTGGCCCGATTCCACGTTCATCTCGATCTGGCCCGACAGGGTGGGAATGTCGAGCGAATACGGCAAGCCGTTCCAGGCGATGTCGCCACTCAGTTTGCCCTTGCCGCGGCGCACGGTGTCGGCAAAGCCGAAACGGTCGAGCAGCTTGCCTGCATCGACGATATCGAGGCCGAAGCGCAAGCTGGTGGTGCTTTGCCCATCCTTGACCACCCATTTGCCGTTGCCGCTGAGGGCGCCATCGGCATTGGCCAGCAGCAGCTTGCCGACCCGCCACTCGCGCCCGCTGGCGGCCATGGTGTTATAGGCCTGCAATTCCAGCCGGCCGATCTGCTTGTTGAATAACTCGAAACGCTCGGCAACGATATCGAGCGAAGGAATCGATTGCGCGCTGCTTTTACCTTCGAGCAGGCTTTTCACGTCATTCGCGGCCGACTCGGGAATGATCAGCGACGACAGCCGGGCCGTCATCTTGCCCAGGCCCGACGGCGTTTCCAGCCAGGTGACGTAGCCCGACACCTGCTTGGCGTCGATATTGGCCTGCCATACGTCTTTCTGATGGGTGGCGCCGACCACGACGTTTTCCAGCTTGCGCTCGCCCAGCATCAGTTCGCCGGCGCGCGCGGCCATCATGTCGGGCACCACATACTGGGCGATATCGGGCGCGTCGTCATCGGCTGCGGCGTCGGCCGGCGCAGCGCCGCTGCCGGCAATCGCGCTGCCGGCGGCGATCCAGCTGTCGACATCAAACGTCTTCAGGTTCACATTGAGCATCATGCCGGTGTCCGGTTCGGGCGCTGGCGTATTCACGCCGATGCCGCCGTGCACCAATCGCCATGGTTCCTTGCCCTGCTTCTGGCGCTGGTAGCGCGCGGCCAGGCCGGTCCCCAATGCGATGCGGATCTCGTCGGTGCGCAAGCCGGCCGCATTGGCGGCATTCGCGCTCAAGGTGAATTTCACGGGCATGCTGTCGGCGGCCGGCTTTTTCAAGGGCGCCGGGAAGTCCAGGCCCAGGCCCGCCAGGCTGCTGTCGACGCTGACCACCAGCTGATGGTCGCGCGCCGTGATCAGGCCGCTGTAACGGGCGCCGCCATTCAGGTGTTTTGCCAGCCGCTGCAGCACCGGCGCGGGGTAGGTTTTGCGCAAGCCGTCGATCGTCATGGCGCCGCCTATCTTGACCTGGATCGAGTTGTCGGGCTGGGTGCCGCCCGAGATGGCCAGCGGCCCGCCGAGCAGGTTGCCGTTCAGGCCATTCAGGTTGACGCCTTTTTCATTGAACTCGATCTTGCCCTGCGCGCCCAGCACCGGCGGCAGGTCGTTGAACAGCACCACGTCGTTGCCGGCCAGTTGCAGGCCGCCCTGCACTTTCGCTTCCAGCATGCGCTCGATCGGCAGGTGAAGTTTCAACGCCAGCTTCGCATTGCCGGTGGCCGTGGTCTCGTCGGTAAAATGGTCGATCCAGGCCAGCACCGGGCTGGCGCTGACGTATTTGAGGAATTCCTGCATCGGGCCAGCCGCATTGCCTTCGATATCGAGCAGGGTGTCAAAGACGGTCAGGTCGGGTATCACGGCTTTCACGTTGGCCAGCGCCACGCCGCCGGTGGTGGCCGTGTCGCCGCGAATTTCCATGCGCGCGCGCTCGAACACAAAACTGCCCTTGATCTTTTCCGCTTGCGGCCACAGCGGCGCCTTGCCTGCCAGCGGGCCGCTTTCGGCAAATTCACCGGGCGCATAATTGAGCGTGCCATTGTCGATCTTGCCGGCCACGCGGAACTCGCCCTGCTTGCGCTGGGCGGGCGTATCGGCCTTGAACGGAAAGTGTTCCAGTTCGCCGCGCAAACGCAAGGTGACGTCGCGCGCCACGCCGCCTTCGAGCGCGCCGGTCAGCCAGTGGCGCAGGTGCTCCGGTGTCTGCAGCGGCAGGTAGCGGCCGATGGTGTTGATTTCAAAATTGTCCAGGGTGCCGGTCAGGTCGACCTGGCCCAGGTTCTTGCCGTCGAGCGGCATGCGGTGCGTGCCGCGCAGGTTGGCGCGCAAACCTTGCTGGTTGAACGCCAGCTGCGCCAGGTCCACCTGCAGCATATTGTCCGCTTCGAAGGCCCAGCGCGCCTTCATCTGGAATTGTTCGAACGGCAAGACCGGCTCCGGCAGATAAGAAGGAAACTGCAGCAACAAGTCCTGCGCGTCGATCTCGATCTGGCCGCCCTGCTCGCTGGCGTCGATGCTGCCGCTCAGATTCTCAAAGCCGGGAATCGCGGGCGCCGCCGCCTGTGCGGGGCTGCTGGCGGTTTTTTCCATCGCCAGGCGCGCCGGCTGGGCGTTCAGCCCCAGTCCCAGCAGGCGGCCGCGCAGCCGATAGCTGCTGGCGCTGGCGACATCGCCCTGCCACTCGGCCGAAAAATCCTGCAGGCGGCCGCGCGGCGCCAGTGCCGCCAGCTGGGCGCGCTGCGCCACGCTCAAGGGCAATTTTTCGGCCAGCGCGGCCAGGGTCTGCAAATCCAGGGCCTTGGCCGTGATCTGCGTCTGTGCCGGCTGGCGTTTGGTGGCGGCCACATAGCGTTCGGACAAGGTGGTCGGTGGCAGGCTCAGGCCGTCGCGCGTTTCCAGCGCAAAATTGGCCAGTTCCACCTGGTGGCCGTTGGCGCCAAACGTCGGCTTGCCGTCCGGCGCCGAGGCCGACAAGGTCTCCTTGGCCGATACACGCCCGCTGACGCTCAACAGGTCGAACGCGGGAATGTCCTTGCCCAGCCGGGCTTGCACATCGGTCAGGCTGGCATCGGCCGTGAAGCCGGCCAGGCGCGCATGGTCGAGATTGAACCAGGCGCGCAAGGCGCCCTTGCCCTGGCTCAGTTCGAACGGGTAGTCGAGATAGGCGCGCCAGGCGGCCAGGTCGGCATTCTTCAGGTCGGCGTACAGTTCGCCCTTCCACATCGACACATCGGAAATGCGCGTGCTGAAGGCGGGATGGGTGAAGTGGGCGCGCACATCGACGGGCGCGGCCAGGCTGACCGGCGGCGTGGCCTGCAATCCCAGGCGGTGGCTGCGCCAGCGGTTGCGCAGCAGCAGGTTGACCTGCCCGAGCGCCAGTTCGGGCGTGCCGCGCAGCTCGTCCGTCCAGCGCACGCGGCCGTCGCGGATGATCACGTCATGCTGCGACAGCAGCCAGTCGGCGCCCTTGCCATCGCCTTGCGCCTTGTTATCCACCAGCACACCGGCCACATACAGGGCGCCATCCTTGCTGCGCCGCACATCCAGGTCCGGGCGCGTGATTTCCAGCCGTTCGAAACGCACCGAACCGAGCACGCTCCACCACGACACGGTGGCCGAAATACTGGGCACGCTCAAGGCCGGCCGGCCCGCCTGGTCGCGCAGGGTGACGTCGCCGAGGAACAGATTGGGCCGCAAGCCATGCCAGGAGGCATATACGCGGGCGATGCTGACGGGATTGCCCAGCGCGCGGCTGGCGGCCTGTTCGATATCACCTTTGTAATAATCGATATTCGGCAGGATGGCGTAGCGCAGGAACAGGAACAGGATGGCAAACGCGAAATACGCCAGCACCACCGCCTTGACGGCAAAACCGAGCGCATGGTGGGTGGCCAGGTTGGCCATGCGCCAGGCGGCACGCAGCCGCCGCCAGCGCAGGGCCAGCGGCATATGTTCTGTCGGGCTTGCTTCTGGCGATTTTTGCATCAATAAGCTAATAAACTGGCCTGGCGTCAAATAATGGCAAAATCGCCTGGTTTCCTGGGGCTTGCCATGCTGCTGGCGTCAGCCTTGCACTTGCATCCGGACTGAGCCTCCCTTACCATCGTCCGTGAGAGCACGCACACTGCCAGGCAGTGCCGGGCAAACTGTGCAGCGGCCCAATTTTACCGCATCCCCTGCCGTGCGCAGGCAAGCCCGGCGACAAAGTACGCACTTTAGCCACGATAACCGATCAACACCATAGAAATCGCCACCATGAGCCACCCGTCCCTGACTTCCGCCTCGCGCTTTTACCAGCGCTGGCTCAATGCCGCCCCGGAACGCGCCGCGCAAGCCGCGCAGCTGGTCGGCATGCCGCTCGACGGTCTCGATTTTGCCGCTGAACTGGCCCGCCTGGCCAACGCCGCCACGCCGCCGCTGCCGCTGGAACGCGCCATGCGCCAGCTGCGCAACCTGCTGGTATGCGGCCTGATCGCGCGCGACCTGGACGGCCAGGCCGACCTGCACGAGGTGGTCACCGCCATGACGGGCTTTGCCGACTTCGCCATCGGCCGCCACTGCGACGCCATCATGGCCGAGATGGTGGCCGCGCACGGCATGCCGGTGGGCGAGGAGTCGGGCCAGCCGCAGGAACTGATGGTGCTGGCGATGGGCAAGCAGGGCGGCGGCGAACTCAATGTGTCGTCCGACATCGACCTGATCTTTGTCTACCCGGAGGATGGCGATACGCAAGCGACCCAGCCGGGCCAGCGCAGCCTGTCGAACCACGAGTTTTTCATTCGCATGGGCAAAAAGCTGATCGCCGCCCTGGCCGAAATCACGCAGGACGGCTTTACCTTCCGCGTCGACATGGCGCTGCGGCCGAACGGCAACTCGGGGCCGCTGGCCGCCAGCCTGGGAATGGTGGAACAGTATCTGATCGTGCAGGGCCGCGAATGGGAGCGCTATGCCTGGGTCAAGGCGCGCGCCGTCACCGGCAGGCCGGAGGACATCGCCGCGCTGGACGCCATCGTGCGCCCCTTCGTGTTCCGCCGCTACCTGGACTTCGGCGTGATCGACGCGATCCGCAACATGCATGGGCAGATCCGCGCCGAGGTCAACCGCCAGGAGCGGCTGCACCCTGACCGCAGCAACAACGTCAAGCTGGGCCGCGGCGGCATCCGCGAAATCGAATTCCTGGCGCAGGTATTCCAATTGATACGCGGCGGGCGCGACGCCGAGCTGCGCGAACGCTCCACGCGCGCCACCTTGCGCACGGTGGCAGAGAAAGGGTATCTGGAGCCGGCCATCGTGGAAAAACTGCTGGCCTCGTATTCCTTTTTGCGCAACCTGGAACACCGGCTGCAATACCTCGACGATGCGCAGACCCACACCCTGCCCGCCAGCGAGGCCGACCGCCTGGTGGTGGCGCAGATGATGGGTCTGCCCGATACGGCCACCCTGCTGGCCCAGCTTGAAGCGCACCGCGTGTTCGTCGCCGGCCAGTTCGATGAAATGTTCAGCGACAAGACCAGCGGCGCGCCGCCGGCCGACACCGGCATCGACCCGCAGGCCTCGAACGACTGCGCCGCCTCGGACCAGCAGGAAGCCATCGAAGCGCGCTTCGCCGCGCTGGGCTTTCACGAGCCGGCCGCCTGCGCGCGCCGGCTGCTGGCCACCTGGCAGGCGCCGCGGCTGCAGTCGCTGCCCGAAGCGAGCCGCACGCGCCTGGTCGCGCTGGTCAATGCCGCCCTGCCGTTGATCACCGACTGCTCCATGTCCAACGGCAACGCCAGCCAGCTGGCCACCCTGGGCCGGCTGCTCGATTTCCTGGAAGCGATCGCGCGCCGCTCGGCCTATCTGTCGCTGCTGACCGAATACCCGCATACCCTGGAACGCGTGGTGCGCATGGTGTGCGCCAGCGGCTGGGCCGCCACCTTCCTCACGCAACATCCTATCCTGCTCGACGAACTGCTCGATGAACGCATCCGCCACAGCGTGCCCGACCCCGCCGCGCTGGCGCTCGACCTGCAGCGCCAGCTCGACGACGCGCCCGGCGACACCGAGCGGCAGATGGATATTTTGCGCGAAACCCATCACGCGCAGCTGTTCCAGTGCCTGGCGCAGGACCTGGCGGGCGACCTGAGCGTGGAAAAGCTGGCCGATTATCTGTCGCAGCTGGCCGACATCATCGTCGCCGCCACCGTGCAGGCCGTCTGGCAGACCCTGCCCACGCGCCACCGCGAAGTGCCGAAATTCGCCGTCATCGCGTATGGCAAGCTGGGCGGCAAGGAACTGGGCTATGTATCCGACCTCGACGTCATTTTCCTGTTCGATGACGACGACCAGGAAGCGCCCGGCCTGTACGCCAAGCTGGCGCAGCGCTTTATTACCTGGATGACCTCGCATACCTCGGCCGGCATCCTGTTCGATATCGATATCGCGCTGCGCCCGGACGGCGCGTCGGGCATGCTGGTGTCCAGCGTGCAGGCCTTCGAGCGCTACCAGGGCAGCGCGGCCTGGGTATGGGAACACCAGGCGCTGACGCGGGCGCGCTTTTGCGCCGGCGACGTCACCATCGGCAAGCATTTCGAGCGCATCCGCGACAGCATCCTGCGCAAGGAGCGTCCCGAAAACGGCCCGCTCAAGGGCGAGGTGGTGGCGATGCGCAAGCGCATGATCGACGCCCATCCGCCGCGCCCCGGCAGTTTTGACCTGAAGCAGGACCCGGGCGGCATGATCGATATCGAGTTCATGGTGCAATACCTGGTGCTGCAGCACGCGGCGCGCTATCCGCAGCTGACAGCCAACGCGGGCAATATCGCCCTGCTGCGTTTATGCGGCGAACTGGGTCTGATCGACGCCACCCTGGCCGCCGGCGTGGCCGACGCCTACCGCGCGCTGCGCAAGCTGCAGCACCAGCTGCGCCTGCAGGGGCAGGACCTGGCACGCGTGGCGCCCGAGCGGGTACAAGTGCATGCCGACCATGTGATGCGTTTATGGCACACCATCTTTGCCAGCGTGATTGCATAACCAATATAGCGGCGTATGATACGAACAGGCAACTCCACCTCCCAGTAGTGCCGCACAGGCCGCGCCGGGGTTGCCCATCATCCCAGGAGACAGCAATGATTACCACTGTAAAAGCGGGCGTGCACGCCCTTCTCGCCGGCTTCATGGTGTGCGCCAGCGCGGCGGCATGGGCGGCGCCCAAGGGCACGGCCGATGAAGCCATCGCCATGACCAAGCGCGCCGTGGCCATGATCAAGGCCGACGGCAAGGACAAGGCCTTTGCGGCGATTTCCGACCCGGCCAACACCAGCTTCCATGACCGCGACCTGTATATCTATGTGTATGACATGAATGGCGTGACCCTGGCACACGGCAACAATCCCAAGATGGTCGGCAAGAACCTGATCGATATGAAAGACAATGAAGGCAAGGCCGTGATCCGCGCGCTGATCGCCACCGCCGGCAGCAAGGAAGGACGCGGCTGGGTCGACTTCAAGTGGCCCAACCCCACCACCAAGGTGGTCGAGCAGAAGTCGGGCTATATCGAACGGGTCGACAACATGATCGTCGGTTCCGGCATCTACAAGTAACCAGCGGCATAGCGGCGGCGCGCGTTCCCGGATGGCCCTCGATTACCTGACACGGCTGAGCGGTGCAACGCGCGATGCGCAAGCGAACTTGCAACTGGGCTGCGTGCTGGCGCTGGTGGCCGGCGCCGTCAATGCGGGCGGCTTTCTCGCCATCGGCGGCTATACCTCGCACATGACGGGCATTATCTCGGGCATGGCAGACGACCTGGCGCTGGGTAATGTGACGGTGGCGCTGGCTGCGTTCGGCGCCTGGCTGGCGTTTGTCAGCGGCGCGGCCGTGACCGCCATCATGGTGAACTGGGGCCGCCGGCGCCAGCTGCACAGCCAGTTTGCGCTCAGCTTGCTGCTCGAAGCGCTGCTGCTACTGGTCTTCGGCCTGACGGGCAACTACCTGGCGGCCATGCCGAACGTGCTGGGCCCCGTCACCATCTTGCTGCTGTGTTTTGTGATGGGGCTGCAAAACGCCATCATCACCAAGATCTCGGGCGCCGCCATCCGCACCACGCATGTGACGGGCCTGTCGACCGATATCGGCATTGAAATGGGAAAGATGCTGTATTACAACCGTCGTCAGTTGCCCGGCGACATGGTGCGCGTCAACCGTGCCAAACTGATCACGCATGGCGCCCTGATCGCCTGCTTTTTTGGCGGTGGCGTGAGCGGCGCGCTGGCCTTCAAGCATATCGGTTTTCCCGCCGCCACCATCATCCTGGCCGGCGTGCTGGCCACCCTGGCCGGCATGCCCGTCTGGCATGACCTGCGCATGCTGTGGCGGCAATACCGGCGGCGCGGCTGACGCCGGGAAACGAATCCGGCGCCAGCCGCGTACCTGCTTACCTGCCTGCCTACTTCTGCGCTGTCGCCGTCGCGGCTGCCGGGCCGATATAGCGGTTGATGAAGCGGTACACGGTTTCGCCCCACAGGATATTGTTGCTTTCCTTGGACCAGCCATGCCCCTCGCCGGTCATCACCATCCATTCGACGGTATTGCCCTGCTTGCGCAACACGTCGCGCATTTTTTCACCGTGGATCAGCGGCACGCGGCGGTCTTCGCTGCCGTAGGCCATCAGCACCGGCGCCTTGATCTTGTCGGCATGGTCGATCGCCGACACCTGCCTGAAATAGGCTTCATCGGTTTTCGGATCGCCGTGCATCTTGGTGCCGATATTGTCCATCACCGGACCCGACACGTCGGACCAGTTGACGGTAAATAGCATCTTGACGTCCGTCACGCCGACCCAGTTGATGCCGCACTTGTACAGGTCGGGATTCTTGATCAGGCCATACATGGTGGCATAGCCGCCATAGCTGGCGCCGATGATGCACACGCGGTTGCGGTCGACCACGCCCTGCTTGACCAAGTCCTCGATGCCGTCGGTGATATCGTCCTGCATCGCCAGGCCCCATTGCTTCCAGCCGGCCGTATGGTGTTTCCAGCCGAAGCCGGTCGACATGCGGAACTGCGGCTGCAATACCGCAAAGCCGCGCGAAGCCAGCATCTGGGTGATCGGATCGAAGGTGTAGGCGTCGCGCGCATGCGGTCCGCCGTGGATATACGCCACCAGCGGCAGCGCTTTCGGCGTGCGTCCTTCCGGCAGGGTCAGGTAGGCGGGAATTGTCAGGCCGTCGCGTGCCTTGTAGTGGATCACGCTCTGCTCGGACAGCTTCTTGCCGTCGAGTTCGGGCTTGACGCTGTACAAGGGTTCCAGCGTCTTTTTCACCGTATCGAAGTAATACAGCTTGCCGACGTTATTGACGCCCGTGGTCGTGACCACGGCACGGTTGCCGCGCCACTGGAAGTTGACACGTTCATTCGGCAAGCTGGCGTCGAGCGAGGCCTGCAGGCGCGCATAGTCCTCGTCGAAATAATACATTTCCGGCTTCATGCCGTTGACGGCCACGCCCACCACTTTCTTGCGCGCCTCGTCGAAAATCAGGCCATCGCTGATATCGGCTTCGGCATGTTCGGCGATCAGCTCACCGACCGTATTGTTGGCGCTGTTCCAGATATGCACGCCAGCCTTGTCGCGGCCGTTGAAGCGGCCGGCGACAAACAATGTCTTGTTGTCGAAATCGAAGCCCAGCGGATTCATTTCCTTGCCTTCATCGAGATAGGCCTGGTAGATGGTTTTCCATGGCGCTTTTTCATCGTCGCGCAGATACACTTTTTGAATGATGCGCTTGCTGCCCGACTCCACCGTCATCGACGAGGCGACGCGGATCACATTGTCATGGTCCAGCACCCAGCCGCTGACGGCGCCGGGATTGTTAAACGTCAGCAAGGCCATGCGGCCATTGGTGGTGTCGAGGCGGAACACATCGCTGGCGCCCAGGTCCGCATCGCGGCCGCGTTCGTTATTCACCACGATCAGGTCATTGCTGTCGCCGCCCACCCGTTGCAGCACCGACACCGGCTTGTACGGCATGTTCGTGCTCATCGCCTCCTTGACGCTGATCACCAGCTTGCGAAATGCGCTGCCGTCGCTATTGACGGCAAACAGGCCACCACCGGTCTGTTTTTCCATCACTTCTTCGCTGCCCTTGGTGATGCTGAACACCAGGCGGCGGTTGTTGACCCACATCGGGTTGGTCACGTTCCAGTCGGGATCGGAGGCCACCACGGTCGAGGCGCGCGTGTCGAGATTGATGACGGCCAGCACGAAGCGGCCATTGCGCGGCGTCAGCACGGCCATGCTCTGGCCGTCGGGTGACAAGATCGGGCGACCGCTGAATTCCGCTTTCTTGAAGAAGTCGGCAATCGGAATGGATTCGTCGGCGCGGGCGCTGGCGCCCCACAGGCCGGTACTGAGCAAGATGGTGCTGAGCACGAGAGGAATAATGCGTCGATTCAAGACAGTCTCCTTCGGTATAAACATCAATGGCCGCGGCGCTCGGGCAAGCACCGCGGCCAGCTGGAAAAAAGGCGCCGTTACCTTGACGGTCACGGCGCCTTTTCGTCATGCACGATTACTTGAAGCTGTATTCGGCGGTGACCTGGAAGTAGCGGCCCATCGCGCTATGCAGCGGCGCGTAGTAGTTGGCCGTGCCGTTCGGGTGGAAAGGCGGTTTGCGGTCGAAGGCATTCTGGATCGCAAAGCTCAGCTTGGTGTTCTTGATGCCGCTGTAGCTGCCGCCCAGGTTGACCACGGTGAACGAAGGAATGCCCGTGCACAGCTCGGGGAAGCCTTCGGTGGCCAGCACGCATTCCTGCGTACGGTCGGCAACCGACGCCATCTTGCTGACAAATACCGTATCGGCCGACAAGGTGTATGCCGCCTTTTTCCATGCCAGGCCCAGGTTGGCCTGTACCGACGGCGTGCCGCGGGTGCCGGCGTACTCGATCAGGTCGTCGGTAGGCGACGGCGCATTCTTGTACGACTGCATGTGGCTGACGTTCAGGGTCGGCGTCAGGGTGCCATATTCGCCGAGGTTGATGCGGCCCGTCAGTTTCAGGTCGACGCCACGGATCTTGGTCACGGCCACGTTGGTCAGCAACATCTTGATGTTGGTGATCTCGCCCGCCGTCGCACCGGCGGCCTGGTCGGCAGCGGTCAGCGCGGCGCGGGTGATGGCCACGGCAGGATCGCCGGCATAGCGCGATGGGTCCTGCAATACCTTGTCCAGGTCGTAGGTGCTGATCTCGTTGACGCGCTTGATCTGCCACAGGTCCAGCGTTGCCAGGAACGACGAGCTAGGCTCCCAGGCCAGGCCCAGGGTGTAGCTTTTCGCCGTTTCCGGTTTCAGCTCCGGATTGGCGCCGCTTTCATATGGCGACGATGTCGAGCAGCCGAGCGTGTAGCGCGCGTTGCAACGGAACGGATCGCGGATCGACACGAAGGCGTTGCGCACGTCGGTCGAGTTCTCGACCAAGGTTGGTGCACGGAAACCTTCAGCATAGGTGCCACGCACCATGAAGGCCGGCGTGGCGCTCCACTTCAGGCCCACTTTCGGGGTGGTCGAATTGCCGTAGTCCGAATAGTGGTCGTGGCGCACGGCGACGTTCGCTTCCAGCGATTTCAGCAGTGGAATCGTCGATTCGGCGTAGATCGAGGAAATATTGCGGTCGTTCGAAAAGCCTGGCGGCAATTGCGCCTGGTGATAGAACTCGCCTTCCACCGCGATCGGATCGGGCATGGTGCTGAGGCTCTCGCGGCGGAATTCGGTACCGACCGCCAGGCCGACGGCGCCTGCCGGCAGGTTGAACAACTCACCCGAGACCTTGCCGTCGATTTGCGTCAGGGCCGACTTGAACACGTTTTTCGAATTGGCCGTGATCGAATCGTACAGCGCCTGGTTGGAGGCGCCGCCACCGAAGATGAAGGTGCCGTTGGTGTAGGCGTTGACGAATGGCGTCAGCAGGATCGCGCTGGTATTGCGCGAGGTGACTTTGCTATCCGTGCGCAACAGGGCGGTTTCCCAGTCCCAGTTCTTGTAGTCGCCCTTGACACCGACCAGGTAACGGCCGAAGTCGGTCGTATTGTCCTGGCCCTGGCCCGGGAAGTCACGCAGCGAAGCGCGCACGCGCACGGTGCCGTTGCCGCCAGCCAGGGTCTTGCCGTCAGGTCCGATCAGCTCTTTCGGATACTGCGGATGGGTGATCGGCAGCGCCGGCGTCGGCTGGCCGGTCTGGCCTGCCACCCAGTGCAGCAGGCCGGTCACGGTGGCCTTGTTGCGGTTGAACATCAGTTCGCTGAAGACGGTGGTATTCGCGGTCGGCTGCCAGGTCAGGCGGCTGGTCAGGCCGAAGCGGTCGGTCTTGCCGGCCGAGTTGATCGAGCTGTCCTGGAAGTCATCGAACACGCAGGCATTGCCCTGGGCGCCAGCGGCCAGTACGCCGGAAGCGGGAACCAGGCGGTCGGCCGGGCAGTTATTGTCCAGGGTACGCGACACCAGCGTATTGGTGGCCTTGTCGGTCCAGTAGATGTTGCCCGGGTAGGTGTACAGCGAGCGGCGGTCCTTGTAGCCATAGGCGCGCAGATCCTGCGTGCTCAGGTAGCCGTCGCGCTTGCGGATGTACATCGGATCGCGCTGGCGCACGTCTAGGGTGACATAGGCGTTGAAGTGATCCTGTACCAGGCTGCCTTTGCCGAAACTGATCGTGGCGCGTTTCTGTTCGCCATCGCTGCGGCTGGACTGGCCCAGCGAGCCGCCCAGTTCCAGGCCTTCGAAGCTGTCGCGCAAGATGATGTTGACCACGCCGGCCATCGCTTCCGAACCGTAGATCGCCGAGGCGCCATCTTTCAGGATTTCAATCCGTTCCACCGCGCCCACCGGAATCGAGTTCAAATCGACAAAGGTGGTCTGGAATTCAGGCTGGGCATACGGCGCCAGGCGGCGGCCGTTGATCAGGGTCAGGGTTGCCTGGCTGCCGAAACCACGCAAGTTCAGGCCGGCGGCGCCCGCACTGAAACCGTTGGTGCGGTTTTCATCGATACCGCCCACGTTGGAAGAAATCGTGCGCAACACTTCGTTGAGCGAGGTCGCGCCACCACGCGTGAGTTCGTCGCGGGTAATGATTTGCACGGGCGAGGCCGATTCAAGGGTAATGCGGCGTACGTTCGAACCCGTGACATATACCTTCTGGACTTTGTCCGAGCCATCGACGCCAGGCGTGGCCTCGGCCTGCGCTTGCGGCGCCAGGCTGGTTTCCTGGGCGTGGGCAAATTGGGCCAACAGGCCGGTACCGGCGAGGGTACCGATGGCCAGACGAACTAGGATGACACTGGTTTTTTCTTTTAAAAACATCACTCTTCCTTTTGTGCTTTTATACAACCGGTTTTTTATATCCAACCCCTTCAAGCAGCCGCCCCCATGGCACTATCGTGCCAGGCAACACGGACAGTGCGACACGACAATGATGGCGTGACAGCAAGAAAAGCGATTATGCATGGAAGGAGTTTCATTTTGTTACAAATGTTATTAAATGTTGCAACAAAACGACTTTGCGGAATAAGGCAATATAAATAACGAAAATTTCAAAATTTTATTTATTTAAAATTGATTAATGCCACATAAAAATTAACGATATAAATAGTTTTCAGAAAGGTGTTTACCTGAAGAAAAGAATACGCTAGCCAATATAAAAATTTGTTTCTTTTTAACTTTTTTTAAAGATAAAAATTGCAATACTTATTGCCTGAAAATGCCCTGCTATGGTGCATATATGAAATGTCAAGCGCCCTGTTTTGACACATGTAACAAGATGCAACGAGATGTAACGGCGGCGCTGCCGTTGGCGGTCCCCATACTGGTGCGCGCGGGCAAAAAAAAACCGCCCTGCGAACAGGGCGGCATTACGCCCCGCAGGGCGTGTCAACAGCAGGAAAAGACTTACTTGGCCGACATCAGCGCAACGGTGGTGTCGAGCATGCGGTTCGAGAAACCCCACTCATTGTCGTACCACGACGATACTTTCACCAGGCGGCCCGACACTTTGGTCAGGGTCGAATCGAAATTCGACGAAGCCGGATTGTGGTTGAAGTCGATTGATACCAGCGGTTCGGTCTGGTACGTCAGGATGCCTTCCAGCGCGCCTTCGGAAGCGGCCTTCATCAGGGCATTGACTTCTTCCACAGTAGTGTCGCGCTTGGCGATGAACGACAGGTCGACCAGCGAAACGTTGATGGTCGGCACGCGGATCGCGAAACCGTCCAGTTTGCCGTTCAGCTCAGGCAGCACCAGGCCGACCGCGGCGGCGGCGCCGGTCTTGGTCGGGATCATGCTCATGGTGGCCGAACGGGCGCGGCGCAGGTCTTCATGCATCACGTCGGACAGTACCTGGTCGTTGGTGTAGGCGTGCACGGTGGTCATCAGGCCGGTTTCCAGGCCGATCGCGTCGTTGAGCGGCTTGACCAGCGGGGCCAGGCAGTTGGTGGTGCACGAAGCGTTCGAAATCACGGTGTCGGTCGATTTCAGCACGTCCTGGTTCACGCCGAACACGATGGTGGCGTCGACGTCCTTGCCGCCTGGTGCCGAGATGATGACTTTCTTGGCGCCGCCCTTCAGGTGAGCCGACGCTTTTTCCTTGGTGGTGAAGAAGCCGGTGCACTCGAGCACCACGTCCACGCCCAGCTCGCCCCATGGAATTTCAGCAGGATTGCGCTGCGCGAACACGCGGATCGGATCGCCATTGACGATCATGTTGTCGCCTTCGACGGTGACGGTGCCCGGGAACTTGCCGTGCGCGGTGTCGTAGCGGGTCAGGTGGGCGTTCGATTTGGCATCGCCCAGGTCGTTGATGGCAACGATCTGGATGTCCTGTTTCTTGCCGCCTTCGTAGAAAGCGCGCAACACATTACGGCCGATGCGGCCGTAGCCATTGATTGCAACTTTGATCGTCATACTCTGCTCCTGATTGAAATAGAAAGACTTGGCACATTAAAAAATCTGCTGCCGCCGCGCCCATCTGCGGGACGCTGGCGGCGTTACTGCTTTACCCTGCGATCACGGCCTTGACTTTGGCCACGACGTTTTCAACGGTGAAACCGAAATGCTTGAACAGCACGCCGGCCGGCGCCGACTCGCCGAAGGTATCGATACCGACCACGGCGCCTTCCAGGCCGACATATTTGTACCAGAAGCTGGTCACGCCCGCTTCGATGGCCACGCGTGGCACGCCTTTGGTCAAGACGCTGGCCTTGTAGGCGACGTCCTGGCGGTCATACACGTCGGTCGACGGCATCGACACCACGCGCACATTGATGCCTTCCGAGGCCAGCGCGCTGGCGGCGGCAACCGCCAGTTCCACTTCGGAACCGGTGGCGATCAGGATCGCCTTGGCATCGGCCACGTCGTTCAGCACATAGCCGCCGCGGAAGATGTTGGCGATGGTGTCGTTCGAGCGTTCCTGGTACGGCAGGTTCTGGCGCGAGAAGATCAGGGTCGACGGGCCATCCTTGCGGCGCACTGCCGCGCCCCAGGCCACGGCCGATTCGACCGTGTCGCACGGACGCCAGTTGTCCAGGTTCGGGATCAGGCGCATCGACGAGACATGCTCGACCGACTGGTGGGTCGGGCCGTCTTCGCCCAGGCCGATCGAGTCGTGGGTAAACACGAAGATCGAACGCAGCTTCATCAGCGCGGCCATGCGCAGCGCGTTGCGGCTGTAGTCCGAGAACGTCAGGAAGGTGGCGCCGAACGGGATGTAGCCGCCATGCAGGGTGATGCCGTTCATGATGGCGCTCATGCCGAATTCGCGCACGCCATAGTTGACGTGGTTGCCCGGTTTGCCCGAACGCACGGGAATCGATTCTTTCCAGTTGGTCAGGTTCGAGCTGGTCAGGTCGGCCGAGCCACCGAGGAATTCCGGCAGCGACGAGGCCAGCGCCTGGATCGCGTTCTGGCTGGCCTTGCGGGTGGCGATGTTTTCTTTTTTCTCGACGCAGGAAGCGATCGCGGCGGCCAGCGCGGTTTCAAACGCTTCCGGCAGGTCGCCCTTCATGCGGCGCGACAGCTCGGCTGCCTGCTGCGGGAATTCTTTGCTATAGGCGGCGAAGCGCTCGTTCCAGTCGTTTTCCAGCACGGCGCCTTGTTCCTTGGCATCCCAGGCCGTATACAGGTCGGCAGGGATCTCGAACGGAGCCGAATCCCAGCCGATGTATTCGCGCACGGCGGCGATTTCCTTGTCGCCCAGTGCGGCGCCATGGACCTTGTCGCCACCTTGCAGGTTCGGCGAACCCTTGCCGATAATCGTCTTGCAGCAGATCAGGGTCGGTTTCGAAGCGGACTTGGCGGCGGTGATGGCGGCGTCGACAGCGGCGACGTCATGGCCGTCGACGGCGCGGATCACGTTCCAGCCGTACGCTTCGAAGCGGGCCGGGGTGTCGTCGGTGAACCAGCCTTCGACCTTGCCGTCGATGGAAATCCCGTTGTCGTCGTACAGGGCGATCAGCTTGTTCAGGCCCAGGGTGCCGGCCAGCGCGCATACTTCGTGCGAGATGCCTTCCATCAGGCAGCCGTCGCCGACAAACGCGTAGGTGTAGTGGTTGACGATGTCGTGGCCCGGTTTGTTGAACTCGGCGGCCAGCAGTTGTTCGGACAGCGCCATGCCGACGGCGTTGGCGATGCCCTGGCCCAGCGGACCGGTGGTCGTTTCAATGCCGGGCGTGATGTCGACTTCCGGGTGGCCCGGGGTTTTCGAATGCATCTGGCGGAAAGCCTTGATGTCGTCCATCGACAAGGCATAGCCGGTCAGGTGCAACAGCGAATAGTGCAGCATCGAGCCATGGCCGTTGGACAGCAGGAAACGGTCGCGGTTCGGCCATTTCGGATTGGTCGGATTGTGGCGGTAATGCCCACTCCACAGGGCAACTGCGATCTCGGCCATGCCCATCGGCATGCCAGGATGGCCGGAGTTAGCCTTTTGTACAGCGTCCATTGCCAGTGCGCGGATCGCATTGGCCATTTTGGTAGTCGGGAGCGTAGTTGTCATGGTGGTGTGGGTCAGTCGCGAGTTTGGGATTCGTGTGCAGCAGCGCGGACAGGCGGCCGGCCGCTTTTGTAGTCAACTATTTTACCAGACTGGGGGGCCGCAATTTAGAATTGCAGCGTACTGCCACGCCAACTCGCTATACTTTAGTGTCTGTTTATTCATTTTTTGCCCGTTCAGGAATTGCATGCCACGTTTTTACTGCCCCCAGCCGCTCGTCCCCGGCACCACCATCGCCCTGCCGGAAGCCGTCGCCCACCATATCGCCGTGGTGCGCCTGGCGCCGGGCGAACTGATTACGCTATTCAATGGCGAGGGCGGCGAAGTGCAGGCCAGCATCGTCTCGGTCGCCAAGCGCAGCGTGACCGCCGCCGTCCAGGCGCACATCGCGCGCGAGGTCGAACTGCCGTATGCCGTGACCCTGGCGCAGGCGTTGCCGGAAGCGTCGAAAATGGACTGGATCGTCGAAAAGGCAATCGAGCTGGGCGCCGCCGGCATCGTGCCGCTGGCGGCCCAGCGCTGCGTGGTGCGCCTGTCCGCCGAGCGGGCCGAAAAGAAACTGGCGCACTGGCAGGGCATCATCGTCTCGGCCTCGGAGCAAAGCGGACGCAACCGCCTGGCGCAGCTGGCGCCGCTGCAGGAGTTCAATCAGTGGAGCCGCCAGCAGGATCTGCACAAGCGCATCATATTGACGCCGCGCGCAACGCAGTCGCTGGCCGACTGGGCGCGCCACCAGCCGCCGAAGGCCGTCACGCTGATGGTGGGACCGGAAGGCGGCTTTACGGAGGCGGAAGAACAGGCGGCCATCGCGGCCGGCGCGATTGGCTTGGCCATGGGACCGCGCATCCTGCGCACGGAGACGGCGGGCTTGACGGCGCTGGCGACCCTGGGCGCTTTGTGGGGCGGCCTGTAAGCTTTCCTTGATTCAGATAAAAAAAACCGCCGGCTTGCACCGGCGGTTTGTCGATCAACTTGCACATTTGCATGTGCAAGCCTATTTCAAGTCGGATTAGAACTTGTAGTTGTACTCAGCAGTGAACTTCACGGCACGTGGCGACGTGTAGCTGATAACGCGACCGTAAGTTGGGCTCACGTTATAGTTACCACGAGCAACGTTGTAGGTTTCGTCGATGGTCTGTGCGGTTTGTTTGTTAAACAGGTTGAACACATCCATTTTCAACGCCAGGCCATTGACTTGCTGTGGACGGAACGTCACGTTGGCATCGAAACGGATATCCCATGGCAACTTGCCCGAGGTACCGCGTGGTGCTTCCTTGCCGTCGCAGTAGAAGTAAACCGAACCGTAGTTAGCAGCATCAGCTGGCAGGTCAGGACGGTTACCGAAGCAGCTGCGTGGACGACCCGATGCCAGCAAGGCATTGCCGCCAACACTCCACTGGTTGTTCAGCTCATAGTAACCGAATGCTTTGATCTGATGGGTGCGGTTGTTTGGCAGCAAGCCATCCGCGCCGTACATCAGCTCCATGTTATCCCAGGTCGAGGTCGCTGCAACGTCGGTCTGTGCATTGTCCGAACGGGTCTGACCTTCAGTATTACCGGTGCTACGCGACCACGTGTAGTTGACACGGCCATACCAGCCATTGCGCAGCGGATGTTCCGCAAACAGATCGATTGCCGTGTACGTACGCTTGGCCTTTTCGAAGCCCAGATCGGCAGCTTTCAGATCCACACGGGTGTAGTTCGATTGCGTACCTGCGAAATCGACCCAGAAGCTGTTATCGATACCAGGGTTGAACGAGGCGCAGTTAAAGCCGCCGTAGTTCGAGGTGTCGATCCCTTTGGCATCGGCGAAAGCATAGATCTGGCGATCATCGCAGAAGTCATCGATGGTTTGACGCAGCTTGCGATAAGTGACTTTCGCACCAAAGTTCAGATCTGGAGAGAACGCTTTTTCGAAACCGACCGTCAACTCATCCTGGTAGGTTGGCTTGAGGTCGATGGCGCTCAGGGTTTTGGCATCTTTTGCCTGGCCCAGCTCATTGTTCGTCGAAAATTCAGGCGTCAGGGCGGTCAGGCCCGTCGGACGACCGTACTGATCAGTACCGGTGTAGGTGAAGTACTGATTGGTGAACAGCGAACGGCTGGCGCCACGCACGGCCAGGTGAGTCGGAATCTGTACCGCATAACGGCCTGCGCTGCCGAATACTTTCAGCGTTGCATCGCCATTCACGTCCCAGGCAGCAGCAAAACGCGGCGACAACTGGTTCTTGATTTCCAGGAAGGTTTCACCGTCACCGTTTTTATTTTTAAACGATTCGCTACGCAGACCGACCGTCAGCAACAAATTCTTCGTTGCCTGGTAACGATCTTCCAGGTATTGGGCCGACTGATCCGAGTACGCGTTGGTCAGCGTGTTGTACAGTTGATTACCAACATAGTAACCTTGGGTACCATATCCGCCGCCGCTCGCTACCGGTACGCGATAGCCGCCACCGAAGTTGGTTGCCACCAGTGGATTGGCCACTTTGCCGTAGGTCCACTGACCGCCACCTGCCTGGACATCACCAGCATTCACGGACGACAGTTTGTTATTGTCAAAACCGCCGCGCAGCGTATGGTTGCCAAGTTTGTATTCCAAGTCGAAGCGACCGGACTTGATCTTGCTCTGCGCATCGTCGCCTGGTATGGTACCGAGCAACACTTGTGGGCTCGAATAGTTCAGTCCTGGCACCTGGTTGTTACTTGCCGCGACCACGCCAAAGATATCTGCTGGCGCGGTACCGACTGCGTCATAGCGATTCTTGTTTTTGGTGGTGCTTTCGCCATACACAGCCGTCACCGTCAGGTCATCGGTCAGATTGCCCGTGTAGCGCAAGATTTTCGATTCTGCGCCGACGTTTGGCGAGAAGGCAGCATCATTGCTGTAGTGCTGCGATGCCGTTTGCGCGCCGCGCACGCCGGTGCCGTAATTGTACGCATACAATTGACGATCCGATTTTCCTTCGTCACCGAGGAAGGTTGCTTCCACGCGGTGATTGTCGGTGATATTCCAGTCGAACTTGGCGATGTAGCGATCGATCGTGTCTTGATTCGATGCAAAGCCGGTAGCCGCGTTGGAAGCCGAGGTACGGGTGCCGTTGATGCGATCCCAGTCGGTTTTCTTGGTTTCAACCGCAGCGAACATGAACAGCTTGTCCTTGATGATCGGACCACCGACGTAAGCGCCGTAGGTCTTTTCAGTCTTGCTGTTTTCCGAGTTGCGACGGTACAGAGTGCCGTCGGTGGTAGCATTTTCCGTACGACCCGTTGTTGGGTAGTAGCTGTCGCGATATTTCGCACGCAGGCTGTCTGGTTCGATACTGACGCTGGCGCCAAATTCCCAGTTGTTAGTACCGCTCTTGGTCGTAATATTGACCACGCCACCGACCGAACGGCCGAACTCGGCGCCGAAGCCGCCGGTCAGAATTTGTGCCTGGGCGATTGCGCCGAATGGCAGCTCGGAAGCACCCAACTGCGTCAGCGGATTGGTAACAGGAAAACCATTGATGTAGTACGCGTTCTCGGAAGCACCGCCACCACCGAACGATGCACCGGCCGCATAGCGGGAATCGGCACGGGTCGTATTCGGGGCAAGCTGGATGATCGCGGCAACGTTCTGGGCGATCGGCAGACGCGCCAATTCACGCGCGGTGAACGTCGCGCCATTGTTCGAGCTCGATACGTCGATACGATTGCGGCGGCCGGTCACCTGCACCGCTTGCACGCCAGGAGCTGCCGCGCTGGCGAACGATGCATCCACGCCCTGGCCAACCAGGACATCTACTTCAACCGTTTTGCTGACCTGGCCATCACGGACCAGTTCCACGCGATAGTGGCCTGGTGGCAATGCGGTGGCGAAATAACGACCTGACGCATCCGGTACGACGGTACGCTTGGCGCCTGTATCGGTGTTCAACAGCACCACGGTACTGCCTGCTGCGGCCTCGACGTTACCGTAAATGTTACCGGCAGCGTTCGATTGCGCCATGGCGGCGGGAACTACCGCTGCGGTCAGCGTAGCAGCACCAAACGCGATCGACAGCGCGCGTACTAAAACAGTTTTTTTAAACATGGGTTTTCCTGATTATTATATTAAGTGTTATTGAGTGTCTCTGATAGAGAACTCTGGATAGTTAAGCACTAAATCATGTTCAATACGTTTTTATTTCCGGCTTTAGTTTTAAGTAAATTACATTCTCAATCCACACTCATAGTGCAGATCCCCAACCGAATAGGAACTAAAAATCCATTCGTTTAAGCAATACATAAAACCATATTCCCGGCAATAGTGTCAATACAAGTTAGGCCAAGCAGGCGCATAAACAACACAATTTTTTCGCAGATTTGAAAGTGAAAAACGGTCAGATTTGTTGCACCATTGCACTACTTTGGTGCGGTGCAAAAAACGAATAAGGATATCCAGAAACTAACCGATGCAAATAGGGCGCACCACAATAGGGAGCATGACTGCTGATCGTTAGAAATATCCTCGATGAGCAATGCAACATTTCCGTCATGCCAGAGCGCGGGAGGAAAGTTCGAAGCTGGGAGTCAGAGGGCGCCGGCGAGGCCATGCAGAGAGAAAGCAGACACGGAAGCAGAGAGGATGGTGTCGCATTTATACAACATTTGACTACTCTCATGCTTCCGTCTGGAGGCATTAATCCAACAAAAAATTATTATGCCGTTAGCGCGGCTTGATAATTGCGGCACTCGACATGCTATCTTCCAAGGCTCGCCTGGTCATTTTCAATACCCTGATTTCATTATCAGAGTTGATTTTTTCTAAGGCTAATTTCTGATTATTCTTTCTTGCAAAATCTTCCGTGGCATTTTTCCAGGCGATACTTTCTCCTTCTACGCCGCGCGCCAGTTCATCAGTTTCCGCCGCCATTCCCGCATAGACTTTTCCAATCAATAATGTCGCCCGATTGAATTCATCGTTATTCATTAATCGGAGTATTTCAGGCCTGATTGTTTTCTCCGGAGTTATGACATTGCGGAAATTGACAATATAACGACCGTAACACTCTGTCCAGGCATTAATACCTGAATTAACCTCGGCAACTTCTTCATTGGTGGTGGAGCGCGCAGGAATTTGCGGACGCGCGCAGTTGAATTTGGCATAGACAGCATTGCCGCCATCAAAGCTGTTGACGTAGTAAGCGATATCCGACCGATGCTTCTGACGCTCTTGCACCAGAGACAATGACTCAGCCGCCTCTGGATGCCCCTTTGCAACGGCTTGCTGAAGCCAGTAGGCCGCCTTGGTGATATCCTCTTGCGTGCCTTCACCGAATCCGTACATTTCACCGAGCTGAACCTGAGCATTAACATTGCCGGATTCCGCTAATTTGGTAAATATCTGAAAAGATTTGTAAAACTCCTTGTTTTCCCATAGCCTTTGCGCATCACTTAATTCATCTGCACTTGCTGCTCCAAAAGCGCCCAATAGCATCAACATTACCGTTATTTTTCTCATGTCGTTTCCCCGTAAAAATTATGATCAAACTCTAGTCAGCAGCCAGAAGCGATCGCCATTTTTGTCCATCAGACAGATGCTTCGTCACCGATCCTAAGACACAAATTTATTTTTTGCAATTTATAAATTTTGCCCAAAACACACACTTTCTCACTTCCCTCATGTCACGGCGGTCGATGACAATATTTCTTCGGCGAAATTTATAAATGGTAACGCTCGCTGTCGCAAAAAAACTGCAGGGCAGCGCCACGCTGGCTCATCCATCATCCTGCGGCAAGCTGTCAACCTGCGGCATTGACAGTACAGGTAAAATAGACGGTTGTCGTTGGTTGACGAATGCGATACGTCAGCAGGACGCGCTTTAACCATGGGGCCTAGATAGCCCCCTTACTCTGGAATGCATACCATGTTGCGACTCAACGAAGTAAAACTCCCCCTCGAACACGACGACGCGGCCCTGCCCGCCGCCATCCTGGCGCGCCTGGACATTCCGGCAGCCGACCTGATCGGCTACACCGTCTTCAAGCGCAGCTATGACGCCCGCAAGCGCAGCGCCGTGGTGCTGATCTATTCGCTGCATGTGGAAGTACGCGATGAAGCGTTTGTCCTGGCGCGCCTGGCGCATGACATCCACCTGATGCCGGCGCCCGACACCGACTACAAATTCGTCGCCGGCGGCCAGCAGCTGGCCGGCCACACCAGCGAACCGCGCCCGATCGTGATCGGCACCGGCCCGTGCGGCCTGTTCGTGGCGCTGATCCTGGCGCAGATGGGCTTGCGCCCGCTGATTCTCGAGCGCGGCAAGCAGGTGCGCGAACGCACCGTGGACACGTTTGGTTTCTGGCGCAAGCGCGAACTGAACCCGGAATCGAACGTGCAGTTCGGCGAGGGCGGCGCCGGCACCTTTTCGGACGGCAAGCTGTACAGCCAGATCAAGGATCCGAAACATTATGGCCGCAAGGTGCTGACGGAATTCGTCAAGGCCGGCGCGCCCGAAGAGATCATGTATGTGAGCAAGCCGCATATCGGCACCTTCCGCCTGGTCAAGATGGTGGAAGAGATGCGCGCCGAAATCGAGCGCCTGGGTGGCGAATACCGTTTTGGAAGCAAGGTGGTCGATATCGATATCGTGCCGGGTCCGGACGGCGGCCAGGTACGCGGCGTGGTGCTGGCCAGTGGCGAGACCATTGCCAGCAACCACGTGGCGCTGGCGATCGGCCACAGCGCGCGCGACACGTTTGAAATGCTGCACCGGCGCGGCGTGTATATCGAGGCAAAACCGTTTTCGATCGGTTTCCGCGTCGAGCACCCGCAGTCGCTGATCGACAGCTGCCGCTTCGGTCCCAGCGCCGGCCACCCGATCCTGGGCGCGGCCGACTACAAGCTGGTGCATCACGCCAGCAATGGCCGCTCGGTGTACAGCTTCTGCATGTGCCCAGGCGGCACGGTGGTGGCGGCGGCCTCGGAGCCGGGCCGCCTGGTGACCAACGGCATGAGCCAGTATTCGCGCAACGAGCGCAACGCCAACAGCGCCATCGTGGTCGGCATTACGCCCGCCGACTATCCCGGCGACCCGCTGGCCGGCATCGCGCTGCAGCGCGAGCTGGAAGAACGCGCGTTTGCCTTGGGCGGCGGCAACTACGATGCGCCGGGCCAGCTGGTGGGCGACTTCGTGGCCGGCCGCGCCTCGACCGAGTTCGGCAGCGTGGTGCCGTCGTACAAGCCGGCCGTGCACCTGACTGACCTGGCCAGCGCCCTGCCCGAGTATGCGATCACGGCCTTGCGCGAAGCGTTTCCCGCCTTTAACAAGCAGATCAAGGGCTATTACAAGGCCGACGCCGTGCTGACCGGGGTGGAAACGCGCACCTCGTCGCCGATCCGCATCAAGCGCCGCGACGACGACCTGCAAAGCCTGAACACGCGCGGCCTGTTCCCGGCCGGCGAAGGCGCCGGCTATGCCGGCGGCATCCTGTCGGCAGCCGTCGATGGCATCAAGGTGGCCGAAGCGGTGGCGCTGTCCATCGCGGCCGCCAAATAAAGCCGGCCGTCAGGCTGCCAACGGCAGCCTGACATGAATGTGGCAGCCGCTGGCGCGGTCGATGGCGCGCACCTGGCCGCCCAGCTGCTGCACGATGGTATGCACGATATGCATGCCCAGGCCAGAGCCGCCCTGGCCGCGCTTGGTGGTGAAGAATGGTTCGAACATGTGCTCGCGCACGGCGGGCGCCAGGCCGATGCCGTCATCGCAAAATTCCAGCGACAGCCACTGCCTGACACCCTCCGCTTCGACACCGGCGCGGATGGTAATCTGGCCCGGACCGCCGTGCGGATAACCGTGGCGGGCGCTGTTCATCAGCAGGTTCGACAGGATTTGCGACAATTTTCCGGACGCCAGGCGCACCCGGCAGGCGGGGTCGATGTCGAGTTGTACCCGCAAAGCCGATTTGCGCAGCTCGGGACTGTGCGCCGACACCAGGCCATGCACATAGTCGTACAGCACCAGGTCGGCCACATATTCGCTGGCCTGGTCCACCGCCAGTTGCTTGAAATTGCCGATCAGTTCGGCCGCCCGCGTCAGGTTGCGTTCGACCAGCGCGGCGGCGCCCGTCAGGGCCTGGGCGATGTCGATCAGCTCGGTACGGCTGACCTTCGGCGCCGACAGCATGCACACCAGCTGATCGGCATAGCTGCCCATGCTCGACGCCGCCGTCAGCGCCACGCCGATCGGTGTATTGACTTCGTGCGAGACGCCGGCCACCAGCGAACCGAGCGCCGCCATCTGTTCCTGCTCCAGCAGGCTGGCCTGGGCCGCCATCAGCGAGTCCGTACGCTGGCGCACGATGTCTTCCAGCTGGCGTGTGCGTTCCTGGTGCTGCAGCTCGGCCGCGCCACGGGCCGAAAAAATCGACAGCAGCAGCAGGGCCAGCAGCCGCTTGTCTTCATCGATGGGCCGCGTGTCGATGGCCGACAGGATGCCCAGCGTGCGTCCTTCCGTGTCGATCAGAGGCATGCCGACATAGCTCTCGGCGCCCATGTCGACCAGCATGGTATCGAGCGGAAAGCGGCGCTGGATGCCGTTGCCGTGAAAACACATGTCCTGGCAGGTCACGTCCTGGCAAGGCGTGTGCCGCAGGCTGTATTCGATATTGTCCTGGTAGCCATCGCCGCCCCACAGCGCCAGGGTGCGGATGGCTTCGCCGCCATCTTCCTGCCGGATCAGGCGGCCGGCGATCACATAGCGCACATCGAGCGCTTCGGCCAGCTCGCGCACCAGGATGCGCAGGAAATCGTCGCCGCGCGCATGCGCCGTCGAAGCGGTAATCGAGCGCAGCGCCGCTTCGGCCAGGGTGCGCCGCTGCGCCTGGTCAAACAGGGGTTCTTGCGAATTGACATCAAACAGCGGAATACTCATGCATGCTCCTGCACAGCCCGGCAAGCGACTCCTCCTCGCGGGCCAGCGAAGGCGGACCCTCGCTGATTGTACCTCCGGAAATTATCGAATAATACAGATCGCCGGAAATTTTTATAGCCAGCCGGAGCGCTTGAACAGGTAATACATATAGCCGCAGGCGCCGCACATCACGGCCACGGCGGCCGGATAGCCATAGTGCCAGTCCAGTTCCGGCATGTATTTGAAGTTCATGCCCCAGATGCCGGCAAAGGCGGTAAACACGGCAAAGATGGCCGCCCAGGCCGCCAGCTGCTTGTTCACTTCGCTCTCGTCGATGGCCACCATCGACAGGTTCACCTGAATCGCCGTGCTGATGGTGTCGCGGATCGAGTCGAGCGTGCCGTTGATGCGCGCCAGGTGGTCATGCACGTCGCGGAAATATTCCTGCGTGTCATGCGCCAGCGGCGGCACCCTGCCGCCGTGCAGCTTGCCGACCGCCTCCATCAGCGGCGCCACCACATGACGCAGCACCATCACCTTGCGTTTCAACTGGTACAGCCGTTCGATATTGACTCGTTCGGTGCCGGAATCGAACATGCGGTCTTCGATCGCCTCCAGCTCCGATTCGAGCGCATCGAGCACCGGAAAGTAACGGTCGACCACCGCATCCATCAGTGCATACAGCACGAAGGCCGAGCCCTGGCGCAGCAGGTGCGGTTCGCGCTCGGCGCGCGCGCGCACGCCGAGGAAACCCTGCGAGCTGTTGCTGCGCGACGACAGCACGTAATTGGCGCCAACAAAGATATCGACTTCGCCCAGCACCAGCTCGTCGCCGACCATTTCCACGGTTTTGACGACCGCAAACAGCGAATCGCCATATTCCTCGATCTTCGGGCGCTGGTGGCCGCGCTGCGCGTCTTCCACCGCCAGTTCGTGCAGGCAGAATTCGTGCTGCATCTGCTTCAGTTCGTCGGGCGTGGCGTCGAGCAGCGCGACCCACACGAAGCAATCGGGACGTTCCACGTAATCGCTGATATCGTCGATCGGCAAGTCGGCCAGTTTCTTGCCATCCTGGTAGGCCACACAGTTAATCAGCATACAATTCCACAGTTCAAGTTGACGCCGGACGACACAGTCCGGCAGGCGCCAGCTTACCCTATCGTTCGCCTGATTTGTGGGGTGTGGCGTGCAAAGTCGCCGAGGGGGGAGGGAAAGCGGACGCGGCGGAAGGCCGCGCCCGATGTACCGAGGTCAGTCTTCCTTGGCGCCGTCGATGCCCAGTTCCGAGATCTTGCGGGTGATGGTGTTGCGGCCGATGCCCAGGCGCACGGCGGCGTCGTTCTTGCGCCCATGCGTATGCTTGAGCGCCGTCTTGATCAGGGCCGACTCGAACTGGCGCCCCAGCACCGCCATCACTTCCTGCTGCCCTGCCCCCAGCATGCCGGCCGCCTGCAGTTCCAGCAAGCCGATCCAGCCTGGTGGCGCGCCATTGACCGGTGCCGCGGCGTCGAAGACCTGGCCGCCATGCGGCGCGCTGGCGGCCTGCGGCTCGCCGTGCGATTGCAGCGGCGCCGGCGGGTTGATCATGCCGGTCGACTCGCCCTGCCCTTGCGTCAGCTCCAGCGGCAGGTCCTTGATTTCCACCGTCTGGCCCGGCGCCATCACGGTGATCCAGTTGCACAGGTTTTCCAGCTGGCGCACGTTGCCGGGCAAGTCGAGACTGCTGAGGAACTGCATGGTCGGCTCGCTCATGCGCTTCGCTTCCACGCCCAGCTGGCGCGCGCTCTGCACCAGGAAGTGGCGCACCAGAATGGGGATATCTTCGCGCCGCTCCCTCAAACTGGGCAGGCGCAGGCGGATCACGTTCAGGCGGTGATACAAGTCTTCGCGGAACAGGCCGTCGCGCACGCGCTGCTCGAGGTTCTGGTGCGTGGCGGTAATCACGCGCACATTGGCCTTCATCGGCTGATGGCCGCCGACCCGGTAGAAATGCCCGTCCGACAGCACCCGCAGCAAGCGCGTCTGCAGGTCGAATGGCATGTCCCCGATTTCGTCCAAAAACAGAGTGCCGTTCTCGGCCTGCTCGAAGCGGCCGCGCCGTGTCGTCTGCGCGCCCGTAAACGCGCCCCGTTCGTGGCCGAACAGTTCCGATTCCAGCAAATCCTTCGGGATCGCCGCCGTGTTCAGGGCAATGAACGGCTGGGCCGCGCGCGGGCTGTGCTTGTGCAGCGCGCGCGCCACCAGTTCCTTGCCGGAACCGGACTCGCCGGTGATCAGCACCGTCACGTTCGATTGCGACAAACGGCCGATGGCGCGAAACACTTCCTGCATGGCCGGCGCCTGGCCGAGGATTTCCGGCGTTTCCGACGGCCCCGACTCGACGCTGGTCTCGCGCAGGCTTTCTTCCAGCGCGCGGCGTATCAGTTCGACGGCCTTGTCGATATCGAAAGGCTTGGCCAGGTATTCGAAGGCGCCGCCCTGGAAGGCCGCGACGGCCGAATCGAGGTCGGAAAAGGCGGTAATGATAATGACGGGCAATCCGGGAAAGCGCGTCTTGACCATTTGCAGCAGGTCGAGCCCTGACGCGCCCGGCATGCGGATGTCGGACACCAGCACTTGCGGCGTGTCGAACTCGAGCGCGGCAATGGCGTCGCGCGCATTGGCAAAGCTCTTGGTGGCCAGGTTTTCACGGGCCAGGGCTTTTTCCAGCACCCAGCGGATTGATTCGTCGTCGTCAACTATCCAGATTGGCTTCATTAGTGTGTGCGTCCCGCAATGGATTTCATGAGTGGGATACGACGGCAGGTGCTTCCCACGCTTATGGCAAAGGTAAAACGATCCTGAAATCGGTATATCCAGGCCGGCTTTCGCATTCGATCACGCCCAGGTGCTGTTGCACGAAGGTCTGTGCCAAGGTCAGTCCCAATCCGCTGCCGCCTTCCCGTCCCGATACCAGCGGGTAGAAAATCCGGTCACGGATCTGGGGTGCGATGCCCGGTCCATTGTCAATGATATGCAAGTCTAATGCCAGGCCGTAGCGGACCTTGGCCAACGTCACCTGGCGCGCCACGCGGGTCTTGAAAATCAGCTCCGCATCGCCCGCTTCGATCCGCTCGGACAAGGCTTGCGCCGCGTTATGGGCGATGTTCAGCACGGTCTGGATCAGCTGCTCCTTGTCGCCACGGAACTCGGGAATCGAGGCGTCATAGTCGCGCGAGATGGTCAGGCCGCTGGGAAACTCGGCCAGGATCAGGCTGCGCACGCGCTCGCACACTTCGTGGATATTCACGTCGCCGACGATGTGCGGCCGGCGGTGCGGCGCCAGCAGGCGGTCGACCAGGGTCTGCAGCCGGTCCGCTTCCTTGATGATCACCTGCGTGTATTCGCGCAATTCGAGCAGGTGCAGCGCCGGCAATTCGAGTTCGAGCAGCTGCGCCGCGCCGCGGATGCCGCCCAGCGGGTTCTTGATTTCATGCGCCAGGTTGCGGATCAGCTCCTTGTTGACCTGGCTCTGGTCGAGGATGCGCTCTTCGCGGTCCAGCTTGAGTTGCTGCACGTTTTCGCGCAGCTCGATCAGGATGCTGTCCTCGGGGCCGTCCAGCGCGCTGATGATGCTGTGCACGCGCAAGGGGTCGCGCCCCAGGCGCTCCAGGCTCAGGTCCTGGCGCAGGTCGGAAAACTTGTGTTCGCGGGCCTGGGCGCAGATGCCGGCCAGCTCCTCGGGATTGACGAACAACGCCGTCAGCTTTTGCCGCGACAGCGCCTTCAAGGAACTTTCCAGCAGGTTTTCCGCCGCCGCATTGGCGTAGCTGATGCGCCCGTCCATGTCGAGCACGATCACGGCCGAGGCCAGCAGGTCGAGTCCGGCCAGGTGCGGCGCACGGCGCGGGGGGGTATGGGCTTCGGTCATCGGATATTCGCAATCTCACGTTTGAGGGCCTCGACGTTTTGCTGCGTCCGGCCGAGGTTGTCTTTCAATTGGGCCACCCGTTCCTGGTACTTGGCATAGTTGCGCTCGTTGCCCTGGCGTTCAGGCTGGCCCTGGTTGAACTCTTGGCGTTGCGCGGCCAGCTTCTGCTCTTCGCTGCGCAGCTCGTCCTGCAGGATCTGGCGCCGGTCCAGGTCGCGCGCGCGTTGTTCGGCGCCATCGACGCGGGGAAAGTTGCCCGCGCCAGTGGCGGCAGCCGGATTGGCGGCCGGCGCGGAGGGCCTGGCGTTTGCTGCGGCCAGCGGCGCGCTCCTGCGCGGCGGCTCCGTCATGGCGCCGGGCAAATCGAGCAGCTTGCAGGCCGCGCTGTCGCGCTTGTCGGTATAGGTTTTATGGCCCTGGGCATCACTGCAGACATACAATTGCCCATGCGCCAAGCCGGCGGCGCCCAGCAGGGCCGCCGCCAGCGCCATCCTGTAATGCTTGTTCACTTTCCACTCCTGTCAGCTCTCACGGTACCGGGCGACTATACAACATCATGCCCGCGTGCCCATGAAAAAACGCGGGGAAGACCGAAAGCCTCACCCCGCGTTTTGATTGCTTGCCGGCAGTGTTGCCGGCATCACGCCATTACAGCGAGTAGTACATGTCGAACTCGGCAGGATGCGTGGTCATGCGCATGCGCTGTACGTCCTGCATTTTCAGTTCCAGGTAGGCATCGATCATCGAATCGCTGAACACGCCGCCACGGGTCAGGAACTCGCGGTCCTTGTCCAGTGCATCCAGGGCTTCTTCCAGCGAAGCGCAGACGGTAGGGATCAGTGCATCTTCCTCAGGCGGCAGATGGTACAGATCTTTCGAGGCGGCTTCGCCCGGATGGATCTTGTTGGCAACACCGTCCAGGCCGGCCATCAGCAACGCGGCGAAGCACAGGTATGGGTTGGCCAGTGGATCCGGGAAACGTGCTTCCACGCGGCGGCCTTTTGGATTGGCAACGTGTGGAATACGGATCGAAGCGGAACGGTTTTTCGCCGAGTACGCCAGTTTCACCGGTGCTTCGTAGCCTGGTACCAGGCGCTTGTACGAGTTGGTGCCCGGGTTGGTGATCGCGTTCAGTGCCTTGGCGTGCTTGATGATGCCGCCGATGTAGTACAGGGCGAAATCGGACAGGCCGGCATAGCCGTCGCCGGCGAACAGGTTCTTGCCATCTTTCCATACGGACTGGTGCACGTGCATGCCCGAACCGTTGTCGCCAACGATAGGTTTCGGCATGAAGGTGGCGGTCTTGCCGTAGCTGTGGGCCACGTTCCAGACCACGTATTTCAGGTTCTGCGTCCAGTCGGCGCGCTCGACCAGGGTCGAGAACTTGGTGCCGATTTCATTCTGGCCGGCGCCAGCGACTTCATGGTGGTGCACTTCGACCGGGATGCCCAGCGATTCGAGAATCAGGCACATTTCCGAACGCATGTCCTGGAAGCTGTCCACTGGTGGCACCGGGAAGTAGCCGCCCTTGACGGTAGGACGGTGGCCGCTGTTGCCGCCTTCGATGTCCTTGCCGGTCGACCACGAACCTTCGTCCGAACCGATCTTGACGAAGCAGCCCGACATGTCGATCTTCCAGCGCACGCTGTCGAAGATGAAGAATTCCGGCTCAGGGCCGAAGTAGGCGGTGTCGCCCATGCCCGACGATTTCAGGTAGGCCTCGGCGCGTTTCGCGATCGAGCGCGGGTCGCGGTCATAGCCCTTGCCATCCGACGGTTCGATCACGTCGCACTGCATGAACAGGGTGGTTTCTTCCATGAACGGGTCGATATTGGCGGTGCTTGGATCCGGCAGCAAAATCATGTCGGACGCTTCAATGCCCTTCCAGCCAGCGATCGAGGAGCCGTCAAAGGCGTGGCCCGATTCGAATTTGTCCATGTCGAAGTGCGACACGGGCACCGTTACGTGCTGCTCTTTACCACGGGTGTCGGCAAAGCGGAAATCAACGAATTTGACTTCGTTCTCTTCTACCATCTTCAAGACTTCTGCGGCTGTCATTGCCATGCGTATCTCCTAAATGAATGTGGGGTGAGCCGACCTGAATGCGTCTGGGCTGATGATGCTAAGCAAAGATTGCGTGCCACCAAAACTCACAGGAATCATAGCAGATTCCATGCCAGCTTTTAAGTCCCCAGGGCCGGCACGGGCAAACCATGGCTATCCCTGTGAAAGTTTGATCGACGTTAATTTATCGACATGTATTGCGCTAAATCAAAAATGCACTATGCAAGTGCGAAAAACAAATAATGCACCAATTTGTAGCGTTTACAACGAAAAATCTGAAAATGCCCGATTCTGGTGCAGTACGCAGGGTCGTTTGCGGTGCGCGTCCGGCGCACTATAATCATTTCCACCATTCCCTTACCTGGAGCCTGTCATGAGTACCCCCGCCGACATTCTGACTATTGCCCGCAGCCGCGCCAACGAGGGCACACCGTATGCCGGCGCCGTCACGCCGCAGGAAGCCTATGAGCTGCTGCAGCTCGACCCTGCCATCAAGCTGATCGACGTGCGCACCAATGCCGAGCGCGACTGGGTCGGCCGGGTCGATATCGCCGACACCCAGCACGGCGCGGTACAGTGGGCCACCTATCCGGGCGGCGTGCCCAATCCCGACTTCGTGCGGCAACTGGCCAACCAGGCCGGCCAGGACGACATCTTGCTGTTCCTGTGCCGTTCAGGCGTGCGCTCGCGCCACGCGGCCAAGCTGGCCACCGAACACGGCTACCCCAACAGCTACGACATCCTGGAAGGCTTTGAAGGCGACAAGGACGCCGATGGCCACCGCAAGGAAATCGGCGGCTGGTGCAAGGCCGGCCTGCCGTGGCTGGGCGCATAAAGACACACGCTGTTTGACATGACAGGCCACGCGCCGGCCTGAGACCGGTTACAACCATCCATGGCCGTTTGCAAAAGCGGCGCAAATTCTCCTTGCGAAATAGTACCTTATATAGTACAACGTAGAGGTGCGTCATGGATGCTTCCCACTTGCGGCAGATTAGCCTGCTGTTCTATGCGAACGGCAACGGCGGCGAACCGGTGCGCGACTGGCTCAAGAGCCTGCCCGCCCTTGAACGCCATGTGATCGGGCAAGACCTGATGCATGCACAGTGGCGCTGGCCGGTCGGCATGCCGCTGTGCCGGCACCTCGGCCAGGGATTGTGTGAAATTCGCAGCAGCCTGTCCGGCAACCGCATCGCCCGTGTATTGATCTGCCAGCATGGCGACTGCCTGGTGGCGCTGCACGGCTTTATCAAGAAAACCCGCACCACGCCCGACGACGACCTGGCGCTGGCCCGCAAACGATTGAAGGAACTGTGATGAACCACGCGCATCCCCATCTGGGCAGCAGCCTCGACGACTTCCTGAAAGAAGAAGGCATCTTCGAGCAGACGCAGACCCAGGCCATCAAGGAAGTCATCGCCTGGCAATTGACGCAGGCGATGCAGGAGCAATCGCTGTCGAAAACCCGCATGGCGGCCATGCTGCAGACCAGCCGTTCGCAGCTCGACCGCTTGCTCGACCCCACCAGCGACGTGACCCTGTCCACGCTGGAGCGGGCCGCCACGCTGGTCGGACGCAAGCTGTCGATTACTCTGGTATAGCCGCCACCGTCTGCTCGCCCATCAGGGTCAGGATACGCTTGCGCACGAAATTGATATGGCTGCGCAGGCCATACAAGCCATCGGCAAACGACAGCGGTATCGAGATCTGGTTGACCATTTCCTCGATCTCGTCGAGCCGTTGCAATTGCTCCGCATACACCTGCGCGCGGCGTGCTTCCGGCACATCTTCCAGCGCCTGCTCCACCGTGCGCAACTGCCCGTACCAGCGGTACACGCGCGAGCGGATGCGCCAGACATACAGCGGCGGCACCACGCGCGACAGCGGCAATATCAGCGCACCGAGCGCCACCACCAGCACCCACATGCGGTCGAAGAAATTGGCCAGCCAGAAGCTCATGTAGCGCTGCAACACCGGTGCGCCGTCCTTGTAGAATTTCAGCGCTTCCGGCGCCACCGGAATTTCCGTATAGCGCGCCGACGGAAACTGCCCCTGCTGCTGGAACCAGCCGGTGCCGCCATGGATGCTGGCTGCCGCCTGCACGAACAGGTCCACCAGCGCCGGATGCAGGTCCTCGCGCGCCACCAGCGTAGCGGTGGGCGCGATCAGATGATAGTCCTGCGCCGGGATATTGCGCCCCAGGTCGACAATGCCGCGCGGCAGCACCACATGGGTCAGGAAGGGCAAACGCCGCGTATAGGCTTCCGCCTGGGAAAAGTCGAACAGACGGATGCCTGGTGTCTGCAACAGCATCTGGATCAGCGGCGCTTCCGGCGCCGAGCTGAACACCAGCCCATCGATACGTCCTTCCAGCAGTTCCACCGTGGCCGGCGTGTTTTGCAGCGCACCCACCGTCAGTTCGTTCGGCTCGACGCCATTGACGGCCAGCAACTGGCGAAACAGGCCCGGCACACCCGTGCCTTCCGGCCCCAGGTTGATCTTCATCCCTTTAAGCTGCGTCAGCTCGGTGACCGCCTTGTCTTCGCGCAGGAACAGCCAGACCGGTTCCGTAAACAGGCTGCCGAGGGAAATCAGGCCATGGCGCTCGGCGTCCGCATGTTCGGTCGAGCCGCTTTGCACGAAGGCGATGTCGGTCGTGCCGGCGTTCAGGCGCTGCAGGTTTTCCTGCGAGCCCAGCGAGGGCTGCAAGCTGACCTTGATGCCGTGCTTGGCCAGGGTGGCCGCGTACTGCTTGCCGAACTCTTCGTAGGCGCTGTTGTCCTGTCCGGTCGACAGCCTGACCTGGCGCGGCGGCGCCGGATCGACCAGCCAGTAGGCCAGCGCGCAGACGGCCGCGATCAGCAACAAGGTGGGGCCGGCGGTGGCGAGAAAGTCGCGTACGGAAAAACGGCTGAACGCGAGGATTTTGGACATATGGTGGCGCATGGGTTTCATGGGGGGCTACCTTGCCAAGAAATGGGCAACTATGCAAGCTGCTTTCGCCTGCGCTACATTAGCAGTCTTGCCACTCACACGGAGCCATGCATGTTGAAAATCCTGGGAAAAGCCGCATCGATCAATGTCCGCAAAGTATTGTGGACCTGCGAGGAACTGAATCTGCCGTATGAACGCGAGGACTGGGGCAGCGGCTTCAAGGCGACCAGCGAGCCGGCCTTCCTGGCGCTCAATCCCAACGCGATGGTGCCGGTGCTGGTCGATGACGAGCTGGTGCTGTGGGAATCGAACGCCATCTGCCGCTATCTGTGTGCGAAGGAAAGTCGCGAGGACCTGCTGCCGGCGGCACCACGCGCGCGCGCCGAGGTGGAAAAATGGATGGACTGGCAGATGGGCGAGCTGAACAACTCCTGGCGCTATGCCTTCATGTCGCTGGTGCGGCACAGCCCCGCGCACCAGGATGCGGCGCTGCTGGCGGCCGGCATCGCCGGCTGGAACGCCATGATGGGTATCCTGGAACAGCAGTTGCAGCGCACCGGTGCATACGTATGCGGCGAGCGCTTCACCTTGGCCGATATCGTGCTGGGCCTGTCCGTCAAGCGCTGGCGGATGGCGCCGCTGCAGCATCCCGATTATCCGGCAATCGCCGCCTACCATGCGCGCCTGGCGCACAAGACGGCGGCGTTTGCGGGCTAATTGAACGACTGCTTGACCGGCAGTTTGTCTTCAGGTTTGTCTGCCTGATTGACCGGCGGCTTGTCTGCCTGCTTGACTGGCGGTTTCTCCGCCTGTTTGGCTGGCTGCTTGACTGGCGGTTTCTCCGCCTGTTTGATCGCCTGCTTGTCCACCGGCTTGGCCGCCGGTTTCTCCGCCTGTTTGACCGGCTGCTTGACCGGCGGTTTCTCCGCCTGCTTGGCTGGCTGCTTGACCGGCGGTTTGGCCGCCGGCGCCACCGGCTGTACGACCGGCGGTTTGACCACTGCATGGACCGGCGCGTCCGGGTCGATCAGCGGCATCAGGCTGGGCGCCAGCGAAACGAGCAACTGCACCGGCAAGGCGCTGGTGAAGTCGTAGTTTTTCGACTCCGGCCCGCGCACATAGGCTGTCATGCTGCCATAGAAACGCTCGCCGATATTGAAGACAAACGTGGCCGAGCGGTTCACATAGCGCGACTCGATCAGGCGGCCACCGGCGCCATACACGTCGAAGCGCTGGTCGCCGGTCCCCGTCTTGCCGCCGACCGGGATCGGCAGGCCGTCGGCGCCAACAAACGCGGTTTTCGCGCGCTTGGCGGTACCGTCCGAGCCCACCGCGCGGATCGCCCTGGCCACCGCGCGCGCCACGTCCGGCGACAGCACCTGCTCGGCCTTGACATTGGCGGCGCGCTTGACCATGGTGTCATAAGGCGTGTTGGCGGCAAAGTGCATGGAGTCGATGCGCACGCTCGGTTTGCGCACGCCGTCATTGATGATAATGCCCATCAATTCGGCCAGCGAAGCGGGACGATCGGCCGAGGCGCCCAGGGTGGTGGCAAACGACGGCACCAGGGAATCGAAGGGATAGCCCATCTTTTTCCACTGGCGATGGATCTCCAGGAAGCCTTCAACCTCCAGCAAGTCGGCGATGCGGCGGTCCTGGGCATGCTTGCGGTGCGTATTGAACAGCCATTTGTACACTTCCTGGCGCTGCTTTTCGCTGGCCGCCACCATCTGCGACAAGGTCGCGCCCTCGTTCTGGCGCAGGAAAGCCACCATCCACAATTCCAGCGGATGCACATTGGCCAGGTAGCCGCGGTCGGCCAGAGACCAGTTTTCCATCGCATACTGATCGTACATCTTCGCCACGCGCTCGGGCGGCACTTCGTTCTGCGACGGCAGGTTGACGTTCAGGAAGTCGGCGAACTCGGCACGCGTGCCTTTCGGATTGATGGTGCGGTAGATATTGGCCAGGCGCACCGGTGTCGGCCGTATGCTGGCCAGCAACACTTTTTCCTGCTCGTCGACGCTCTTGCCGCGGTACTTCTGGTAGAAGCGGTGCAGGAATTCGCGTCCTTCCTTGTCGGCAAAACGGCTCAGGTACTGGGCCCGGCGCGGATCGTCCGCGTCGGCCAGCAAGGAAGCCGAGGAATCGGGGCGCGAGAACATGTAATAGCGCGCCACGTCGCGCATCAGGCGCACGAACACCAGGTTGGTCGACTGTTGCAAGGCATGCTGCACCGTCATGATGCGGCTGTCGTCAAGCTTGGAGAAATTGCCGAAGTGATGCAGGCCGCCGCCCGTGAAGAAACCTTCGCCGGGGTTGCCCGAGTACTTGCGCTCCATCGCCGCTGCCAGCATGTCCGGCAGGTTGCGTGCTTCGCCCAACGGTTTTGACGACAGGTAAGCGATCCCCCACTGCGTCAGCATGTCCTTCGGATCGACGGCGATTTTCGACAGTTCGGCCGCCGGCAATTCCCTGTAGCGCTGCTGCAGCTGGTCGACGATGTCGAGGTAGCTGACCAGCGTGCGCAGCTTGGCGGTGGAGCCGAGATCGAGCTTGGCGCCTTCGTTGATGTCGAGCGGCTGGTCGAAGTTATCGGTCTGCACGCGCAGCAGGTTGGCCTGGTCGCCTTTTTGCAGCAAGGTAAAGCTGTACACCACATTGGCCGGGTCGCCATTGCCCAGCATGCCCTTGCCGGTCAGGCCGGCCGCTTTCGCCACTGCCGGATCGCGCAATTCGCGCAGCACTTTCGTCACCGCATTTTGCGCCTGCGCATCGAGCGTGCTGACCACTTTCAAATCGAGACGGTCGAGGTTGTACAGGCGCGGGTCGCCCAGCATGCCGGCCAGGTGATTGCGCACGGCATTCGAGGCCTTGCGCGTGACGAACGAGGTGGCCGCTTCGGACTGCACGCCGGACGCCGTCGACGGCCGCAATGGCTGGGCCATGGCGGCGTCGCGCAGCTGCGGCGTGATTACGCCGGCTTGCGCCAGCAGGCGCAAGTGGCTGTTGGTCAGCGCTTCGAGGTCGGCGCCGCCAGCCACCAGGTAATGCGAGGGACGGCGCTGCGCGATCAAGAGACTCAGCGCCTGCTTGTAGGCCAGCGCACTGCCCGGCTGGTCCAGTTTGGGATTGAGTTGCTGCTTGACCTCGTCGAAGTTGCGGCCATACCAGACCCACATGCCGTCGCCGATGCCGTTGACTTCGCCAAAGCCGCTTTTTGCCGACAGCGGCACGGTATTGAGGTAATTGACGACGATCTTGCGCCGCACGGCCATGGTGTTTTCGCCATCCTGGTACGAGCGCAGGCTGGCCGACAGCATCTGGAACAGCTTGTCCTTCATGGAGCTGGTGCGGCCGTCTTCCGAATGGCGGTATTTTTCGATCTGCGTGGCCAGGGTGCTGCCGCCGCCGCCGCGATGGCCGCCGACCATGTTCAGGCCCTTGTCCAGCACGGCCTTGCTCAGGCGATCCCACTCGATGGCAGGATTGCGCTCGGGCGTGCCCGGGTCGAGCAATTCGCGGTTCTCGATGAACAGCAGGCTTTGCACCAGCGCCGGCGGCGCTTCGGCAAAGCCATTGAAGGCGCGCTCGGGGTAGACGGCCGAAAACAGCGGCGCGGCGCGCCAGTCGAGAATGGTCAGGCCGGCGCGGCTTTTTTCGTGATAGGTGGCGAACACGCCCATGTCGGCCAGTTCCACCATCTTCGGCGACATGCGCGCCTGCGCCGTGACGGTATAGTCGCGCGCATTGAGCTTGCCGATAAAGTCGGGCAGGCTGGCGTAACCGAGCCGCTCGTCATAGGGTCCGTGCTGCGGATAACGTATCGCGCCGGCGGGGCTGGGGCCAGGCTCGACCTTGTAGGTCAGCTGGCGGCTCAGGCGGCTGAAAAATTCCGCCTGCAGTGCCGAGGTACGCACTTCGCGCACGACAAACCAGGCGATGCCGGCAATCAGGGCCAGCACGATCAGCAGGAAGATCGGCCACACGCGCGAACGGCGTTTCTTGCGCGGCGCGGCCGGCGGCGGCAGGTCGGCACCGGCTGCGGTTGCCGGGATCGTTTCCGGATCGGATGGAGGCCGTACTTGCGCATGGGCCAGGTTGTCGCCTGTGTCTTTCATGGGATGCTGGGGGTAGGTTGGGTAAGAGTGACGCGGATCAGGCGGCTACGGCAGATGCGGCCGGCGTGCTCTGCGCAAGATAAGACGGTGGCCAGGCGAGGCCGGTAACGATGCAGCTTGCTTGACATGATATCCAGACCGGTAAATCAACAATACGCCACAAAACGCCGCTTGCTTGGGTACGGTGGCGATGACGCGTAGTCCTGATCACCATTGCACCACATCGGCATGGCAAGGATGGACGAGCGCGCACAAAAATCTTTCTACGCTGAAGATTTTCGCAAAAAAACAACGACCGGACTGTACGCTTGCATACATAGCTGCAAGGCGGGCTGAACGCCGGCTGATGAAACGCCGGCGCCGGGCTGGCAGGGTTCAGATGGCGTGGTATTCGGCTTGCATGGTGTCGAGCGCCGCGCGCATCTCGGCAAAGGCGGCCAGCGCCTGCGCCGGCTCGCCTTTCACGCCCAGTTCGATATGGCGGCGCGTCTGCGCGTCGCCCACGCTGGGCAGGCTGAATACCTTGATCTGGGGATACTTCGCTTCCAGTTCCACCATCAGCGGCGTCAGCAAGGATTCGGCCGTTTCATACACCAGCAGCGCATGTTCCGCATGCGGCACCTGGTTGAACAGGTGGGCGTAATGCGTATCGAGCACCCATTCGATCATCGGCCACGACATGACGGGAAAACCGGGCACGAAATAATGCTCGCGCACGGCAAAGCCGGCAATCTTGTTGTACGGGTTCGGAATCAGCTCGGCGCCTTCGGCAAACTCGGCCATTTTCAAACGATGCAGGTTTTCCGGCGAGTCCAGGTCGACCGCCACGCCCGCTTCCGCGCCCATTTCCGTGATGCGCTGCTGGATGTTGCGCTTGCCTTGCGGATGCAATACCAGCGGCAGGCCCAGGGCGGTGGCCGCCGCCTGGCGCGTATGGTCGTCCGGGGTCGCGCCGATGCCGCCAAAGCACAGCACGATGTCGCCGCTGGCAAAAGTACGCTGGAGCAAGGCGACGATGCGCTCCGGCTCGTCACCCACATATTCCGCCCAGCTCAGCTGCAAGCCGCGCGCCTTGAGCAATTGCACCACTTTCGGGAAATGCTGGTCCGTGCGCTTGCCCGACAGGATTTCGTCGCCAATGATGATCAGTCCGATAGCCATGTCACTCCCTTGTTCGATTCGATATGATAATTGGTGTATCAGGCATCTGCCGCCGGCACGTCCTTCATGCCGCGCACGCCACGCAGCGCCGCCAGCGCCTCCAGGCAGTAGTACTGGAACCACAGGCCCGTGAAGATAAAGATCAGCACATACAGCCAGATGGCGAATCCCGCCAGGAACGGGAAGAACACCACCGACATCACGCCGCCCATCCACAGCATGCCGGGCACGGCGCCGGCCACGCCGGACACCAGGCCAATCACGAACAGCTGCGTGCGGCGGTCGCGCATGATGGCCTGGCGTTCTTCCACGCTGGCGTAGTCGGCCATGGCGTCATACGCCATCACGCGGTAGGTCAGCCAGCCCCACAGCACGGCCTGCCCCACCAGCGCCGCCGGCGGAAACGCATACAGCGGCAACATCACCAGCCAGGCGAGAATGAACAGCAAAAACGTGGCCAGCGAGGTGCCCACGCTGCCCAGCACGCTGCCGCCATGCTTGTGTTCCAGCTGCGGAAAATGCCGGCCGCCCACGTGGCGCGCAATCGCCGGCATGGCGAACAGGCCCATGAAGATCAGCGCCGTCAATATCATCAGCGGCAACAGCAGGAACATGGCGATCAGCGGCACGATCACCGATTTCAGCATGCCCAGGCCAAACGTGGCCAGCACGGCGCCGCTGGTGCGGAAGAAATCGTATTCGGCAAACCAGGCGTGCAGGCTGTCGATCAGCGGCTGCAGGCCGAACCACAGCAAGGCGCCCCACAACAGCAGCGACAGCACAAACGGCAGCGCGCTCAGCAACAGCATCTTGCCGTGCAACTGGGACAGCAGCGCGCGGCCATAGGAATTGATTACATTGCGCATCAGGGCGTCCCTTCATGTACGTCGTCAAACAAATCGGTGCGAGGCGCGATGATAGCAATAATCGACGACACACTGATGACAAAATGGTCGAGCGCGGTGGCGGCCGGCACGATAACGCGCCCCGTGGCGCATTCGCGGCCCATGCTCTACAATCTGTAGCTTTCATCGTCTTCATAAGGAAAGTCATGTCCATCACCACCACCGCCTCCGGCCTGCAATACACCGACACCGTGATCGGCGACGGCGCCGAAGCCAAGGCAGGCAACAATGTTGTCGTGCATTACACGGGCTGGCTGCAAAACGACGACGGCAGCGCCGGCGCGAAATTTGATTCCAGCAAGGACCGCAATGATCCATTCGAATTCCCGCTGGGCGCAGGCCGCGTCATCCAGGGCTGGGACGAAGGCGTGCAAGGCATGAAAATCGGCGGCAAGCGCCAGCTGATCATTCCTGCGGCACTGGGCTATGGCGCGCGCGGCGCCGGCGGCGTGATTCCACCGAACGCCACCCTGATTTTCGACGTCGAACTGCTGGGCGTGTAATTCCCCCCTTCAGCCGCACCCTGCGCCGCCTCTTCAGGCGGCGTTTTTTTTGAGGCGGCCCTCTAATGCGCCGCGCGGTTTTTTCACTATGATGTCAGGCACCGCGGCAGGCACGGTGGCCACTCCGCCGCAGCCGCCGCTTGACCGTTACCGTGATCCACCCAGCATTGAGGAGCCAACATGAGTTTACAAGAGCAATTCGACCAAGCCCAGCTCGATTCCAAGACCCTGTCCGAACGTCCGGACAATATGACCTTGCTGAAAATCTATGCCCTGTTCAAGCAGGCATCCAGCGGCGACGCCACCGGTGATCGCCCTGGCATGACCGATTTCGTCGGCCGCGCCAAGTTCGACGCCTGGGCCGCCCTGGCCGGCACCTCGAAAGAAGAGGCGCAACAGCAATATATCGACCTGATCGACGATTTGAAGGATTAAACCGGTCAAAAATGAGTGTAGAGCTCGCTTTTGGCGCCCAAATCGTCAAAAACTGCTGAAAAACTCTCGAATAACCACCAAAACAGGCGGTTAACGCAAAAGTGGCTACCAAATCGGTAGCCACTTTTTTATTGTTCAAATACTTAGTTTTTGGCCGCCGCCAGCGCCTGCGCGATCCAGCCATCGAACTCCTGCTGGTGGAACTTGATCCAGCCGGCCGTATGGCGGGCGATATCGGCCTGGGTGTTGGCACCGGTACGCATGCGCTCGTTTTGCGCATTGATGTCGGCGATCGGCAAGCGCATGATTTCAAACAGTTTCACGGCCGCCGGGTTTTTCTCGGCCCAGGCGCGGTTCACGACGATGCGCGTGGTGTTGACGGCAAAGCCATAATCGCTGCCATCGTCGAGACGGGTATTGGTCTTGTCCGGATTCGACGAGAACGGCACTTTCAGCCACACGACATCCTTGCCCGGCACCAGCACGCCACTGACCCAGTACGGCGTCCAGGTGTAGTACAGGATAGGCTCGCCACGCTTGTAGCGGCCGATGGTGTCGGCGATCAGCGCCGAATAACTGCCCTGCACATGCTGCACGGTCTCGCGCAGCTTGTAGGCGTCCATGTGGTTTTCAATCATCGCCTCGCAGCCCCAGCCCGGATTGCAACCGGTGAGGTCCGCCTTGCCGTCGCCGTCGTGGTCGAACAGCTTGGCCAGGGTCGGGTCGCGCAGCTGGTCGATATTGGTGATGTTGTACTTCTCGGCCGTCGCCTTGTCGATCAGATAGCCTTGCGCGGCCGGGCCCGCATACTGGCCGGTGCGCAGCAGCTTGGCGTCGCCACCCGCATTTTCGTAGTAATCCTTGTGCAGCGGGTCCCAGTGCACCGCCAGAAACGTCGCGTCGCCATTGGCGATCGCGATGTGCGCGGTCGGATATTCCACTTCCTTGATCGGCTGCATTTCGTAGCCCAGCTTTTCCAGCGCGCGCTCGACCAGCATGGTCTGGAAAGTTTCTTCCGCGATCGAGCTTTGCAAGGCTTGCACCTTGATGCCCTTGCCGGGCAGGCCGGCATCCGGCGTTTGCGCCATGGCCAGGCTGGTGCTCAGGGCCAGCGCGGCGATGCCGAGGAACGACAGCCACTGGAACTTGCGTTGCGATTTTTGCGTGATTTTGAAATGTTCAGTCTGATGCATGTAAATCCTTTCTTGTTATTGTTATTGAGTAGCGGTAGCCAGCGGGGCGGGTGCGGCGTCTTCCTTGCGCGCCGCATTGCCGCGCACCAGGCGCATCACGAAACCGGCCGGGCCCGTCTGGTACCAGTGGCGCACGCCGCGGCGGGGCTGGCCCATCGCTTGCGTCAAACGGTCCAGGGTGATGGCCAGCAACACGATGCCCAGGCCACCGACGGTCGCCAGGCCCATGTCCAGGCGGCCAATGCCGCGCAACACCATCTGGCCCAGGCCACCAACGGCAATCATCGAGGCGATCACCACCATCGACAGCGACAGCATCAGCGACTGGTTGATACCGGCCATGATGTTCGGCATGGCCAGCGGGAACTGCACGCGGGTCAGCAGTTGCCATGGCGAAGCGCCATAGGCGCGCGCCGCTTCGATCAGGTCGGGACGCACCTGGCGGATACCGAGATTGGTCAGGCGCACCAGCGGCGGCAAGGCGAAGATGATGGTGACGATCACGCCAGGCGCATTGCCGATACCAAACAGCATCACCACCGGCACCAGATACACAAAGGCGGGCGTGGTCTGCATAGCGTCCAGCAGCGGGCGCAGGATGTTTTGCGCGCGGTCGCTGCTGGCCAGGAAGATGCCCAGCGGCAAACCGATGATCATGCAGAACACCAGCGAGGTCAGCACCAGCGACAAGGTGATCATGGCTTCCGGCCAGATGCCCAGCATAGCCACCACCAGCAGCGCCAGCACGGTGCCGATCGCCAGGGTACGGCTGGTAAATTGCCACGCCAGCAGGCCGATGATGGCGATCACCGTCAGCGATGGCGCGGCCAGCAGCACGTCGCTGACACCAGTCAGGGTGGCGTCGATCGGCGCGCGCACGGCCTGGAAAAACGGACGGAAATTGGCCACCACCCAGCCCAGGCCCTGGTTGATCCAGGCTTCCAGCGGCAGCGAGCCATCAACAATCTGTGTCAGGTGAAAGCCGCCGGCGGCGTGCTCGGGCGTGACGGCCGGTGCGGCGGCGTCCAGCCACGAGGTATCGGTCGGCGCGGACGGCAGCCACGGATTGATCTGGGCCGCCTGTTCTACGACGGGTTCTACGGCAGTAACGTTAGCTGGATTCATGCTTGTCCTTTCTGTAATTGTGGCTCGGCAATGGCTGGCGTATCGCGGTCGAGGAACTTCAGCAAGGTGGTCTTGCTGATGGCGCCGCGGAAGCTGCCGTCGTTGGCCACCACAGGGACGGCGTAAGGCAGTTGCGCCACCTGGCCGAACAGGCCGGCGACGGGTTCATCGGCATTGATGGTCTGCACCTCGGGCAAATAGGCATGCGCCAGGCCCAGCGGGCCGACATGGCCGTCGAGCGCCGTGCGCAGCGAATCGGCCGACACCACGCCGAGAAACTTGCGCTGCGGGCTGACGACATAGGCGTAGGCGCGATCCTGCTCTTCCAGCATCGACAGCGCGGCGCGCGAACCGCGGGTGGGCGACTCGGACACCACGATCTGGCTCTTGCGGGCAATATCGCTGGCCTTGAAGACGGCCGCCGCATCGACGCCGCGCACGAAATTACGCACGTAATCGTTGGCGGGTTTACGCAGGATTTCTTCCGGCGTGCCCACTTGCACCACATGGCCATCCTTCATGATGGCGATGCGGTCGCCGATGCGCATCGCTTCGTCGAGATCATGCGAGATGAAGACGATGGTGCGGCGCTTGATCTGTTGCAGGCGCAGCAGTTCCGATTGCATTTCCGTGCGCATGATCGGATCGAGCGCGGAAAACGCCTCGTCCATCAGCAGAATGGAGGGATCGCAAGCCAGCGCGCGCGCCAGGCCCACGCGCTGCTGCATGCCGCCCGACAATTCGTCAGGGTAGCTGGCGCCGTAGCCGTCCAGGCCCACCTGTTCCAGTGCTTGCTGGGCCAGCGCATGGCGCTCGGCCTTGGGCATGCCGGCCAGTTCCATGCCGAAGGCGGTATTGTCGAGCACGGTAATTTGCGGCAGCAGCGCGAACGACTGGAACACCATGCTGATGTCCTTGCGGCGCAGCGCGCGCAACTGGGCGTCGGGCAAGGTATTGATGTCATTGCCGTCGATCAGGATGCGGCCGTCGGTCGGCTCGATCAGGCGGTTGAGCATGCGCACCAGGGTCGACTTGCCGGAACCGGACAGGCCCATGATGACGAAGATCTCGCCCGCTTCGATCGTAAAGGTGGCGTCGAATACGCCGATGGTGCAGTCGGTCTGGGCCAGGATATCCTGCTTGCTGGCGCCTTGACGGACCAGTGCCAGTGCTTCTTTCGGCTGGTCGCCGAACACTTTGAATACATGGTCGATGATGATTTGTTTTGCCACGTTGTGGTTCTCCCTCGATTTGACGAATGGAATGAAACCCTGCAGGCCACTAGCCTGCGGCGGGAATCAGCAAACCTTTTTACGTCGGCTAGGCACAGGCGCAAAAAGCGCACGGGAGCGACTGGAAAAAGGGGTGACACGTGTATGACCGGTGCATGGCGCTAGCCATGCCGGAGTGCCGTCTGCGCGCTGAAAGAGGCTGGGGTTCAGGACTGTCAGCGACGCGGGCGCCATGCAAAAACATGGCACCAAATGTATTTGATCCAAACAATCCGGATCAAACTTCTACTGGATGCGGGCGCCAGGCCCAAGGATTGTTTTACTGCCGAAGTGACTGCAGAATTTACTACCGAACATGCGGAGTTGACTGCGTTGCAGCCGGTATGACTGGGGGTTAGCTGTTGTAAATATGCGTCAAGTATAGCGCAAAAAGAGGCAAAAGTCCAATAGCTTTCCAAATTGAAATATGTTAGCAATGTTCGCCAACACACATAAGACGATGGAATGCGGGGAAAACCGGCGGCAAGACAGGGCTAACCGCCAGGCAACAAGTGTACTGTCTTTATCATCAAAAGCCAGCACCGGCAAGCATCAGGCCGCTTCAGTAAACACCTTGCGCATCTTGTCGGCGATCTTGCCTTCGATCATGGGCGCAAAGGCGCTGAGCATGAAACCGAGCTTCAGCGTGAGCTGGGCCTGGTCTTGCTCCAGGGTCAGCGCGCCATCGACGCCGCTGCGCTCGAAGCGCAACACATCGCCATCCCAGGCGCACGACAAATCATATTCCTGGGCCAGCTTGTCGGCCACCTGCTGCGCCGCCGCACGGGCTTTTTCCGCTGTCAGCTTATGTTGCTGAACTATATTTATATCCGCCATCAAACCTTCCTTTTCGTCAAAACGGGTAGTAGCAAGGCCGCCATGATACCAGCCGTCCCCCTTCTCTCACATCGTTTGCGCCGTATCAAACCCCGCAGCGCCGCGCAGGCCGACTATTCCAGTTCCAGCCGCCCCTGTCGTGGAGAGCCATCATGGACCAGAAAGTCATCGTGCCGGTCGAAGCCGTGCTGACCCAATGCGTTTCGCTGCCGGTCGGCTATGTGCCGACGCCGTCGGCGCCCTACCGCCAGCACCGCAAGCAGGCGCAACTGACCCTGCAGCCGGGGCCGCCGCGCCTGAATGAGCCCAGCGTGCGCAAAACCGCCGCCATCGCCGCCGGCGCGCGCGTGCTGATCTGGAAGCAGGACCCCTCGGTCAGCGAACTGGGCACGCGCAAGGCTTTCCTGCCGGGCCTGATCCTGGAAGGGCCGCACGATGCGCGCATCACGTTCGGCACCCCCGGCATCGCCCAGGTCAGCCCGAACGCCTTTGGCGACTTCATCGTCTCGCCCAATACCGACCAGTTCGACGCCGTGCATACCTTTGCCATCGTGCGCATGACCCTGACCATGTTCCAGCGCGCACTGGCGCTGGACGGCACGGCCGCGCCGCTGCCCTGGCAATGGAACAGCGCCAGCAATACCGATCCGCTGCGCGTGTTTCCGCACGGCTTGCCCAATGTCATGAACGCCTATTACAGCCGCCGGGAACAGGCGCTGAAATTCGGCGACTTCATTCCCAGCGGCGCCACCGAACGCGTGTACACCTGCCGTTCGCTCGATATTGTGTCGCATGAAACCGGCCACGCAGTGCTTGATGGCTTGAAACCGAACTGGCTGCTCAACAGCAACCCGCCGCAAACGGGGGGGCTGCATGAATCGTTCGGCGACCTGACGGCCATCTTCCTGGCCTTGTCGCAACTGGACCAGGTCGAAGCGGTGATCACGCAAACCAAGGCCGACCTGCACGACAAGACCTTCCTGGCCGACCTGGCCGAACAGTTCGGCCTGGCATTGGGCCGGCCCAACGGCTTGCGCAACGCCGACAACGACATCAAACTGTCGCAGGCGGGCACCGAGGTGCACGCCATCTCGCAGGTATTTACCGGCGCCATCTACGACATCCTGGCCGACATCTTCGACCATGAACGCCGGCCACAGCTGAAAGACGACGCGGCCGTGCTGCTGGCCTGCGGCGACTACCTGTGCAGCCTGGTGCTGCGCGCCCTGCTGGCCGCTCCCGGCCGCGCGGCCACCTACGCCGACGTGGCCAACCACATGCTGTCGCTGGCCCGGGCCGATGGCAAGGACGCCTACCTGGACTTTATCCGCAACAGTTTTACGGTGCGTGAAGTGCTCGGTGCGCAGCTCGATGGCGGCGAAAATGAGCTGCCGGGGTTTGCGCCAGCCGCCGAGGATGAAGACGGCGCCGTGCAGGACCGCCGCGCCTGCTGCGGCACCATGAACAACGCCCAGTACAGCGCGGCCGACCAGGCATTCGATGCGGAACGCGAGGCGCTGGCCGCATGGTGCCGCGACTATGGCCCGCGCCACGCTTGAGCCGGCAATCCGACCAACCACCACAGGAAACGACATGAAAATATCAGCAACCAGCAGCGGCGGCTTTGCCGGCCTGCGCGAGCACTACGAAATCGACACGCGCTCCCATCCCGCCGGCCAGGCGCTGGAGGCGGCGCTGGCCGGCTGCGGCTTTTTCACGGCGGCGCCCGCCAGCGACATGGCGCACGACAGCGAACCGCTGGGCGCCGATATTGCGCAATGGCGCATTACCGTCGAGGCCCCCGACAGCCAGCACACGATCACGTTTGCCGAAGATGGCGGTGCGGACAGTGCGCGCTGGCAAAACCTGGTGGCAAAAATCCGCGCCAGCACCTGAATTCATGTAAATCGTTGATCTCAATAAACACACGGCGCGATGGGTGTGGTTTTTTTGCCCATCTTCGCCGGCGCGTTTCCTGAACACGGCAACACTCCCCCTTGCAGAGCGTGGCGCGGCCAAAAAAATGAATTTGCTTATATGTATTGTATATAAAGCGGATTTGTGAGAAGTAGCGAATTGCCTTAAAATACGGTGCTTTGCTTTAGTATGCGCCGTTGAAGTTCCTGCAGGCGCTACAGCACCTCCCCATTTGATAGGACTGTTATGACCCACGTTGTCACCGAATCCTGCGTCGCCTGTCGTTACACCGATTGCGTCGATGTCTGCCCGGTAGATTGTTTCCGGGAAGGCCCGAATTTCCTGGCGATCGATCCGGACGAATGTATTGACTGCGCAGTGTGCGTGGCCGAATGCCCGGTGAACGCGATTTTCGCGGAAGAAGACGTGCCGGGCGACCAGCAGGCCTTCATCAAGATTAACGTCGACCTGGCGCGCAACTGGCCGTCGATCACCAAGACCAAGGCGGCCTTGCCGGAAGCCGAGGCCATGAAAGACGTCAAGGACAAGCTGCACCTGCTGGTCAAGTAACGGCAGCAGGCAAGCCCCAGGAAAAGCAGCGGAAACGCTGCTTTTTTTATTTTAAAAACATGGTTGCAGGACTGCCATGCAAGTGTGGCGCGATTGCAGACAGAAAGCCGCAAAGTGTGGCCCTGTGCGTGTTAAAGCACATTTTGCCCTCAACAAATGTCATAGAATTGGATTATGATATTTGAGCCGCATTGGCGCTTGGAATAAAACAAGGACTCTATATGCTTTACCAACTGCACGAACTGCAACGCTCTTTCCTCACTCCGGTGATGCAATGGGCAGACATGTCCTCCAAGTTATTTACCAACCCGGTTTCCCCTCTGGCCCATACCCCGTTTTCGCAACGCATCGCAGCCGGCTACGAGCTGATGTACCGCCTTGGCAAAGACTACGAAAAACCCCGTTTTGACATCAAATCCGTGCTCGTCAAAGGCGAGAGCGTCGACATCCACGAACACGTTGTCGTGACAAAGCCATTTTGTCGCCTGATCCACTTCAAAAAAGAGTCACCCGGTGTGCAACAGCCCAAAGTGCTGCTGGTTGCCCCCCTGTCCGGTCATCACTCGACCCTGCTGCGCGACACCGTGCGCGGCTTGCTGGCCGAACATGATGTCTACATCACCGACTGGACCGACGCGCGCATGGTGCCGTTGACCGAAGGCCCGTTCCACCTCGATGACTACATTTACTATGTGCAGGAATTCATCCGCCTGCTGGCGCCCGACCTGCACGTGATCTCGGTCTGTCAGCCGACCGTGCCGGTGCTGGCCGCCATCTCGCTGATGGCGACGGCAAAAGATCCGCACATGCCGAAAACCATGACCATGATGGGCGGCCCGATCGATCCGCGCCGCTCGCCGACGCAAGTGAACAACCTGGCGACTGAAAAGAAATTCTCGTGGTTTGAAAACACCGTGATCTACGCGGTGCCGCCGAACTACCCGGGCTTTGGCCGCAAGGTCTATCCGGGCTTCCTGCAGCACGCCGGCTTTATCGCCATGAACCCGGGCCGTCACGCGCAAAGCCACCGCGAGTTCTACATGCACCTGGTGACCGGCGACGACGAGCCGGCGGAAGGCCACCGCCAGTTCTACAACGAGTACAACGCGGTGCTGGACATGCCGGCCGAGTACTACCTGGAAACGATCAAAACCGTCTTCCAGGAATTCAGCCTGCCGATGGGCACATGGAAAGTGGGCGGCCAGCTGGTGCGTCCGCAAGACATCACCAACGTGGCGCTGTTTACCGTCGAAGGCGAGCTGGACGATATTTCCGGCGCCGGCCAGACGCAGGCCGCGCATGACCTGTGCAGCGGTATTCCGGCCGACATGCAGCAAGACTTCGTGGCGCCGAAATGCGGCCACTACGGCATTTTCTCGGGCCGCCGCTGGCGCGAGATCATTTGCCCGAAAATCGGCGAATTCATCCAGAAGCACGGCTGATCAGCCATGCCTCCTGAAAACGGCACGCCGGCGCACGCCAGCGTGCCGTTTTTTCATGCGCGCGCGGTTTCCAGCTTTACCGTCGGGTGCGTATTGACATAAATCTGCTCCACCCGCGGCTCGCCCGGCCCCGGCTTTTTCATCGCATAGCCGTTCACGGGTTGAGAGCGGTTCACCCACAGCGCGTAATACAGGTGGTCGGCGCGCGGATCGTCCGTATTCGGGTGGATCAATATCGTCAGGCCAAGGCTGTTCAATTGCAGCCACGGCACGATCACCGGCAACAGCTCATTGGTAAAGCCGAAGTAGAACGAGGGAGTGACATGCGGACCGCGCGGCTCGGTATTCCAGTCGCCCAGCTCGACGCTGAAGCGCTCGGCCGCCCATTTGCGTATCAGGGCCGCCTTCTGGAAACTGTCTTCATCGAAATAGATATGCGCGTGATAGCTCTCGATATCGGTGTACGCGCGCGGCGCGGCAGGCAAGTGCTCTTCGCCGGGGCGCACATTGGCCGGGCGCGGCGTGGGCGCCGTGTCTGTATGCTCGCCCCATGGACTCTTGCCGGACGCCGCTTTCAAGCGCGGCGCCTGGCGCGCATCCTGCGCCAGCGCCGTGCCCGCGAGGCCGGATGCGGCCAGTGCCGCCAGCAGGCCGCCACGGCGCAGCAGGCCACGCCGTTGCGGCGACAACAGATTGGCCCATTCCAGGTCGATGGTGTCGCGGCTGGCATTTGGCGCCGCGGCCTGATTCAGTTCTTGCATACGTCCACATCCTTTCAATCGCCATCAGCACAAGCAGCTCAGATTAAGGGATGGTCAAACAAACAAGAACGAATCGTTAAGCATGAGCTTATGCCAATTCTGAAGAGATGCCGCAGGGTCGTCTTCAGGGCGCGGGCGGCACGCCAGCCAGCGACTGGTCCAGGCGTTTCCAGTAATCGCGTTCCAGCCTGGCCAGGTCGACTTCGCGCGCGGCCTCGTTGAAGCGTTTTTGCTGCAGCGCGCCGCCCGCATCGCGCTTGAAGCAGACATGCACTGGGCGTTCCTTGAACACCGTATCGACAAAGGCGATGCGCTCGCGTTCGGCCTTGCTGAATTCCGGCCCCATCAGCAAGTGCTGCAGCACGTGGCGCTCGATGACGATCACGCGGTAACGCTTGATCAGCAGTTTTTTCAGATTGGTCGCATCGTTCAAGCCCTCTTCGGTGCTCAACTCGCCGCGCGCCACCATGGCGTCGAACTGCTCGCCATTCGCATAGCCGGCCACCGTGCCGACGCGCAACTTGCCCAGTTCCTGCAGGCTGGCGCCGGGCGGCCCATCCTCCTTCAGATAGGCCAGTACGCCGAGGGTATTGCCAACCGGGACAGAGAAGTGACAGAGCTTTTCCCGCTCGGGCGTGCGCCACACCGCCATGAAACCGGCGTAGCGCGGATTGCCGAGGCCAAACTGCATGGTCCGTTTCCAGGGAAAGTATTCGTATTTGACCAGGTAACCCATGCGCTCGAACACGGCGCTGACCATGGCGGCCGACATGCCGTCGGCCGGCAGCCTGGGCGACACGAACGGCGGCCAGTCATCGGCGGCAAAACGCACGATGCCGGTGGTCGGCGCCACCTGCGCCTGCAGGACAGGCGCGGCGCAGAAAGTGAGCAAGGACAAAACCACTGTCCGGAGAAAAGACATGTACTGCTCCTGTCACCCGGCGTATCAGTGGAAACGTGATGGCGTCAGGCAATACGGTCGGTTTTTGACGATAAACCATCGTCCCATACAATAACAATTTTTCAAAGTTGTTTATCGATAGTCATTAATTCCTGTTGGAAATAAAATACACGGTGAGTGCCGGCTATCCCTTGCGTCAGGCAGGTTTTTCACTTGTGCCGAGGCCAGATGGCCGATAATACGGTTTTACCGTATTGAAGATCGCCGTGCCGCACCCAGCTCCCACCTCCCTTGCCGACCAGATAGAAGACTTGCTGCCGCAAACGCAATGCACCAAATGCGGCTACAACGGCTGCCGACCGTATGCGGAAGCGATTGCCGCAGGCAGCGCCGACATCAACCAGTGCCCGCCCGGCGGCGCGCAAGGCATCGCGCTGCTGGCCAATTTACTGGGCAAAAAGGTCATTCCGCTCAATCCGGTCAACGGCCTGGAACGCCCCCGTTCGGTCGCCTACATCGATGAATCGCTGTGTATCGGCTGTACCCTGTGCATCCAGGCTTGCCCGGTCGACGCCATCGCCGGCGCGGCCAAGCAGATGCACACGGTGGTGACCAGCCTGTGCACCGGCTGCGACCTGTGCGTGGCACCCTGCCCGGTCGACTGCATCGTCATGTATCCGGTCAGCGGTGACGCCACCGGCTGGGATGCCTGGAGCCAGCTTGATGCCGATGACGCCCGCGCACGCCACGATGGGCGCACCGAACGGCTGCGCCGCGAAGCCGAGGAGAACGACGCGCGCCTGGCCGCCAAGGCCGTCTCGAAGATGCAGGAACTCAAGCAGGAAGTGCCCGTGACGACAGCCGAAATGGCAGAAAAAGAACGCAAGCGCGCCATTATCGCCGCCGCCATGGAACGGGCGCGCGCCAAGGCCGCCGCCGCCAGCGCCCCTCCCACCCCCGACACGCCGGAAAAAGACGCATGAACGCCGCCAAACGCCTGGAAATCTTCACGCGCTTTCGCGCCGCCAACCCTTCCCCGAAGACCGAACTCGAGTACACCACGCCGTTCGAGCTGCTGATCGCCGTGCTGTTGTCGGCGCAGGCGACCGATGTCTCGGTCAACAAGGCCACCCGCTTGCTGTATCCGGTCGCCAATACACCGGCTACGATACTGGCGCTGGGGGTCGATGAGCTGGCCAGTTATATCCGCACCATCGGCCTGTTCCGCACAAAAGCAAAAAACGTCATCGCCACCTGCCAGATCCTGCTCGAGCAGCATGGCGGCGAGGTGCCGCGCGACCGCGCCTCGCTGGAAGCCTTGCCCGGCGTGGGCCGCAAGACGGCCAATGTGGTGATGAATACGGCATTTGGCGAACTGACGATGGCGGTCGACACGCATATCTTCCGCGTCTCGAACCGCACCGGCATTGCACCGGGCAAGAATGTCGAGATCGTCGAGCAAAAATTGCTCAAATTCGTGCCCAGGGAATTTTTGCTCGATGCCCATCACTGGCTGATACTGCACGGCCGCTACACCTGCATCGCGCGCAAGCCGCAATGCTGGAATTGCATGATCGCCGACCTGTGCGATTACAAGGAAAAAACGGCCATGCCGGCGCTGACCTGAAAAAAACGGCCCATCGGGCCGCCTTGCGCATTACAGCAATACCATATTGTCGCGATGGATCAGCTCGTGGCCTTCGATAAAGCCGAGGATCGCCTCGATCTCATTGGACGGCTTGCGCATGATGCGGCGCGCTTCGCCGCTGGTGTAATTCGACAGGCCGCGCGCCACCGCCACGCCGGCCTCGTCGAGGCAGGTGATCACGGCGCCGCGGCCGAACTCGCCCTGCACCGCCACCACGCCGATCGGCAGCAGGGACTTGCCTTCCCGGCTCAGCTTTTGCACGGCGCCAGCATCGAGCACCACCGCGCCGGCCGTCTGCAGATGGTCGGCCATCCATTGCTTGCGCGCCGTCAATTGGCCCGTCTGCGCGCGCAATTCTGTGCCGATCGCTTCGCCTTGCGCCAGGCGGCTCAGCACGTCGCTGTCGCGGCCCCAAGCGATGATGGTGTGCGCGCCCGACTTGGCGGCGCGCTTGGCGGCCAGGATCTTGGTCAGCATGCCACCACGGCCCAGGCTGCTACCGGCGCCGCCGGCCATCGCCTCCAGGGCCGGGTCGCCCGCCACGCCCTGCGTGATCAGATAGGCGTTCGGGTCCTTGCGCGGATCGGCCGAGAACAGGCCGTGCTGGTCCGTCAAAATCACCAGCGCATCGGCTTCGATCAGGTTGGCCACCAAGGCACCGAGGGTGTCGTTGTCGCCGAACTTGATTTCATCGGTGACCACCGTGTCGTTTTCATTGATGATCGGCACCACGCCCAGGCGCAGCAAGGTGGTCAATGTCGAACGGGCGTTCAGGTAGCGTTCGCGGTCTGCCAGGTCGGCATGCGTCAGCAGCACTTGCGCCGTGCCCAGGCTGTGCGCGCGAAAACTGCTTTCGTAGATTTGCGCCAGGCCCATCTGGCCGACGGCGGCGCAGGCCTGCAATTCGTGGATATCGGTGGGGCGGCGCTCGAACCCCAGGCGCAACATGCCTTCGGCGATGGCGCCGGAGCTGACCAGCACCACTTCCTTGCCGAGGGCGCGCAAGCCGGCGATCTGCGCGGCCCAGCGCGCGATGGCGGCGTGGTCGAGGCCACGGCCGTCGTTGGTGACCAGCGAGGAGCCGACCTTGATGATGATGCGGGTAGCTTTTTGAATCACGGAATCCATGGAGGCTCTTATCTGTCAGCGCGCCGGACGCAGCAGCAGCAACACCAGCCCCGCCGCCAGTTCCATCGCGCACATGTACAACACCAAACCCTGGGGCAAGCCGAAGCTGATGGCCGCGAACAGGCGGCCGGCCGGCTGCGCCAGGACCAACATTGCAGTGATATCGCTGAAGACGGGCGTTTCGCCCTGCCGTGCCGCGAACAGCGCCAGGAACGCGGTAGCGCCCCACAGGCCGACATGCGTGGCGTAGAACTGGCTGTAGCCGTTCACGCCATTGAGAAAGATGCCCATGCCGGCCGCCATCTCATCGGCGAACAGCAGGCAGGCAAATACACCCAGCCCGTAGGCAGCGGTGATCAGCTGCAACACACGGCGCTGCCAGCCCAGCTTGCGCAGGGATGCCGCAGCGCCGGCCTGTACCGGCATCAAATGCTTAGTCCAGGATCTTGAAACGCGGATCGTCCGGGTCGATCGACGAGATGCCGCGTGCTTCTTCGGTCATCTGCGTTTCTTCGGCACGGCTTTCGCTGTGTTTCTTCTCTTCCAGGTGCTGGTAGATGGCATTGACCAGTTCCGGGCAACCCTGGTGGTTCAGCGCGGAGATCTCGAACACGGGACCTTTCCAGGCGAAACGCTTGAGGAAGTCCTTGACCAGCTTTTTACGGTCTTCTTCCGGCACCATGTCGAGCTTGTTCAGCACCAGCCAGCGCGGCTTGTCGACCAGCGACTCGTCGTACTTCTTCAGTTCCTTGACCAGCGCCTTGGCTTCCTTGACAGGATCGACATTGGTCTCGAACGGCGCCAGGTCGACGATGTGCAGCAGCAGACCGGTGCGTTGCAGATGGCGCAGGAATTGATGGCCCAGGCCCGCACCTTCGGAAGCACCTTCGATCAAGCCCGGAATATCGGCGATCACAAAGCTCTTCTCGTGCGACACGCGCACCACGCCCAGGTTCGGGTGCAGGGTGGTAAATGGGTAATCGGCAATTTTCGGGCGCGCGTTCGAGACGGCCGAAATAAAGGTCGACTTGCCGGCGTTTGGCATGCCCAGCAGGCCCACGTCGGCCAGCACCTTCAGTTCCAGGCGCAGTTCGCGGCGTTCGCCTTCCTTGCCCTCGCCCTTCTGGCGTGGGGCGCGGTTGGTCGAGGACTTGAAGTGGATATTGCCCCAGCCGCCTTCGCCGCCCTTGGCCAGCATTTCAATTTGACCGTGTTCGGTCAGGTCGGCCAGGATTTCACCGCTGGCGTGGTCGACGATCAGGGTGCCGACCGGCATGCGCAGGTGAATATCGTCAGCGCCCTTGCCATAGCAATCGGCGCCGCGGCCAGGCTCGCCATTGCGCGCCTTGTGCATTTTGGAGAAACGGAAATCGACGAGCGTATTGATATTGCGGTCGGCGACTGCCCAGATGGTGCCGCCCTTTCCGCCATCGCCGCCATCGGGACCGCCAAAAGGTCGGAATTTTTCACGGCAGAAAGAGGCACAGCCGTTGCCGCCATCGCCCGCGATGACTTCGATTTTTGCTTCGTCGATAAACTTCATAATTTTGCCGCCATAAAACTAAAAAGGCTCTACCTTGGGCAGAGCCTTTCGATTGAAGGCTTGCGCCTTACATCATGCGATTCCAGCGGGGCGAACTGGCGCCCCGGGCCGGAATTACGCTGGTACTGCTTCGTTTGCTACAACGGTCACGAATTGCTTCGAGCCAGCACCTTTGACAACGAACTTCACTTTGCCAGCGATCAACGCGAACAGAGTGTGGTCCTTGCCCATGCCTACGCCTTCGCCGGCGCGCACTGGGGTGCCGCGTTGACGAATGATGATGCCGCCGGCATTGATGGTTTGACCGCCGTAGACTTTGACGCCCAGACGTTTTGATTCTGAATCACGGCCATTTCGCGTTGTGCCGCCGCCTTTTTTGTGTGCCATTTAAGACTCCTTGATAGCTGATTAATTCAAACAGCGGCGATTAGCCGTTGATCGAAACGATTTGGATTTCGGTAAAATTCTGGCGATGGCCTTGATGCTTCTGGTAGTGCTTACGACGACGCATCTTGAAAATTTTGACCTTATCATGGCGACCATGCGCCACAACCGTAACCAGTACCGTTGCACCTTCGACCAATGGCGCACCAAATTTAATGGTGTCGCCCGCGCCTACTGCGAGAACTTGATCGATGGTGAGTTCGGAACCAATGTCTGCCGGTATCTGTTCTACTTTAAGTTTTTCGCCAGCGACAACTTTGTATTGTTTGCCACCGGTTTTTATGACCGCGTACATGATTTGAAACCTCATCAAATGTTGAAAGAATTTATCCCGCTGCCATGAAAAGCAAGCCGTGCACAACAGGGGGAACCAGCGATTATACACGGCCTGAGAAATCGCGTCAAAAACTATTCACAAAGCTTGATGATCGTGGTATGTCGACAACCTGGACACGATGTCAGGCCCGCGTTTCGATGATCGGAAAGTCAATCATTGTTCTGTTGCCATAGGCAAACGGCACGCAGGCGCAAGCCATGTCGTATAATCGCCGCACCCACAATCTATTGCAGGTTCGCCTTGTCTGACGCTCACAAACACGTTAACCAAAACACCATCGTGGAAACGATTGCCGCCGATATGGACGCAGTCAACACGGTGATCCGCCAAAAACTGCATTCCGATGTCATTCTGATCAACCAGATTGCCGAATACATCATCAGCGCAGGCGGAAAACGCATCCGCCCCGTGTTGATCTTGCTGGTCGCCAATGCCCATGCTTATCGCGGCACGGCGCACCATGAACTGGCGGCCGTGGTCGAATTCATCCATACCGCCACCCTGCTGCACGACGACGTGGTCGATGAATCGTCGATGCGCCGTGGCCGCCAGACGGCCAATGCGCTGTTCGGCAATGCCGCGTCGGTGCTGGTGGGCGACTTCCTGCACTCGCGCTCGTTCCAGCTGATGGTTGCACTGGACAATATGCGCGTGATGCAAATCCTGTCGGACGCCACCAACGTGATCGCCGAAGGCGAAGTGCTGCAGTTGCTCAACATGCACGATCCGGACGTCACGCAGGAAAGCTATCTGACCGTGATCCGCTCGAAGACGGCCAAGCTGTTCGAAGCCTCGGCCCAGCTGGGCGCCCTCATCGCCGGCGCCAGCGAAGCCGATATCGAAGCGGCCGCCGAATACGGCCGCTCGCTGGGCACCGCCTTCCAGCTGATCGACGACGTGCTCGACTATGCAGGCGACGCCGCCGAAATCGGCAAGAACGTGGGTGACGACTTGCGCGAAGGCAAACCGACCCTGCCGCTGATCTATCTGATGGAAAACGGCACGCCGGAACAGCGCGCGCTGGTACGCAGCTGCATCGAGCAGGGTGACGAACAGCATTTCGACGCCATCCTGGCGGCCGTCACCAGCAGTGGCGCGCTCGACTACACGCGCACGCAGGCGGAAATCGCGGCCCAGCGCGCCGCCGACGCCATCGCCGGCTGGCCCGACAGCGTGTACAAGCAATCGATGCTGCAACTGTGCTCGTTTGCCGTGGCCCGCAATCACTGATCGCGGTACGGCAGTCACTTGCAGAAACGGCGCCGATGGCGCCGTTTTTCATGCTGGCGGCAAAATCTCCCTGACCTTGTCGGCTGGCCGGCACAGGCGCACGCCCAGGTCCGTCACCACGAACGGACGGTTGATCAGTATCGGATGGGCCTGCATGGCGTCGAACAGCGCGTCGTCGCTCAACGTGCTATCGGCCAGTCCCAGCTCGTCATACAGGTTCCCCTTGTCGCGCATGGCGGCGCGCACACTCAAACCGGCGCGCGCGATCAGGTCGACCAGCTCGGCGCGCGCCGGTGGCTGTTTTACATAGTCAATAATGACCGGTTCGATGCCCGCATCGCGGATCAGCTGCAAGGTGGTGCGCGAAGTGCCGCAGGCGGTGTTGTGATAGATGGTGACGCTCATTTGTGCTCCTGTATGCCGATGCCGCCGATTATAAGTGAAGCGGCCACGCCGCCATGGCCTGCCAGCTTACGTAAGCTACCGTACCGACCAGCATGGGCAAATTCTCTACATTGATTTAAAAATCATGATGATCGGGATCCTATGGCACGCTCAAAACCTTTGAAAATCTTCGGCTGGACCCTGGCCACCCTGCTGGCGCTGATTCTTCTTGTCATCATTTTCATCCTCACCTTCGACTGGAACCGCTCCCGTCCCTATATCAACCGCAAGGTCTCGGAAAGCACGGGCCGCGAATTTGTCATCGGCGGCGACCTGCAAGTCAAATTCCACCAGGGACTCAAAACCGAAGCCGGCTGGCGCCGCTACGTGCCGCGCCCGACCATTACCGCCAACGATGTGCGCATGAGCAATCCGGACTGGGCCACGGCCGGTCCGCAGATGGCCAGTGCGCAGCGCATCGTCGTCTCGACCCATTTGCTGCCCTTGCTCGATCACCGCGTCGTGCTGACCGACCTGGCGCTGGACGCGCCGCAGATCGCCCTGCAGCGCCGCGCCGACGGCAGCAACAGCTGGACCCTGAAAGACAATGGTCCGTCGCAATGGGACGTGGAAATCCAGCGCATGGCGTTTGCCGCCGGCACCATCCGCTACCTGGACCAGGCCATCGCCCTGGACCTGAACGCCAAGGTCAGCTCGACCGCGCCGGACGCCACGCCAAATGATGCTCCGGCAGGTGACAAGGTGGAAAAATTCGGCATCGCATTCACCCTCGGCGGCACGTACAGAAAAGCGCCGGTCACCGGTGGCGGCAAGGCCGGCGCCGTGCTGTCGCTGACGGGCGACCATACCGTGTATCCGGTACAGGCCAACGCCGCCTCCGGCAAGAACAAGATCAGCGTCGACGGCACGCTGACCGACCCGCGCACCCTGTCCGGCATCGATTTACAGCTGAGCCTGGCCGGCGCCAGCATGGCCGACCTGTATCCGCTGACAGGCGTGCTGCTGCCGGAGACACCCGAGTACGCCACCAAGGGCCGGCTGCTGGGCAAGAAGGATGGCGAGACCTGGAACTGGACCTATGAAAAATTCAAGGGCAAGGTGGGCCAGAGCGACCTGGCCGGCACCCTGCAATACCTGCCGCGCAAGCCGCGCCCGCTGCTGCGCGGCGAACTGACCTCGCAGCAGTTGCGCCTGGAAGACCTGGGCCCGACCATCGGCGCGGAAAGCAACGCCAAGAAACAGGCACGCGGCAAGGTGGCCAACCAGCCGGCCGACAAGGCCTTGCCGGTGGAACAGTTCAACACGGCCAAATGGGATGCGCTCGATGCCGACGTGAAATTCACCGGCAAGAAACTGGTGCGCACGCACGATATCCCGTTCAACGATATCGTCGCGGAAATCCACATGAAAGATAAAGTGCTGAGCCTGACGCCGCTGAACTTCGGCATGGCCGGCGGCGACATCACCTCGAATATCACGCTGGACGGCCGCCAGAAAATCATCGCCGCGCAAGCCAAGGTGGCGGCCCGCCATCTGAAGATCCGCGAACTGTTCCCGAAACTGCAATCGATGCAGGCCAGCTTTGGTGAAGTCTATGCCGACGCGGCCCTGACCGGCCACGGCAATTCAGTGTCGTCCATGCTGGCCAGCGCCAACGGCGAACTGGCGGCCACTGTCAGCGAAGGCTCGGTCAGCCAGTTCATTCTGGAACTGGCCGGCCTGAACCTGGCCAACGCCGTGTTCGTGAAAGTGTTCGGCGACAAGCAGGTGCAGCTGAACTGCCTGGCCAGCGATTTCGCCGTCAGGAACGGCGTGGCCGACGTGCGCCGCTTCGTGCTCGACACCGACAATGCGGTGGTCAACGTGACCGGCAACGTCAGCCTGGCCAACGAAACCCTGGACCTCGACATCCGTCCGAAAACCAAGGGCGCCCGCGTGTTCTCGCTGCGCACGCCGCTGTACGCGCAAGGAACGTTCAAGGAACCGAAGGTCGGCCCGCAAAAAGGCCCGCTGGCCCTGAAAGCGGGCGCCGCCGTGGCCCTGGCCACCGTGGTCGCGCCGGTCGCCGCCATCCTGCCCCTGATCAACGTCGACCGCGCCCCCGACACCGACTGCGGCGCCGTGATGGCAGAAGCGAAGGCCGTGCGCAAGACGGCAAAGTCGCCGGCCACCAATGCGCCGGCGAAAAAAGTGACGGAAGCGGAAATCAAGAAGGCGCAACAGGAGAAAAAATAAGCTGCTTGACGCAGTCGCTTGAAACCCGCCCCCTCACCTGCTGTAATGAGCAAAGCAGGTCACGGGGTGTGGCTCAGCCTGGTAGAGCGCTGCGTTCGGGACGCAGAGGCCGGAGGTTCGAATCCTCTCACCCCGACCAATAACGTCTTTAAAAACAAATACTTAAAATATATTGCGGATGGTCGAGTACTACACTAACATGTGTAGTACAACAGTTAGGTTTAAGGCTTGGGAATTCTTACATTCCGGCGCGCCTTGGCCTAGCACTAGACCAATAAGAACAAGAATGACGTCTGCAAAGCAATCCCCTACTCCGCATCCATCTCGTACCGTCCCGATCGCTCACACGCTCGAATCTATCAAGGGCTACCCGGACAAGCTCAAGATCTACCTCATGGCCGCCAGCTCGTTCTGGCAGGTCAGGTTCTTCGACGGCAAAAGCACGATCAAACGCAGCACCAGTCAGACCGAAAAACGGGAGGCCATCAAGTACGCGATTTCGTTTTACGAGAGGCTTCTGATCAACAAGCACAACGGCGTTGCCGTCACCAAGAACACGCGCTTTGATGCGTGCGCTAAAAGCTTCATGGGCGCACAGGCCGCCCGCGTAACGCGCAAGGAAATGTCCGCTGAATGCCATCGCAACGATCAGTACTTCCTTGATGGCAAGGTTCTGCCAGAGTTTCGTGAACTGAACGTCGCGGATATCAACTACGACCGCTTACAAAAGTTTGTCGACAAGATCGGTGTAAGCCTTTCCGCTTCGTCAATCCAGCGCTATCTGGGCCTGATTCGGAAGATCCTCGATCATGCACAAAATCGCGACCTCCTCAAGTCGATCCCGAAGTTCCCCAAAATTCCAAAACGAGACGAACCTCGCGGCTGGTTTAATGCAAAGGAGTACGCCGCGCTCTTGGCAAGAGCTAAACAATTCATCGGGCATGAGGACGTTATCCGCGCTGCGCCAAAGCCCGGTCAAGCGCAAGGCACTGTTATTCGCAACTTGACGTTTACGGCGGAGCTGCCGCGCATGATCGAATTCATCGCGAACAGCTTTATCCGCCCTACCGACATTAAGAACATGCAGCACAAGCACGTGGAAGTCATCCGGGGCGATAATACATATCTGCGCCTGTCTCTGCCGGAAAGTAAAAAGCACAGCGATCCTATCGTCACCATGGAGCAGGCTGTACACGTTTACGAAGAACTGAAGGCGGACCGTGCCGAGTCCGAGCAAGCCGAGCCTGATGACTACGTCTTTATGCCGGAGCACGCCAACCGCGACACCGCATTGCGGCGTCTGCAGCAGCAGTTCAACTATCTGCTTGACGACCTGGGCTTCAAGACTGGCCCACGCGGCGAGGAACGCACGATCTATAGCCTGCGCCATACCTGCATCATGCACCGGCTTCTGGAAGGCGATAAGATCGATGTGCTGACGCTGGCCCGCAATGCGCGGACTTCCGTTGAGATGATCGAACGCTTTTACGCCAGCAAGCTTAACGGCGAAATGAACATCGAAGCCATTCAGTCCAAGCGTGAGAAAAGCAAGGGCCTGAAAATCGGCGATGGTAGTAAGGGGAATGTTCAGCTTCAAGTGCAAGGTAATAGCTTGGTGATGAATCTGCCGACCGCTAAGAACGCGCCGCTGAACTTGGGCTAGCCACAGACACACGGGGCGGCGCGGTTCGAGCTTTACACCTGGGTGCTGTCCGCACCTAGCTGCCCGCATCACCGAAGCCAGCAATTTGCAATGGTCGGACGTCGATTTCGACCGCAACACGATCTTGGTGCGTCGTCTCAAAAACGGCAACAACACACTTGCTTTGATGTCTAACGCATTGCGGGCCGTCATGGAACGTCGCTACACAACACGAACTAACAACTTCGTATTCCCGATGAAATGCGGCGACAAAAACGGCCTGTCGTCTTGGCTGAGAGATTTGGTAAAGCGTGCGGGCATATCGGAAGAAGGTGGCAAAATCACCAACCATACATTTCGGCATACAGCTGCGACTCGCCTACTCCGCTCAGGCATGGACATCACCATGGTGCAAAAATTCCTAGGCCATAAGCAAATCAGCGGCACGATGGTCTACCTGCACTCGCTACCGAGCGAAGTCGCAAAGCAAGCAAAAGCGGTATTCAACGGCAGTTAGCTATCGACAATGCGAACATATCCCTTTAATGCCGATCTACCCATAACGCTGAATAGCGTTATCGGTTTAGAGTTCATTAAAGCAAGGTTAGCTCGAATAGAGCACTCATCTTCATACCCCTTTATCGACGCTAGGTGCAACTTTGATCTTGCATTAACTGCTCAGGCTATCGCCCGGGAAAGGCAAGTACACCTTTTAGCCGCGAACAGGCGATCAGGGGTATTTCCGTTTTTTGACTCCACAGTTTTTACTCCGCCAAATACCATTCTGGATTAGCCCTAAACCGGGATAGCGTCGATGCTACAATCTCACGCTTGGTAGTCCGTACATGACGGCAACCAGGCTTTGGCAAGCCATCAAATTCCTCGATACCGTCATGTACCAGTCCCAAGATGCGCGCTGCCTCTTCGCTGTCGCTTACCGCCATCGCCCATGCCTCATAGGCTTCTGCAATGTGGTGATCAGCCCGTCGACCATTACGATTCTGGTAGGCTCTTTTCCACGTTTTGAAATATCTTGTTACTTCCGGAGGGTCAATTAATGGATTGGGCTTCGCATATTCGCGCCGCCACTTTTCAGCTTGCCAAGCATTGTCGATATCTTCCTCTATTTGTGTCCGCACAGAGGAGCTAAATCCCTCGTACGGACCTACTGCTTTTTTGAGCGACGATTCCGGCGTTTGATACCATTAAAGGCATTCTGGTTGGCAATACGCATTCCATCCTTTTCCTCTTCAGTCGCGTCACGACAATCATCGGGCGTAGGCAAACGACCATAAGCTTCAACAAAATCTTTCACCCAACCCGTTACCGGCTTGATTCCATAGCGTTTGTAATAACCTTTTTTCAAGTCCGGCTGTTCCGTTCCCGTAAATTCATTTTTCAATAGACGATCATAAGGATCGTCAGCCTTCTTATTAGTAAGCTTATCTTGCGATACTGATGGAATATTCTCGCTAGTATATTTTACATCGCCTGCTTTTTCATTCTTCATGTAATCATACTCCTCCAAGAAGGCATCCAGATTCTTATAGCCACGCTCTTTTGCTGCCGCCTCCATCGCATCAACATCCTCCACCAACCGCTCTTTCGAGACCAATTCAATTCCCTTCTTAACAGCATTAACTGCGTTTTCAAGAATGGCAAGAATTTCCCTTAGTATTGGTTCTTTATTCGTTACAAGATCGTCACCATCAACAAACGGGCCAATCAACTCGCTAGCTTGGCCCATAAAATCTTCGACAAGGCTTAATGCTTCTTCACAATCAGTAATATCCGACAACTTGTCAGCTTGCATATTATCTACTGAATTTTCAGTATCTTGAAGCTTGACCTCGATACCGTCATCATTACCTTCGAAGGTAGTGCTATTCACTACTGGAGTAGCATCTAACTCCTTAGCTGTATCTTCACTTGAAGCCGAACTAGTAGGTGCGGGAATGGTTGCATTATTGACATTTTTCGAGACATCCACTTCCATACTAGGTACTAGCGCGTCTAGTTCTGCTTGCCCGCTAATTGCGCCGACTGAATGTATTAAATTGTTACTCATATAGTATCTTTTAGTGTTTTAGAACTCCACTTAGGAGTCGTACAGCGGCCACTGATGGAACACATTCTATCGACAATATTTACCTTGTGAAATTGCCATAAATGCAAATTTTTAAAGTTGATTTTGGAATATTATTCTAATTAATTTTAAATTTATGAAATTAATCACTAGTGCTAACAAAATTATTGAAGCTTTCCACCCAAAAACTCTCATTTTAGTTTAGATTAATTAAGCTCAACGGTTATCCCTTTAAAATCAACAACTTAATTAACCAACCAATTTTGTCAGGTAGTCTCTTATTTGCAACACTTGATAGATGGAAGAGATTTCTTATCGAAAATCTATGCCATCGAATGGGCTTGATCCATCCAAAATGATCGCCCGACCTAACCGAACAAGTGAAGTCCAGGTGTTGAAATTCGTTACGAAAATTACCATATAGGAAGGCTTTTTCGTATGACATCCCACATCAACTATTTCAATTGCCAACTGACAAATCCCCTTTGCAAGGCCATATCAGGTCCAATTTGGTTTGTCGAATTATTTCTTTGCAAAAAAAACAAAAATACATTTTCTTCTTTACTGGCAATCTGTGTAACATTCCTTTTATCGGCATGTGGATATGCCGACATACCGGAATTAACTGCCGCGTAAATAGGTAGTCATAAAACCTGGCTGGTAACTGGGCGATCAGGGATAGTAAATATGTGGGTCAATTAAATTTGACTTAACTTCATGCTTACGGATTCCTGATCGAATCAAAACCGGCCTCAAGTGTTACCAGCGCTTGGGGCCACTTTATGGGAAAGTAAACGTGAAGATTTACACCATTAATGGCGTCTGTGGATCTGGTAAATCGCAGGCCGCAATAAATTACATAACAAGCAACTTACCTGCTGGACACAAGTACATCATCGCGCAGCCGACTATTCGGCTATGTCGAGAAACGGCAAATTTTTTTGTTGAACGTGGAATTGAATCCCACCTAATCACCAGTGAAGATCAACCGGGGTCAGCACAAAAAGCCTATAAACGAGCCATATCACGCGCAATACAGAACGATAAGGGATGCGTGATTATCACGACCCATCGCACATTTCTTGATGCCGAGATCGAACCGGAAAAACGCAAGCGCTTCAATATTTTTTTCGACGAGGTGCCGCAGGTAGACTCGACCACGTACCTAAATCTCAAGCATTCACACACGTCGTTCCTCGACAATTACGAAGTTACTCCGTGTGATGATAATGCTGAGCTTATGAACATCGGCATCAAGCCAGGCCATGCAACCATTGTCGATGGATACTTGGCTGCGGGACGCCAACGCAAGGACTTGCTGTATACGAACCCTGACCTTATTCGGTTTATGGAGACTAGCATGGACCGTAACCACGCAAACTACGTCAATCGGGCAAAGTGGATGCGTCGTGTCTCGCAAGAACATCAGTTGATCACGCACTCGATTTTGAAACCCGATGCTTTCCGCGACTGGAATAGCTGCCGCATTATGGGAGCTAACATCCAAGACTCGATGATGTACCAAATTTGGCCGACATACGGCGTGAACTTCAAGCCAGACCCTACTCACGAATTTCAGTTGAAGACAGACCACAATGACCTGCAAAACCGTCGGATCAGCATCCACTACTTCTGTGGCCGGTCTTGGTCGAAGTACACGCGTAATGAAGGCGGCCAAGCTGCACTTGATACATTGAACAAGGCCGTCAACGACCTGTTCGGGCAGCAGCCTAGCCTGCTGGTGGCCAACAACGACATTGACGACTTTGTCCTGCACAACAGCACACGCATCAGCAACATCTGTCACGGCATTAACGAGCATCGCGACAAGCACAACATCCTGTTCATGTCTGCACTGAATGATCTGCCCGCGCATTATGGTTTTCTGTCCAGGTGGCAAGGCATCGACACGACCATGCTTAAGAAGGCCAAGGGCATGGAAACGATGTATCAGGCGATTATGCGCACATCGCTACGCGACCAGACATCGACAGCAGCAGTCAAAATTGTCGTGCCCGACATCGACACAGCGAACTTCCTGGCCGATATGTTGCCGGGGGCTAAGGTCCATGCCATGGACGATATCTGCGATGCATGGGGACAGCCGCAGAAGACTCGCGGCCGCCCCAGAAAGGCACGGACGCTTACCAGCAAGGAACGCAACAGCAAATGCAGGGAACGAAAGAAGGCTCTCAAAAAGGCTCAGGCAGACTTATTGAGCAAGATAACGACGCAGTACCCAGATGGCGCTAACATTCCCGTTACGTGGCAAGAGTCGGTCTTTTCGATCAAGCACAACCTGACCAGCGGCATGACAGACTCGTGGGATGACATTCGCGACCTGATGCAAACGGCCAGCGAACAGCGTTATAACGATAAAGCTGACAACTCGCTAATCAACTTTGTGCGCTTCAAGGCAGATTCAGCTACTAAGGGTAAGGACGATATCGAATATGTGCATGGCATACAACTGGACTTTGACGGCGGCGCATTGGCGTGGATCGATGCGTCACAACTGTTCAGCGACATCAAGCACTTGACCTACAACTCGTTCAACAACGGTAAGAACGGCGACGTCAAGTTCCGCATTATGGTCCCGTTCGACGCGCCGGTCACATGCCAGCATGCCGAGTTGCTGTGGGACGTGTTCAAGGCCCGCATAGAGTCGGACGGCTACTATGTGGGCAACGATGCCAATAAAAGCAAGGGTAGAAATTCGGGGCTGGACATTAGCAAGCGGCCAGCCAATTCGTTTTACTACGCGCCGAGCAAAGCCGGTAAAAAGGAGCTGAGCTTTTTTGACACATCGCACTGGGATGGCCCGCTGCTTGATGTCGCCCATGCGCTTGAAAACTGGGTTCCCAAGCAGTCTGCCGAGTATCACGAAGTCGCGCCAGTAAGTAATGCTGGGCCAGCTTTACAAGGCATGCTAGCGGCCCTGAACAAGCGATGCGATTATGATGGAGAAGCCGAAGCGCAGAAGCGGCGAGAAATAAGAATCGAGAAAGCTGAACAAGAATGGCGTCTATCGCAGCAGCAAGCAGGTCAAGGCCACAGTGGCTTGTTTATATTTGCGTGGAGCTTGCTGAAAGCTGGACTGGACAAGTACGAAACCAAGCAGATCATGCTCCAGAATATGATTTACGCTAGGAGTCAAGCCGAACGCATGAGAGAGCTTGATGCGCAGATCGCATCGGCTATGAAATGGTATTAAACCAGTCGTAGTCTCCGGAGATTGAACTGAACACAAAAGGTCCGCATGGGCCTTTCTAATACTCCAAAATCGGGGCTGTGGCAAAACGCATTACCGCAGCCCGTATCACACGACTGCCGGAATTAACCCGGCAGTTCAAAAACCGCGTAGGCGACACGAGATCGATGCCTGGCTGCAAAAACAGGTCAGGCTAGTAGCACACCTCGCCCAAGCTAGAAAAAGCGCTGGTGTGACGAACTCGTCAATCCTTGGCGTGGCTCAACACAAGCCAGCTAGCCCATCGCTGTTGTGACTACATAGACAACAAAAATCCAGTTAAACAACGTTTTTATTGCCATTTGGAAATTTCTGACGCCCATTCTGCTATAATTTTTATAGCGATTTATGCTAGGCAAATTTTCTGCCTCGAAGCAAGCGCGCCAACGATTGTACCTACATAAGGGTGGCAATCTCCACTTCTAACAATTCGGAGCACAAATGAAATTCAAGCATGGAATCGGTCTATTTTTTGGAACAATCGTTACACTGGCAATTGCCGCTTGTGGTGGTGGTGCTGGAGGAGGACCGTCTGATCCAGTGGCGGTTTCGCCTGCCCCATCTGCACCAACAATCACACTGGCCTTGAGCCAATCAAAGATCAGCCTCGGTTCGACATCGACACTGACTTGGTCATCCACGAATGCGACATCATGTAGTGCATCAGGCGCATGGGTAGGGACCCAAACTGTCTCCGGCACCTCCGCGCAGACTCCGGCCTCATCAGGTACGACAACATATACATTGACATGCACTGGCGCTGGCGGTACTTCATATCAGTCGGTAGCATTGACCGTGCCAATCCCTGTGCAAAAATCGTCCTATGAAAACAAGATTGTTGCAGCAACATCACTCGGTCCTCAAACAATAGCATCGGGCGACGCCGTCGCGTTTGCGGATTTCTTTCAAGATGGTACGTACTCCATGATCACGCATACTTTGATATACAACAGTCAAGACCCGACTTCAGCAAATAAACTTGGCAGTATTCATTTCTGGAAAAAAATAAATGGAGTCTGGACCGATAATACGGCCTCTCTTCTTGCCGACACAACTGGCTGCTTGCATCCACGAAAGGCCATTGTTGCTGACTTTAATGGCGACGGAGCGCCTGATGTGTTCTTTGCCTGTCATGGCTTCGACGCACAGCCTTTCCTTGGTGAAAAACAACATATTCTGTTAAGTCAGCACGACGGAACGTATAAAAATAACACTCTACCTATTGTTTGCTTTTGCCACGGAGCCTCTGCCGCCGATGTGAATGGTGATGGATACCCCGACATTGCGGTTGTTGATCAATTCGTTGCTCGAACTCCAAATTTCTTGATAAACAATAAGGATGGTACATTCAAGCAGGATTTGACTCGTTTGCCGACTTCACTAATGGATCGTCAGATCTATTCTGCTGAACTCATCGATTTTGATAAAAGTGGAAAATTTGATCTCTGGCTTGCTGGCAATGAACCAAACGCGACGAAATTTCCGGTTAGCCCACTCTACACACAACTTCCGACTATCTATAAAAATGATGGCGCAGGTAGCTACATATCCAAAACTCCGGTAATTCTGCCAGGTGACACGCAAAATGGAGTTGCATTGGACATAAATTATATTAATGGGAACATATATCTCTTACGCACAAGCATTTATGATGCAGACACTACTTACAATACCACCGCGATACAAAAAATCTCCTACCCGTCCTTGGCATCGAGCACAATTTACACCCATTCTGGCCCATATCAAAAAAATGGAAATGCAAATTTGAGCGGCTGGGTGAATTGGATCATTCCATACCAAGGCAATATTATGAGCCTCAATGCAATGTACGATGTGTCGGTTCCTCAGTAACGAAGATGTTCCCGTAAAATATTTTTGCGGGAACTAACATGATTAATTGACGGTAGTTGCGACGCAAGATAGCGAGATCGATCACGAGTTATTCGATTTAATCTTTGCGGTGCCTGCGTCCAACACTTTTTTAGACTCACGATGCATCCTTGCATCGTCGATGCCACGCTCTTCTACCGATGGTGAACGTGCTAGCGCAAGCCGTTAGCCGCCTGTATCAAGCACTTCGAAAGCTTGTCGAAGTGCAGCAGCGCAGCCTGAGTAAGCTCAATTTGCTTACGGCGCGTGTCTTCCGTGTCGGACAGCATAATCCAGCCCTTCTCACGCATGGACTTGAGCCGACTGTGAACCGTAGCTGGTGAGCCAAATTCGTCTTTGGCCATCATGTCGCGGACAGACAGCCGCTGCTCATCCTGTCCAGCACGAGCAACGATAGCAAGAATACGTTCTTCTAGGGGATCAAGCGAAGGCAAGGACGGCAAACCACGTAACGCTTCAGCCAGTTGCAAGAAACGCATGTAGATGTCGGCAGGTCGTTTCGGGGTAGTCATTACTTCAGTCATTAAGTGGGGTTACTGCTACAAATTTTAGCACATCCCTCGTTTGTCGACGAACTCCAGCAGAAGTTGGCAAGAACGTTAACAGTCCCTTGGCCGTGTACACCACGATTAATGTCCCAACAAGATCACCGATGAACATTACGGCTAAGCCACTCGCTATGTACGGGTCGCCATGCATGGCAAACCATATATGGTGAAACATCGGACTGGCTATGGAGCAACCGGCAGCGCAAATGAGTAGGCGCTTTGGGGTGAGATTCGTCAACGAAGCGCGTAGGCCCAGTTTCTGCTGCGCGATTACGTAGACCAAGTACGGGCCTACTGCGCCCGCTATCGCGCCCATGGTGGCACGTAATGGATCACCTGGGAAATAGTACCAATAACATGCAAACCAGCCCGTAATGAGAAGCCCGACAGCACCCGCCCGACCGAACAGCAAGGTGCACACTAGTCGAGTGCCAGCGGGTAGGTAAATCCACCCTATGCCATTCAGGAACTCCGCTCTCATGAAGAACAGCTCGTTAGCGAGCATCATTAGCCCATGAATGGCAATTGTGCCAAGAATCAGGTAGAGATTCAGACGGAAAGGCGAAATATGCTGATTCATGTTCGATATGCCGGATGTCGCAAGAAAGGACATTGTAAGTGAGAAACACTTGGCACAACGAGGCGATGATTATTGTTCTGCAAGAAAGCTGCGTCGTACGCTAGTCATCAGGGTTGCGTGCGTCGCTCTAGCGGCTCTGAAGAAATGACGAAGATTTTGCCGTCACGGACGTATACTTGAACTGGTCCTGTACCCGCTGGAATTTTGATCATCTTCGTCTTGTTCGGCTTGCTCGCACCAACCTTACTGAAAGACGCGGTTTCAAGTTGCTTTTGTTGAATAATTTCGAAATATCGCATGGTTACTACTCCTTGTGGTATTTATTGAAAAACATTCGATAGCATCAACTATGATTCCTAAAGCCAACGATTTGTGCTATCGTTTCGAATTAATCATTTATCGGTTAATTGATATTCAAAAAAAGGGAATTTAGAATGCAAGTTGATATTTGGATATCTGAAAATGCTTATTCAATCCAATCGATTACAAAGTGGAGTGAAGCAGATCGTATTGACTACAAAGGACGTATCACTTCGCAGATTAACGCCGAATTGCTCAGGCCAGAAAACCTCGCGTTGATGAATGCTGGCCTCTTGCCATGCAAAGATCAAGCCATTGAATTACGATTTGATTGGTTTGTGGCTGACACGAATTTATCTCCCGAAAAATTGATGCGCCCATACATCTATGAGCACTTGAATGTTGCCGACCTCGACAACGCTGCCAAGTTCCTCATAGATCAACTACAAGGGGTAGTAATTGGGAACGATCGGCAAATTGTACGTCTTTTGATCGAAAAGCGAAGCATAGCCGACATAGACATGTTAGATAAGCGCCATCAGCCGACTAGACTTCGTCAAAAAATTCTTAACAATAAAGGAATCGATTTACTCCTGCTTCGAGTCAGAACAATGTTAAGCGCTCTCTAGTAGATCGAAACAACAAAGGCTAAAATAACAATGTGAGCAAGAAATTTTGCATTTCGCTGAGAGTTATGGGTAACTATCGGTGTGTATTGTAATAGTCAGCGAATGCCAAACTAGCCAGCATCGTTTGCGATTTAGATCGATTAATAGTTTCTATGCCAGTTCCACTGCAACTCGCTGCATATCATCATTGACATCAATGTAGCGCTGCGTAGTCGTAATATTTTGATGTCCTGCCAAAGCCATCAGCACTCGTACGCCGACGCCCTTACTAGCGAGATTTGTGATGAAAGTTCGGCGACCTGAATGACTGCTAGCGCCATCGATCCCTGCTTCCTTGTACAGGAAATAAAAATGTTGACACAGAGTATTGGCGCTAAAGGCCAGACGCTTCTGTGTGTAGAACAGAGGCATATCCCCTTCCACCCGCTTAAGCGTAGCGAGGTAGGTGGTAACTTCTTTTTGCAGACGTTCGTTTAAAAAGACTGTGCGCGCTCTGCTCCCTTTGGTCTGTTCTGGCAGCAAGCGAATTTCCGATCTAACGCGTCCATCCTCCGAGAGCACATCACCGATCAGCAGGGCTGCTACTTCGCCAACGCGCATACCGGCTAAATGCGTCATCAACAGCATTGCGCGATTTCTTGCTGCGTGCCGTTTAATTGCAATGAAAGCGAGAACACGTTTAAGCTCTTTCTCAGTGAGCGTTTTTGCTTGTGACATATTAAAATCTAATAATTTAATACTTCCAAGGATGCAGTCTTTGCTTTAAGAAATCAACCGAAACTCGATAACAAAAAAATATCTTTAATTTCAACAAGTTAGCCAGCAATGTAAGAATTTAGCAATTTTATTACATTTCAGAAAATTAACCAACTAAGATCAGTTAAAATAGATCTATGGTAGTCAAGAATGAATAACCGCCTTGCATCACTAAAAATCTCGGAGTGAAATTTAAAATTCCTGCGACCCACATTGATAATTTTTTTACCAATTCCCTTTGTCACCCTCGTTAACCTTGACCAGCATTCCAATTCCCGCAATTCTATTGGACTATACGAAAATATATCCGGTGAAGGCGGGAGCATGGCAATTGGCACGCACACACCGCCCTCCCATTTTCCCATTTTTCAGCGACGCAAGTCGCCACCGACTTGAAGGACTTGATCGTCGACATTTTACGTACAGGTACGGATTGGAGTGTTGGTGGCGATATGGAGAAGCTGGTGGAATCCGAGACTTACAAACTAAGCACCTAAAATCTCGCGCATTGCCGCAAAACTTGCGTAAACTTCGCCGTATCCACGATCATCAATAAGCTGCTTAATGTCGTGATCGTTGTTGTGGCGTATTAAATGTGCATGGGTAAATGCACTCTTAATATTTTTAATCTGCGTTGATTTACCTACTAAGATACCGGACCATTCAATTTTATCGTAAAACTTGTCAAACAGAATCTCATAGTCACCCCAATTCAAGGAATCAAGCACTGCACCAACACCTGCGATGTTGCCCAAATCAATAAGCTCTTTTCGTCCTCGGGTACGGTTCTTTGCATCAGAAGGAATAGCGCTGACGACACGGGCAACAGCTTCATCTGGCGCAGTGTCTCGTTCTAGATCCACACGCAACCGTATTCTTACTGCCTGCTCAATAACTTCAACAATATCCTTCAATTGTTTTTTCTGTTCGACAAATTCACTCGCAATTGGCCTCTTCAATGCTTCACGTATTAAATCAAGAGCAACAATAGGTAGGTCATTCTCAAAGCGTAACAATCCGTACTGCTCTAAATGGTGCGCATAAGTTTCTCTAAAATCGTCATTACACCAAAGATCAGCGTACGCTTGTGCCCCACCATTAGCAATATCTCTTAACATACGCTCCTCATCCGGAGAGACGCGCGCAAGATGCTCTAAGAACCAAGCCACTTGATTAAAAAGGTCTCTTTTCTTTTCCTTAAATGCTTTTTCAACGTCTTGTGCATTAATGGATTTACGATCAGTTCGATGGAGCGTGCTTTCATGTACTGCCGAACCTAAGCGCCTAAGAAGCAATGGATGTCCACCTACCAATTCGAATGCACGTGCGAGAGCAGGCTCTTGAAAGAGAAGTCCCATTCTCTCTCCGAGGCTGGAAAGAAGTGAATGTGCTTCTGGTGCTGGCATGGGACCTAGATATAGGCGTTGCGTCTCGTAAAGGGGGTTAGCTTGGCTAAGCAGTGAGCCTTGCTCCACTCCGGATGGATTGACTCCTCCAAGCACGTAAACAAATTCTTCAGGTGATTCTAAGCTACGTTTGATCCCCTGAAGAGCATTCCAAAAAACAAAAAAGTCTGTGCGCCAGTGACCGGAATCAATTAAATGTGGGTAAAAATGGTCACATTCGTCCAGGATAAGAACCAATCTGACATCGTCACGCCCGGCCTCTTTAGCCAACGCTTTAGCTGCCTTAAGCAGTGATCCAATGTCCTTTTCAAGTGCGACTGCTAATCGACGACTATCAGATTCCTTTTTTTGTATTGCGTCTGTAAGTCGCTCTGCTTTCGCATGCACTTTCGAACCACGTTTTGTTGCAAATCGCTGTAATTTTCCTTGCCATGCTGCAATTGCGTCTGCAGCTGCATCCCACCACCGACCACCCTTCAGCCGAGTAGAGTTGCCAATAAGAAACGCCGTAACGCCGATCGCTGACTCATCCTGTTCAATCAGGTCTTCAAGTCGCCCGAGGAGAGAGCTCTTGCCGATTTTTCGAAGTCCAAAAATGGCAAACGGATTACCAAGGAGAATTTTAGTAAATAGTTCATTTACTACAACTTCCCTGCCGAAAAATTCACTAGGCTCTCGAACTGGTTCGGCCTCTGCAAAATAATCACGGCGCCACAGTGAAGCACTGAGCAATTGGTACATCAGATCAACTGACGGTATTTTCGACACGTTTTCCGTATGAATGACGATGGCGGTCGCCTTATTTTTCTGGGCCCAGGCTGCACAAAATGCCTCTGCACGTGGGGCATTTGCGGCGACAAAACGAATCGTCATATCAAGCCGGTCAACCAGCTTTACTGGAGGCTCTGCTTTGAGTGTGCGTTGGTGGAAATCATCCGGATATCCATTCCCAATTACGAAATATTCATGCCCAAGCCCAAAATGCTCAGCGGTCGCTGCGAACGGCTTGACAACAGCTACCCAGAGGTTCGGACCGGTTTCGCGGAACCAATTGATTTGAAAGCATGAGGAAAATAACTCTAAAGCCGCGGTAGCGGAGTCTTTCGTAACTTGCGTGGCGGAGTCAAAAGCCGACTGCGCTTCGTGATGCAAAATTATCGCCATGGCAAAAATATATGAGTTGGATCAGACTGTCACTCTACACGATACGGTAACGCCGCAGTGCTTTCAATTCAGAAATTGTTAGCCATTTTTTTGAGGGGGGGCGATGACGCGCAAGAGAATACATATTAACTGCTCGTAAATTTCCATAGCTGTAAGGAGCGGTGAGTGTCGGACCTAATTAGTCGCAGCCAGAAATGGCTACCTGGAACGCGTACCGGAAATGGATTGGAGCCGAGGACTACGCAGCCCGGAAACGACTACGCCCAATCGCATGAGCGGGCGTTGCGTGACGATGTTCTTTGTAGTCTAGGGCGGAATCGAACCACCGACACAAGGATTTTCAATCCTATTGTCGGTTCAACCGACAAGTATCTTGGTGAGAATTTTTCATTGCAAAACAATCATTAAATTGTTGATTTTATATCAACAAAAGCGCATTATCCTTTCCGTGAACAACTACTAAGGATGGCAAATATGTCCCTGCTGAACAGCTTGAAAATCGTTACCGCAAAACGCCCTGCCCCTGTCTCGCCAATCGCACGTCGCCGCGATATGCTGATCGCGAAACTGAATGAACAGGTCGCTTACGCCCAAGCCCAGCAAGACGGCGGCGTGTACGCGCCAACGCGTAGTCGCAAAGTCACCGATCAGGAATCGGGAGAAAGCAAGCGCCTTGAGATGCCAAAGCGTGTCAAGCCTTGGTGGTTTACCGATGACAACGGCAAGCTGTGCCTGGTCGTCAAGTATGGCACTAAGCCGCTGGAACTGGCGAAGGGTAAAGTGGCTATCGAGCTGTCCGCGCAAGCTGACCTGATTCCGACGCTGGAAACGCTGAAAGCTGCTGTAACTGCTGGCGAGTTGGACGCCCATATCGAATTGATGAGCGGCGCGCTGCGCAAAGGCTTCGTGAAGAAGTGATCGACCGTCAGCTGCTGTAGTGTTACATTTTCAGCAGCCGGTCAGTGTAGTACAGCAGTGTAGTACTCGACCATAAGAGCCAGTGTTTATGCGGTATCCGTATTAAATCCGCATTCTTCGGGACGCAGAGGCCGGAGGTTCGAATCCTCTCACCCCGACCACGTCAATTTGCACGTCCCTATTGCAAAGCTGCGTGTACATTACAGTTAAGCAAGGTTTATCGAATCGCCTTGCTCACGTCAAAATCCCCGCTAACATGAGTCCAGTCCTTACTAAAACCCTGCCATGACCATCCGCCTGAAACTGTTGAACCTGCTTTTCTTCAGCCTGTTTTGCTCGGCAGCCAATGCCGCCGATTGCCTGAAATATGAACCCGATACCGTGGCCATGAGCGGCACCTTGCATAGGGCAACGTTTCCTGGCCGCCCCAACTTTGAAAGTATCGCCGACGGCGATGAAGCTGAAACCGGCTTTTACCTGACGCTCAAGCAGGCTATCTGCACGCAAGGCAATGGCGACCCGGAGCGTGAGCCGCACAAGGACGTGCGGGAAATCCAGCTGGTGCTGACGCCGGCGCAGTACGCCACGCTCAGGCCGCAATTGGGCAGGCAGGTCCAGTTGCGCGGCAAGTTGTTCTCCGGTTTTACCGGCCATCATCACGCTGACGTCTTGCTTCGGGTAGCGCAGTAATCAAGCACCTCAGCGGCCTCATGGTCGAGCACGCGCACATACATCAGTCCAGCGATATATGACGCGGCTCAGGAGTGGTTCGTGGTAAGCGGGCTCAGGTAATCGTCATCGCCGACCTTCTCCAGCCACACCACGTTCACGCCATCAAGCGCCTCCTGGATCGCCATATGCGTCATGGCGGTGCTGGCCGTGGCGCCGTGCCAGTGCTTGTGGCCGGGCGGGCACCAGATCACGTCGCCGGCGCGAATTTCCACCTTGGCCTCGCCTTCACACTGGGTCCAGCCGCAACCCGAGGTAACGATCAGGGTCTGGCCCAGCGGATGCGTATGCCAGGCCGAGCGCGCGCCCGGCTCGAAGGTGACGCTGGCCACCGACACGCGCGACGGCGCGGGGGCGCTGTTGAGCATGTCGATCCGCACAGTGCCGGTGAAAAACTGCTCGGGTCCTTTGCTTGACGGCTGCGAGCCGACTCTTTTGAGTTGCATGGCTATTCCTTGAACGTGGTGAATGACGCAGCCACTATAGGCGCGCCACGCTCATGCGCATACCCGTGCATGAATCAATAGCGACATGAGCTGCCGTCATGAATCATGACCTCACACGCGCAGCGCATCGAGCACCACGGTGAACACCAGCGAGGGTTGCCGGCGGCTAGAGTAGTACAGATGGTAGCCGGGAAAGGTAGGGCTCCAGTCCTGCAGGACCGGCAGCAAGCGCCCCGCCGCGACATGCGCGACCACCAGGTCTTCCGGCACCCAGGCCAGGCCGTGGCCTTCCAATGCGGCTTGCACTTTTTGCGGCGTGGTATTGAAAATGCACTGGCCATCGACGCGCACGTCCAGCCGCTGGCCCTCCTTCATGAATTCCCAGGACGACAGATTGTCATAGGTGGGCAGGCGCAGATTGATGCAGCGGTGTGCCGCCAGGTCGTGCGGCACGCGTGGCGCTGCGCGCTGCGCCAGGTAAGCGGGCGAGCCGACCACCACCATGCGCAAATCGTCCGAGATGCGCACGGCGATCATGTCCTGCGCCACCTGGTCGCCCAGGCGCACGCCGGCGTCATAGCGCTGCGCGACGATATCGATCAGGCCATACTCGATATTGAGCTCCACTTTGATATCGGGATAGCGCGCCAGCAGCGGCGAAATCTTCGGCCACACGACCGTGCTGGCGGCATGGTCGTGGGTCGTGATGCGGATCGTGCCGGCCGGCTTTTCACGGGTTTCCGTCAGGCGCGTGACGCTGGCCGCGATGCCCTCGTAGTGCGACTCGATCGACGCAAACAGGCGCTCGCCCGCCTCGGTCGGCGACACGCCGCGCGTGCTGCGTGACAGCAGCCGCACGTTCAACTGCGTTTCGAGCCGGCGGATGGTGTGGCTGAGCGCCGATTGCGACACCCCCAGCTGCAGCGCGGCGCGCGTAAAACTGCGCTCGCGCGCGACCATCACAAACGCCTGCAGGTAATTGAAGTCGATTTTATCCATGACGGTGACGGCCCCTTGATTGCGTTGCGACGCTGCCCTGCATCGGATCGATAAAGGTACGCAACTTCGGCGTGACGGAATATAGCGTGCAACGAGCGAGCGTGGCAATTGAAACGCTCACTGCGGTGAACATCAAGACCGCGCAACAAGCAAGCTCGTGAACTGATCCTTACCTTGACGTGGCTGCTTGAAGCGCTTCCCGCCGCCTGTTGTAATGAACTCAGCCGGAACGAACTGCACGCGGAGAGCAACATCAAGCACGGCTCTCTCCAGCTCGCTACGGTTATCACCCTATTGCCTACAACATTCAGAGAAGGTATCCAGGCCATGATCAATCCTCCGCCAAGACAAGCCAGCAGTAAAAAGAAATTCTATGTCCAAGGTCTGTTCATCGGCTTTCTGCCGGCTCTGACTTTTTTGTTGCTTCTCTTTGATAAACCGACTGAACTATTGGAGATATTCACGGGTATTTCGTTGCCTGATTTTAATGACAGGCCCCTGAAATTCCCGCTTGCATTTCTCGCCTTGAGTCTCTTTTTCTGGGCATCATTCAAACTGTACAAATCAGGCAGAATCACGATCGGTGAGCAGTGCGGACTGGTATTTATTGCGACAATCATTTTCGCGGTGTGGTTCTGGATTTTTTTAATACAGCTGGGAAAAGCCATGAGAGGCATGGTCTGGTAATAGCGTGAAAGAAGGGCTGAGATGATTACTTTCATGATCTCATCGCACCGAAAGCGTACTGGCAAGGAGAACAGCAATGCGACCAGGGATTCAGGTGGATCAAAGCATAAGGGCCACATCCAGCGCCAAACGAACAAGGGGCCGGCGCCAACAAAACAAGGTCGATGAAAAGACCATCAGCAGTCTGACATGGGGACTGACGATCATCTCATCCATAAGTCTTATGTTGACGCTGCTTGGTTATGGCGTCGCGATGGCTGTTGAAACAACGTTTGGCCTGCCACACCAGGCAGTCTACTCGTCCGTACTGGATCTGATCGGCCTATCGGTCTATGCCCTGATTTCCCTGATTCTGGAAATCGACAAGATCCGATGGTGGTCCATATTTGAACAGTTTTGGAAACACAGTCTTTTCGTGGCGGCATGCATCTTCTTTTTCGTTTGCTGCGTGATTTATCTAAGAACACGCCAAGCTCGAACACTTGCCCGCATCCACCGTTTTTGGCACTCTTTCAAACCTACGATACAGGGTGACTCCATCAGCAAGTCATTGGCAAAAGGGGCAATCGGCTCAATCCTGTTCGGTGGATTCATGTTATTTCTTCCATCCCTGATAGTAGGCGCGCTCCTGTTCATCGTGATGTTGATTTCAATAGTCCCCATCTTTGGATCACAACTGGGGACACTATACTTCTTGAAATTTGTAATTACTCCAACCACTTGTGAACCTGTCAGGTCGAGTACAGCCCTGCAGCCGTTGCTATCGGCACCACGTAAAAAGAATGCGCCGACGGTGTCAACCGCCAATTGCGTAGCGCTTTTCAAGGATAAGACCAGGGTAGCAATTGGCCGGGTGGTGGTCTCGACACCTGCTGCAATCGTATTGTTCGAGCCGGTCAGCGGTTCGACTTGGCGGGTACCGATCGGTGAGCTGACTATATTGCCTGTCGCTCATGTCCCACCGCTCAACAAACCTTAGATAAACGTTAGCAAGCAAAGGCTGGCAATACCCTGCCCCTTGCCGTTCGGGGCTTACCCGCTTACACCAGCCCGGTCAGATAATACGTGGCAATCACCAAAAACACGATCGCCGTCTTGATCAGGGTAATGCCGAAAATATCGCGGTACGACTGCCGGTGCGTCAGCCCCGTCACGGCCAGCAGGGTGATCACGGCGCCGTTGTGCGGCAGGGTGTCCATGCCGCCGCTGGCCATGGCCACCACGCGGTGCATCACTTCGAGCGGAATGTTGGCTTGCTGGGCGGCGGCGATAAAGCTGTCGGACATGGCGGCCAGGGCGATGCTCATGCCGCCCGAGGCGGAACCGGTGATGCCGGCCAGGGTGGTCACGGAGACGGCCGCGTTGACCAGCGGGTCGGGCACGCTGCGCAGGGCGTCGCGCACCACGATAAAGCCGGGCAGCGCGGCGATCACGCCGCCGAAACCGTATTCGGAAGCCGTGTTCATGGCCGCGAGCAAGGCGCCACCGACCGCGCCCTTGGTGCCTTCGGCAAAGCCGTCCTTGATGCGCTTGAAGGCGGTGGCACAGACCAGCAAGATCCCCAGCAACAAGGCGCCCTCCACTGCCCAGATGCCGACCACGGCATTGATCGAGGTCGTCACGGGCGCGTGCAGGCCCGGCAGCTCGCTGCTGGTGATGACGTGGCTGGCGCCATACCAGAGCGGAATCCAGTGGCTCAGCAAAAAGTTCGCCACGCCGACCAGCACCAGCGGCGCCACCGACAGCAGCGGCGACGGCAGGCTGGCCGGGTCGGCCGAAGCCACTGGCTGGGTATCGGTGCCATAGCCTTCGCCGCTGGCCATCACCGAGCGGCGCCGCCATTCCAGGTAAGCCAGGCCGGCCACCACCGTCAGCACGGCGCCGATGGTGCCCAGCCACGGTGCTGCCCAGCCGGTGGTTTGAAAGAAAGTGGTGGGGATGATGTTCTGGATCTGCGGCGTGCCGGGCAAGGTATCCATGGTGAAGGTAAATGCGCCCAGGGCGATGGCGCCCGGCATCAGGCGCTTGGGGATATTGCTCTGGCGGTAGAGCTCGGCCGCGAACGGATAGACGGCGAACACCACCACGAACAGCGACACGCCGCCATAGGTCAGCGCGCCGCACACAGCGACGATCACGGCATTGGCGCGCGAGCGGCCGATATAGCGGATGGCGGCCACCACGATGGACTGCGAAAAGCCCGACATTTCGATCAGCTTGCCGAACACGGCGCCCAGCAGGAAGACGGGGAAATACAGCTTGATAAAGCCCACCATCTTTTCCATGAAGATGCCGCTGAACACGGGCGCCACCGCCGACGCATCGGTCAGCAGCACGGCGCCCAGGGCGGCCACGGGGGCAAACAGGATCACGCTGTAGCCGCGGTAGGCTGCCAGCATCAGAAAGGCCAGGGCGGCCAGGACGATCAGGAAAGACATGTCGGTCGGACCTTTAGCAAAAGTAATCGATTCATAAACATGCCAAAACTATCATGACTTGGATCAATTTCCTATTGGCAATGTCAATTTATCCGCGCCTGCCACTTTTTTTCACGGCGGACGTCAGGTTTTGCGCGCCTGATGCGTCTTCCTTCCATGGGCGCCGATCCGGGCGCCAGCCACCTCTGGAGAACCACGCCATGCACCAGCCCACTCTTCCCTCCACCCCGCCGGCTGACCCCGCATGAAGGACGGCTTGCGCCAGTCGATGGCCTGGCTGCACACCTGGGTCGGGCTGAGCTGCGGCTGGCTGCTGTGCGCGATTTTCTTTACCGGCACGGTCAGCGTGTTTCGCGAACCGATCACGCGCTGGATGGAAGCGCGGCCCTTGCTGTCCGATACCACCACCGGCGCGCCGCTGGCGCTGGACGCGGCCATCCGGCATTTATCAGCCACCGCGCCCAAGGCCAGCTTCTGGCGCCTGGACCTGCCCAGGCAGCCGGGCGACGCGCTGCAGCTGGTGTCAAGAGGCGGCAAGGGCAACCAGCAGGCGGCGCTGCACCCGCAGACCGGCGAACTGCTGCCCGGACCCTGGGGCCGCAAGACCGAAGGCGGCCGGCACTTCATGAGCTTTCACTACACCTTGCATGGGGGCGTGCCGGGCTACTGGCTGGTGGGCTGGATCGCCATGTGCGCGCTGGCGGCGCTGGTGTCGGGCGTGATCGTACACCGGCGCATCTTTGCCGACTTCTTTACGTTTCGCCCGCGCAAAGGGCAACGCTCCTGGCTCGACGCGCATAACGCCAGCGCCGTGTTTACCTTGCCCTTTTTGCTGATGATCGTCTACACGGGAGTGGCGTTTTTCTACAGCAGCTACATGCCCTGGCCGCTGCAAACGGCCTATGGCGGCGATGAACCCTACGCCCGCTACCAGCAGGAACTGGCGCACGACACGGCGCCGCCGGTTGCCAGGAAACGCTCGGGCACGCCGGCGCAACTGCTGCCGCTGGCGCCCATGCTGGCTTCGGCGCAGCTGCTGCTGGGCAAGCCAGTGACCATGGTGCTGGTGCAGCAGCCGGGCGACCTGCAAGCGACGGTGCGCGTGTTCGCGAACGCCGAGGTGGGCAGCCATGGCGGCACCATCCTGCAGGCGCCCGGCATCGTCACGTTCGATGGCGTCAGCGGCGCCGTGCTGCAGGTGCAGCGGCCCGAGCCGCCCGCCGGTTTTGCCAGCGAACAGGTGCATCACGTGATGGAAGCGCTGCACGTGGCGCGCTTCGGCGGCTGGCCGATCAAATGGCTGTACTTTATCAGCGGCCTGCTGGGCACCGTGATGGTGGCGACCGGCGCCAATCTGTTCATGGTCAAGCGGCGCCGCAAAAGCGCACTGGAATTCGGCGCCGCCACCGGCGCCGTGTATCGCGTGATCGAAGCGTTCAGCGTGGCGGCCATGGCCGGCATCTGCATCGCCTCGATCGGCTATTTGTGGGGCAACCGTTTGCTGCCGGCCGAACTGGCGCAGCGCGACATATGGGAAATCCGCGTCTTCCTGTGGCTATGGGCGGCCACCCTGCTGCATGCGCTGCTGCGCTCGCCTGGGCGCGCCTGGGTCGAGCAATTTGCCGCGGCGGCCGCGCTATGCCTGGCGCTGCCGCTGCTGAACCAGGCCACCACCGGCCAGCAGCTGTGGCGCTATGCGCTGGCCGGCGACGCCATGCGCTTTGGCGTGGAACTGACGGCGCTGGCGCTGGGGGTGGCCTTCGCCGGCTGCGCCTGGCGCATTCACCGAGTCTGGCAAGACAAGGCGGCTGTGAAACCGGTGCCGAGGGAGGCTCGCGCATGAGCAAACCGGCCAAAGGCAAGATGGGCGCCGCCTGGCGCTGGAGCATCGCCAGCCGCGTGCTGGCCGCCGCGCTGGGCGGCTATGCGCTGGCAGCCTTGCTGTCGTCCGCGCTGGCGCTGCTGCTGCCGCGCGTCTCGAACGCCTCGCGCGCCGACTCGGTCTTGATCGCCAGCCTGCTCAGTTTTGCGGTGTACACGGTGGCGGCGCTGTGGGTGTTTCACGCGCGCAGCGCCAGCCGGGCGTGGGCCGGACTGGGACTGTGGGCGCTGGCGTCGGGGATGATGATACTGGCCCTGCGAGCGGGGAGTTAGGACCGCAAAAACTCGCGCAGCGCGGCGCCAAATGCCGCAGGCGCTTCGACGTTCGACAGATGCGAAGCGTCCAGGGTGGCCAGGCGGGCACCCGCGATCGCCTGCCGCAGCTCGTGCGCGTCGTTGACGGTGGTGACGGGGTCATGCTCGCCGGCGATGACCAGTGTGGGCACCGTGATGGCCGCTACTTGCGCACGCAGGTCGGCCTGCGCCAGCGCCTCGCAGCAGGCGGCGTAGCCACCCGCATCCTGCCGGCGCAATGTATCGACCATGCGCGCCACGGTGGCCGTTTCGCGCGCGATAAACGGCGCGGTAAACCAGCGCCCGGCCGCGCCATCGGCCACCGCATCCATGCCTTCGCTGCGCACCAGCGCGGCGCGCCCCTGCCAGCCCTCGACGCTGCCGATGCGCGCCGCCGTATTGGCCAGCACCAGGGCAGTCAGGCGCTGCGGATGGTGGATGGCCAGCCATTGCCCGACCAGCCCGCCCATCGAGATGCCGCAGAAAGCGGCGCGTTCGATCTGCAGATGGTCCAGCAGCGCGATCACGTCGAGTCCCAGCCGGTCGATGCCGAACGGTGCATCGCTGGTGCCGGACAGGCCATGGCCACGCGTATCGTGGCGCACCACAAAAAAGTCCCCGGCCAGCGCATCGGCCTGGGCATCCCACATGCTCAAGTCCGTGCCCAGCGAATTGCACAGCACCACGCAAGGACGCGCGCGATCGCCATCCAGGCGGTAATGCAGGGAGCTTCCGTCGACGATCAAGGGCGGCTGCATGGGTTCTCCTTACGCCGTCGCGCGGGGACGCTCGACCAGCGCCGTGGGCAGCGCGGCGCTGTCGCGGCTCAGGTGGAAATCGAAGTCGATCGAGGCATACGGCTGGTCCAGGCGCAGTGCGTCGAGTTGGGCAGGATCACCGATGCGGGTGATGGCCGGCACCAGGCCGTCACGGGTGGCAAACGCGAAGTCGTCCCACAGATAGGCGTCGCCATCGATATTGATCTGCGTGGTGAGCTTGCGGTGACCGTCGGCACTGATAAAGAAATGGATGTGCGCGGGGCGCTGGCCGTGGCGGCCCAGCAGATTCAATAACTGCTGAGTGGTGCCGTCCGGCGGGCAGCCATAGCCGACCGGCAGGATGCTGCGGAACTGGTAGCGGCCCTGTTCGTCGGCGACGATGGTGCGGCGCAGGTTGAAATGCGATTGGCTTTGGTCGAAGAACGAGTAATTGCCCATCAGGTTCGCATGCCACACTTCGACCTGGGCGCCCGGCGCCGGCCGGCCGTCGGCGTCGAACACGGTGCCTTGCATGAACAGCACTTCGGCGCGGTCGCTTTCGCTGCCGTCATCGAGGCGCGCGAAGCCCACGCTCTCCGGTGCGCCGGCCACATACAGCGGCCCTTCGATGGTGCGCGGCGTGGCGCCTGACAGGCCAGCCTTCGCTTCCGCCTCGTCGGCGCGCAGGTCGAGAAAATGTTCGAGTCCCATGCCCGCCGCCAGCAGGCCCAGTTCATTCGCAGCGCCTGCGGCTGCCATATACGAGATGCCGCTCCACACTTCGTTCGGCGTCAGGTCCAGGTCTTCGATGGTCTTGCACAAGTCGCCCAGCAGGCGCACCACCACCTGCTGCACGCGCGGATTGGCCGGCTTGTCGGCCGCTTCCACGATCCACTTCTTGACGAGGGTATCGATTTCGGTATGGTTCATTTGATGTCTCCGTTGATGGTGATGATGGTGATAAAAGGCCTGCGAAAAAAATCAGGAATCGTCGTCGCGGATCGCGGACGGATGGCGGCACAGCGGCATCACTTCGATCTGCATGTAGGGGAACAGCGGCAGCGATGTGAGCAGGGTGTGCAGTTCGTCCACGCTGGCCACGTCGAAGATGCTGACGTTGGCGTAGTGGCCGGCGATGCGCCACAGGTGGCGCCATTTGCCCTCCTGCTGCAGGCGCTGCGCCAGTTCTCTTTCGGTCTGTTTCAGTTGCGTCGCCCGCGCCTCGGGCATCTCCAGCGGCAGGTTTACGGTCATGCGTACATGGAATAACATGGATTCTCCTTATTTGCGCCGCATTGCCTGCAGCTTGTCGGTGTCGATCTCCACGCCCAGCCCCGGCCCGGTCGGCACCTGCAGCATGAAGTCGCGGTAGACCAGCGGCTCGCGCAGCAGTTCCTGGGTCAGCAGCAAGGGGCCGAACAATTCGGTGCCCCAGGCCAGTTCGGCAAAAGTGGAACACACATGCGCGGTGGCGGCCGTGCCGATGCCGCCTTCGAGCATGGTGCCGCCGTACAGGCCCACGCCGGCCAGGCGCGCCACGGTGGCCACTTCCAGCGCCGGCAGCAGGCCGCCGGACTGGGTGATTTTTACCGCATACACGTCGGCGGCGTCCGCACGCGCCAGCGCCAGCGCATCGTCGGGGCCATGCAAGGCTTCGTCGGCCATGATGGCCACGTCGAAGCGCTGTTTCAGGCGCGCCAGGGCGCCATGGTTGCCGGCCTTGACGGGCTGCTCGATCAGGTCGACGCCGCCCGCTTCCAGCGCCGCGATGCCGCGCACGGCGTCCATCTCGCTCCAGGCCTGGTTGACGTCGACCCGCACGCTGGCCCGTTCGCCCAGCGCCCGCTTGATTTCCAGTACATGGGCCACGTCGTCCATCACGCCACGCAGGCCGATCTTCAATTTGAAGATGCGGTGGCGGCGCAGTTCCAGCATCTGCTCGGCTTCGGCGATGTCTTTCGCCGTATCGCCGCTGGCCAGGGTCCAGGCCACCGGCAGTTCGTCGCGCACCCGGCCGCCCAGCAATTCGGACAGCGGCACGCCCAGCCTGCGCGCCTGGGCGTCGAGCAAGGCGGTTTCGATCGCACACTTGGCGAAGCGGTTGCCCTGTATCGCCTTGCGTATCTTGGCCATCGCGCGCGCCACCTGGCTCGCCTCCATGCCCAGCAGCAGCGGCGCGAAATAGGTATCGATATTGGTCTTGATGCTCTCCGGGCTTTCCTCGCCATAGGCCAGGCCGCCGATGGTGGTCGCCTCGCCCCAGCCTTCGATGCCGTCGGCGCAGCGCACGCGCACCAGCACCAGGGTTTGCGTATGCATGGTGGCGACCGACAATTTGTGGGGCCGGATGGTCGGCACATCCACCAGGAAGGTCTCGATATATTGAATCATATTTATTCCGTATAATTTTGAGCAGCCATGCCACGATATTCCCCGGCATCTGCCGTGTCCAACACTGTTTTGGTATGAAATCGATACCTGGAAGGTATGAAAAGGAAAAAACATGGAACTACGTCATTTGCGCTACTTCGTCGCGGTGGCCGAAGAAAGGAATGTCACGCGCGCCGCCGCGCGCCTGCACATGGCGCAGCCGCCATTGAGCCGGCAAATGCAGCAGCTGGAGGAAATGCTGGGCGTGGCGCTGTTTGAAAAAGGGTCGCGCCCGCTGGCGCTGACCGAAGCCGGCAGCTTCTTCCTGGCCCATGCGCGGCCCCTGCTGGACCAGGTGCGCGACCTGAAAGCCATGACGCAGCGTATCGGCAAGCTCGAACGCACGCTGGCGATCGGTTTTGTCGCGTCCACCTTGTACGGCCAGCTGCCCGATATCGTGCACCACTACAGCGAACTGCATCCCGAGGTGGACGTCAGCCTGCACGAGATGACCACCATGGAACAGCTGGCGGCGCTCAAAGATGGCCGCATCGACGTGGGTTTCGGCCGACTGACGGGCGAAGACGCCAGCATCCGCCGCATCCTGCTGCGCGAAGAGCGGCTGGTGGTGGCGCTGCCGCCCGGCCACCGGCTGGCCGCCAGCGGCGCCGGCCTGCGCCTGACCGACCTGCTGCACGACACGCTGCTGGTCTATCCGAAGGCGCCCCGGCCCAGCTTTGCCGACCAGGTGCTGGCCATGTTCAGCGCCGGCCATTTGACGCCGGGCCGCGTGACGGAGGTGCGCGAACTGCAGATTTCACTGGGCCTGGTGGCGGCCGGCCAGGGCATTGCCATCGTGCCGGAAAGCGTGCAGGCCATGCACCACCGCAGCGTGGTCTATCGCCCGCTGGAGGACACGCATGCGTATTCGCCCATCCTGTTCAGCGTGCGCCAGATGGACCACTCACCGGAACTGGCAGACATGCTGGCCGCCGTGTACGCGATCTACGACGAGCAGGGCGTCGCGCATGTGAAGGAAAGCCTACGCGGCGTCGACCAGTAATTCCGGCCGCAACGCGCGGATGCGCAACTCGGTGAAATAGCCGCCGGCCTCGTTGTAGCGCAGGTAGTGGCGGCCGCAATTCAGGCAGCGCGCCACCTGGCTGCGGTTGGCCGGATAGTAGCGCGGCGCGATCGGCGCATCGGGACTGTCGTCGCGCGTGCCCTGCGGGTGATATTCCTTGAAACTCGGCTCGTCGTAGGCGTCAACGACCAGCGTACCCACTTCCTCGAAGCGGTCCAGCTCCAGCGAGGTGGGCAAACGCTGCCAGGCGTCGAGCGGCACGGCGCAGCAGCTGCACGGTTGCGTGATGCCGGCCGAGGTGGCGGCCAGTGTGGACAAGGTAGCAAAATCAATCAGTGACATGTATTTTCTTTCAAATGGCGGGACAAACGGCATTGCCCGCGCCGAAACCGCGCACCACATCGGCCATCTGTTTCGATATCGATTGCACGGCGCGGCGGTGGCCCTGCACCAGCTCGTCGTAGCCGGCACCCGTCTTTTCATTGGCCACCGTGCGACAGGTGACGACCTTGTTGCTGGCCAGCTCGCGCACGCTCCAGACGGCGTCGATCAGCGCATACTGGTTCATCACCGATTCGAAGCGCTGCACATTGGTGCTGATGCGGTACACCGGCAGCTTGTCCGGATACGGCGTGCGGAACACGTCGATCGCGCCCAGGTCAGCCGTGACGGCGGTCGACAGCGCCTGGCCGATCTCGCCGGCCAGCGGACCGGCCCAGCGCTGCTGCTCCAGCAGTTCGATGCGGCCCGACGGCGCCGTCACCACGAACTGGTTGCGGCTGACCTGCTGCGGCACGCTGACGGCCAGCATCTCGACATAGTATTGAACCGGCTTGGCCGGCTGCAGGTTCGACTGGCCGCCGCCGGACAGCGTATAGAAATGCTCGGGCTGCGGCGTGGAGCAGGCGCCCAGCAGCACGGTGGCCGCCAGCATGGCAAAAATCGTCTTCATTTCTTGTCATCTCCTTGTTTGCCACGGATCAGCGACTCCGGGTGGCGTTCCAGGTAATCGGTCAGGGCGTTGAGCGACTGCAGGGTTTGCGTCAGCTGCTGCAAGGCCTGGCGCACATCGGACTGCAGCGGCGAATCCTTTTGCAGTACCTGTTCGGCCGTACCAAAGGTATTTTTTGCCGCCGTCAGGGTACCGCGCATTTCCGGCACCACCTGGCTGTCGAGCTGCTTGAACAGCGCATTGGCTTGCCGGATGGTGGCGTTCAGATTATTGCCGATGTCGGCAAACGGAACCTGGTCGAGCTTCCTGGCGATGCTGGCCACCTGCGTCTGCAATTCGTCGAGCGTGTTCGGCACCGTCGGCACTTCCAGCGGATACTTGCTGGTGTCGAGCGCCACCTTGGCCGCTTTCGGGAAGAAGTCGAGCGCGATATACAGCTGGCTGGTGAGCAGGTTGCCGGTGCGCAGCTGGGCCCGCAAGCCACGGCTGACCATGCGCTCGAGCATCTGGTGGCTGCTGGAGCCTTCCGCATCGGCCACCGCCGTCTGGAAGCGCATGCCCAGGCGCGCCGGATACAGGTTCACGGTGACGGGCATGCGGAAGTTCTTCCTGACCGGATCGAATTCGATGCCCACCGAGCGTACTTCACCGAGCACGATGCCGCGGAAGTCCACCGTGGCGCCAGGCTGCAGGCCGCGCAGCGACTGGTCGAAATAAAACACCGTGGTGATGGCCTCGCCGTCCGGTGCGCGCATGGCGCTGGCCTCGTCGGGGGCCAGGCGGAAGTTGGTGTTGGCCGGCGCGGGCAGTTCGGGCTTGCGGCCGTTTTCCGCCTCGAAGGCGATGCCGCCCACCAGCAGCGCCGCCAGCGATTGCGTGTTCAGCTTGAAGCCGTTCGAGTCCAGGCGCACATCGACGCCGCTGGCATGCCACCAGCGCGCGTTCTTGCCGACGAACTGGTCGTACGGCGCATTGACGAACACCGTCATGGAAATGCCGTTGCCGTCCTTGTCCAGGCTGAAGCTGACCACCTTGCCCACGCGCAGGCGGTGGAAGAACACGGGCGAACCCACGTCGACCGAACCGAGGCTTTCCGCATGCAGGGTAAACAATTTCCCCTTCTGGTCGCCATCGACGGCGGGCGGACTTTCCAGACCCGTGAAGCTGTCCTTCTTGGCCTCGGACTTGCCCGTATCGACGCCGATATACGCGCCCGACAGCAAGGTGCCCAGGCCCGTCACGCCGCTGGCGCCGATCTGCGGACGCACCACCCAGAAGCGCGAATCGGCGGTGGCGAAGCGGCGTGCCTCCTTGCTCATTTCGATGGTCACCAGCACGCGGCTCAGGTCCTCGCCCAGGTTGATGGCGCGCACCTGGCCGATATCGACATCCTTGTACTTGACCTTGGTCTTGCCTGGTTCGAGCCCCTCGGCGCTCTTGAAGCTGACGGTCACCGTCGGCCCCTGGTCGAGGATGGACTTGGCGGCCAGGCCGGCGCCGATCAGCGCGGCCAGCAGCGGGATCAGCCACACCAGCGACGGCAGCCAGCGGCTGGCCTTGTCCACGTCCGGTTCCGGCAATTGCCGCGTATCGGGCGCGCGTACGCCCTCTTCCTTGTCAGACATGATGCTCTCCAATTGCCAGGTTTTTTACAGCGGGTTGATGCGGTTTGGCGGCCTCGTCGACCGGGTCCCAGATCAGGCGCGGATCGAACTGCATCGACGCCAGCATGGTCAGCACCACCACCGCGCCAAAGGCCAGCGCGCCCGGGCCGGCCGTGATCACGGCCAGCGCGTCGAAGCGCACCAGCGCCACCGTCAGGGTCACGACGAAAATATCGAGCATCGACCAGCGGCCGATGAATTCGACCATGCGGTACAGTTTTGTGCGCTGCTCCGGGCGCCAGCGCGAACGGCGCTGCGCCGTGAACGCCAGCAGCGCCAGGGTCGCCAGTTTCAGCATGGGCACCACCACGCTGGCGATAAAGATAATGATGGCCAGGCCTTTCGAGCCGCTGGTCCAGAAGAACACCACGCCGCTCATGATGGTGTCGTCTTCCACACCAAACAGCGAGTGGGTATACATCACGGGCAGCAGGTTGGCGGGGATATACAGGATGGCGGCCGCGATCAAGAGCGCCCAGGTGCGGTTGATGCTGTCCGGATGGCGTCCATGCAAGGTGGCGCCGCAGCGCACGCAATGCGGATGCCTGGCCGTGCCGCCAGGTGGCGCCACCAGGCCGCAGCTGTGGCAGGGTAGCAGCGCGTCACCGGGCTCGAAACTTTTGTAGCGGATGCCGGGCAAGGCCTGCCGCGCCAGGTCGTCGCCCGCGTTCCACAGCGCCTTCGGGTCGAACGAGACGACGATCGCCAGCATCATGGTCAGCGCGCCAAAGGCGAACAGGCCGGGGCGCGGCACCACCGTGGCGAGACTGGTCATCTTGATCACGGTGATCAGGATGCCGATCATCAGCACTTCCGTCATGCCCCAGGCGCGCGCCGTCTGCACCGCGCGCAGCACCAGGCTGAAGCCGGGCACTTTCACGCCCAGCCGCAGGCCCAGCGATACATACAGCAGGGAGCCCAGTTCGATGGCGGGAAACAGCATGGTAAACAGGAACACCATGGTGGCCACCACCTGCATCTGCTCGTGCCACAGCACGCGGATGGCACCCAGCAGGGTGGCGCTGGAGGTCAGGCCATTGACGTCGAGTTCGACGATGGGGAAGAACTGGGCGATCAGGAAGATGAAGGCGGCGCCCAGGGTCAGCGCCACCACGCGATTCAGGTCGGCCGACGTGCCGCGGTAGAGCACCGAGCGGCAACGCACGCAGCGCGCCTTTTCACGCGGACGCAACGGGCGCTTTCGGTACAGCACGCCGCATTCATGACAGCTGATCAGGTCGTATCTGAGCACAGTGTGTAGTTTGCCGGCACGCGGTGCGCGACTTTCCCATATCAATGCCAGCTATCATATTACAAACAGGCATTCTTCTGCGCCCCGTCGTGTCTACCGTTCGCGCAATAGCGCCTCCACCGAACGGGCGATGGCCAGGATGCGCGCGTCCCTGCCGTTCAGGCCGCAGATGGACAGGCCCACCGGCAGTTCCCCTTTGTCATGGCACGGCAGCGACAAGGCGCAGCCATCGAGGAAATTGATCACGCTGGCATTGCGCAGCACCAGGCCATTGGTGGCAAAGAAGGTCGCATCGTCGGCCTCCAGCGCCGCCACTTCCGGCGCGACGATGGCCACGCTGGGCATCAGCCAGGCGTCGTACGGCGCCAGCCTTTGCTGCGCGATGGCGCGCAAATGCGCGCGCGCGTCGAGCAGGTCCAGGTACTCGGCCGCGCCCTGCTGCTGGCCGCGCCGGATGCGGGCCGCCACGCGCTGGTCGTACTGCGCGCCGCGCGCTTCGAGCAGCTCGCGGTGCCAGTGCCACGCTTCGGCCGCCACCAGGCCGCCGCCGCCATTGATGGCCGGCAGCTGCAGCAGTTCGGGAAAATCGAACTGTTCCACCAGCGCGCCGGCCGCGCGCAACTGCGCCAGCGCGGCATCGAAGGCCTGCCGCACCTGCGCATCGACGCCGGCGCCCACAAAATCAGCGGTATAGCCGAAGCGCAGGCCGGCCAGCCTGGGCGCCTCGGTGGACAGCTCCTGGTCGGACAGCGCCGCATGCAGGATGGCGCAGCAATCGACGCTGTTGGCGATCGGGCCGGCCGAGTCCAGCGAACGTGACAGCGGCACCGTGCCCGCCAGCGGCACGGTCGCCGCCGTCGGCTTGAAGCCCGTCAGGCCGCAGAACGCGGACGGAATGCGGATCGAGCCGCCCGTATCCGTGCCCAGCGCGCCGGCCGCCATCTGCAGCGCCACCGTCACGGCGCCGCCCGAGGTGGAGCCACCGGCCACCCGGCGCTCGTCGTGCGGATTGCGCGGCGTGCCGTAATGGGGATTGAGACCCAGGCCGGAAAACGCGAATTCGCTCATGTTGCTGCGGCCCAGCAGCACGGCGCCGGCCGCCCGCAGCCGCGCCACCGCCACGGCGTCGCTGGCGGCCGGCGGCGCGTCGGTCAGCGCCAGGGACGCCGCGCTGCTGACCTGGCCGCGCACGTCGAACAGGTCCTTGATCGAAATCGGGATGCCGGCCAATGGCGACGCCACCACGCCGGCGGCGCGCAGCGCATCGCTGGCGCGCGCTTCTTTCAAAGCCTGTTCGCCGTCCAGGCTGACATAGGCATGGCCGCCCTCGGCACGGTGCGCTTCGGCGCGCGCCAGCATCGCTTGCGTGAGCGCCACGCTGGTGAGGCGTTCCGCGGCAAGGTCTGCCGCCAGTTCACGGATTGTCTTTGTCATCTCTTATCCTTCCACGGGCAGGGTTTGCACCGCATAGCGATGCCGCAGGCGGCGCTGCAAGGCTGGATCATACAGCTCCAGCTCAAAGGCGTCGCCATGGCCCATCTCGCCGATGATGGGCTGGGTGCCGCAGAACATGGCGCTGCCGACCGGCAGCGTGGCTTGTCCCGTGTAGCGCCTGATCAAATCGTCCGGCGCCAGCATGCGCGTCACCAGCCCTTCCTGGTACAGCGCGGGGGCGCCATCGCGCTCGCGCCACGCGCGCATCTGCAACTGATCCCAGTGGCCGGCCACGTCCTCGTGGCGCCACAGGGTAGCGCCCACCGGTTTGCCGCACATCTGTTTCGACACCGTCACGCCATAGCTTTCCACCTTGCGGTCGGTATGGTCGGAGCCGATGCCGACCAGCAGGCCCAATGGCGTCGAGAACAGCACGAATTCGGCCTCGCCCGAGGAGTCCGTGCCCGGCACTTCGATGGCGGCGTCGCTTGAGAGCAGCGCGGCCGCCACGCGGTAAAAAGTCGGCACGCTTTTCGGGCGCGCCACGCCGATCGCTTCCAGTTCGGCGATATGGTGTTCGACCATGGCCGCGTCGCGGCCGGTCCAGCCGGCGATGATCAGCTGGTCGATGTCAAAAGTCACGGGGCCGTGGCCGGCCAGTGTAAAGTGCAGTGTCGTCATGTCATTCCTCCAGTGGGCCACGGCCCGTCTCACGCGCGGCATAGACGGCCGCGCCGGTGACCAGCAGCGCGGCGGCCACATACAGCGACACGGCCACGGTGCTCGCATACGAGCGGTACAGGCTGGCGATGATCAGCGGTGCAAAGCCGCCGCCGATCACGCCGGCCAGGGTGTAGGCCAGCGAGGACCCCGCATAGCGCACCCGGGTCGGGAACTGCTCGATCACGAACGCGGCCTGCGGGCCGTACATGATGGCGTGGATGACCAGGCCCACCACCACGGCGATGACGATGGCGGCCGGACTGGCCGTGTCGAGCAGGGTGAAGAAGGCAAACGCCCACACCAGGCCCAGCACGGCGCCCAGCGCATACACGGGGCGCCGGCCGATACGGTCCGACAGCGCGCCGAACAGCGGTACAGCCAATGCGTTGCAGGCGGTGCCGATCATGATGGCCGTCAGGGCCAGGGTCGACGACAGGTGCAGTACGGTCGTCACATAGGTCAGCGTAAACACCACCACCAGCGCATACAGCACGTCCGAGCCGATGCGCACGCCGCCGGCGATCAGCAGGCGGCGCCAGTAGAGGCGCAGCACATCGCCGATCGGCGCTTCCGCTTTCGCATCCTGCTGGTCCAGTTCCTTGAACAGGGGCGTCTCTTCGATGCCGCTGCGTATCCACATGCCGAACACCACCAGCAGCAGGCTGGCGACAAACGGAATGCGCCAGCCCCAGGCCATAAAGTCCTCATGCGGCAGCAGGTAGGTGATCAGGCCGATGCAGCCGGTCGCCAGCAGGGTGCCGAACGACGGCCCGACCTGGGTCCACGAAGCATTGCGCCCGCGCTTGTCCGGTGCGCCATGTTCGACCGAGATCAGCACGGCGCCGGCCCATTCGCCGCCGAGGGCGATGCCCTGCACGAAGCGCAGCGCCACCAGCAGAACCGGGCTCCAGATGCCGGCCGTTTCATAAGTCGGCAACAGGCCCATCAGGCCGGTCGTCACGCCCATCAGCATCAGGGTCACCACCAGCACGAAGCGGCGTCCCAGCTTGTCGCCCAGGTGGCCGAAGATCACGCCGCCGATGGGACGCGACACATAACCGACCGCATAGGTGGAAAACGCCAGGATGGTGCCCGTCAGCGGGTCGAACGACGGGAAGAACAGGTGGTTGAAGATCAGCGCCGCCATGGTGTTGTAGACCGTGAAGTCATACCATTCCAGGGTGGTGCCGACCATGCTGGCCGTGGCCAGGCGGCCGGTCTTGGCCTTCCCGGCGGCGGCCGGGGCGGCGTGTGTATCGCTTGCCGTGGTAAATGTCGTCATTGCCTACCTCTCGTCAGTTTTTTATTGCAGCTCCGGCGCGCGGTGCGGTGCCGCGCGCCGTGGTCTGTGTCTCGTTTTATCGGTGCAGCGACAGCCGTTTTCTTACGCAGCCCGCAGGTCGGTGTCGCGCAGCTGCCACGACAACTGCAAGATGGCCGCCTCCTCAGGATCGAGGCCCAGCGCCGCGCTGGCCTGGGTCACCGCCGCCACGGCCGCGCTTTCGGACGAGGCGTCGATCAGGAACAGCGGATCGAGCACGCGGCCCTCCTTCCGCTCGGCCGGCAAGGGGCCGGACAGGTTGGCATCGGGCGTCAGCAGGCGCGCATATATCACGCCGTCGAGCTGCAGCAGCGCGCGGCCCAATTCTGCCACCCTGGCCACCGCCGCGCCGTCCTGGCCGATGGCACTGGCGCCCAGGCGCAGCACGGCCAGCCAGGCGCCCGTGCCGGCACCGGCTTCGGCCTCGATCGCGCACACGCGGCGCATCGGGTCGCGCATGCGCTCCAGGTTGGTCAATGACCACGGCGTCTGCTGGCCGAAAGCCTTGAAGTAGTCCGGCGTCTGGAAGGCATTGAGCGACGTGGTGCGGTACAGGCCCAGGTATTTGCGCGGACCGCGCACGCTCTGGTAGCGCGTGCCGCTGACGAAACCGGGGATGCGCACGCGTTCTTCCACGTGTTCGCGGTCGTACCAGCGGTTGAAATCGAGTTCGTGTTCCGGGTCGGCGCTGGTCCAGACAAACAGGATGCCGGGCAAGGTAGGGGTGGAAGTGGTCATGATAATCCGTTCGATGGTGGGTGCAGTCCCAGAATAGGGGGCGGCCCAGCGCATGGCAAACGGGTTATTCTGAACGCGACTGATAAGTTTTTCTTGTGGCTGGCCCGCTCACCCCATAAGCGTCGCCAAGTCCCAGCGTAAACCTGGCCGCCTCCTCGCATGCCAGCATGGCCACCAGCTGGATCGCTTCAGTCGTCAGGTCCTCGCTGTAGCTGATCACGATGCGCTGCGGCGCCAGTACGCTGGCGCACGGGATCAGCGCGATATGGCCCTGCTCGATCTCTTCGCGCAGGGGCGCCAGCGGCAGCACGGCGATGCCGAAGCCCGCTTTCACCAGGCGCACGATGGCCGAAATCGAGCTGACGCAATGCACCCGGCCCAGCTGCACGCCCTCGTCCTGGCACAGGGCCTTCAAGGCCGAATGCGGCTGCGAGCCGCGGTTCATGGTGATGATGGGGTGCTGCGCCAGTTGCGTCACGGTGAATGGCGTGCCGGTATCGGGCCAGTCGGCCTTTCTACCCGCCCAGCCCATGGCGATGGCGCCGCTGCCGGTGCTGCGGATATGGTCGCCCGTCAGCATGTCGGTCTGCAGCGCGATATCGAGTTCGCCCTGCTGCAGTTGCTCGTGCAGGCGGCGCGTCGATTCGGACGTCAGCTGGATCTCGATGCCGGGGTAGCGTTCCTGCACCCGCTGCAGGAACGGAATCAGCCAGGTGTGGACGATGGTTTCGATCACGCCGATGCGCACTTCGCCCGTGATGTGCGACGGCGAGGAATTGGCCGCATACATGTCGCGGCACAGTTCCAGCATGCGTTCGGCATAGCCGAGCAGGTTGCGCCCGGCGAAGGTCAGGCGGATTTCACGCGCGTCGCGGTCGAACAGGCGCGTGCCGAAGTCCTGCTCCAGCGAGGCGATGCGGTTCGAGATGGCCGCCTGCGTGATATGCAGCTTGTCGGCCGCCGTACGGAAACTGCCCAGCCGCGCGGCCCAGACAAACGCTTCGAGAAAACGGGTATTCAATTTGGCTCTTCAATCAATGAGGTTCTTCTTCACGGGTGGTGAGTTCGCCCCATTGTATGCCAAAGCACGGCCCTATTTCGCTGCCAGGAAGTCCAGCAGGGCCAGCGCCACGCTGCCCAGCAACAGCAGCACAGCCAGCACACGCATGAAGCCAAAGCTGCTGCGCGTACCGTGCTGGTGTTCCAGCCAGGCCGTCCACAGGCAGCACAGTCCCAATAGTCCCGACAGCAGGGCATACATCGCAAGATTGCTCATGGGTTCACGCGATCAGTGCGCCGATGACAATTTCATCAACACCAGTCCGGCGGCGATCAGGGCCACCGCACAGACGCGCGCCACGCTCAGCTGCTCGCCCAGAAAGACGATGCCGACCACGAAGGCGCCGATGGCGCCGATACCGGTCCAGATGGCATACGCCGTCCCCAGCGGAATGGTTTTCATCGCCATCGACAGCAGCGCAAAACTGGCGATCATCATCACCAGCGTGACGCTGGACGCCCACGGCTTCGTGAAGCCCTCGGACAGCTTCATCGAGTATGCCCACACCACTTCAAACAAACCCGCTACCAGCAAGAACAACCAGGCCATCGCACTTCTCCTTGTACCGGGCCGTCCCGGAAAACATTCCCGATCCCGGGGGAGGTCGTCCTCCTGCTCAAAAGATGGTGCCATTCTAGTTCAGTCATTTTTATAATACAACTGTTATGTTAAAAAGAATGAACATCCATGCCCTGGACGATCCACGCCAGGCCACAGGGTACGCATGCTATGATTTATGCCCTCTCCGGACGATCGACACGATGCCAAAAATTGTAGACCACGAAGCGCGCAAGGCGGAAATCAGCCGCATGATACTGCGCGCGATTGCCAAGCAGGGCATCAACAATGTCACCGTGCGCAGCATTGCAAAGGAAGGCGGCGTGAGCAGCGGCACACTGGCGCACTATTTCAGCGACAAGAACGAGATGATCAATTTTGCGATCGAAGCGCTCACCGAGGGCGTGTACGTACGCATCGGGCAGAGGATGGCGGCCTGCCGCACCGCAATGGAGAAGATCAGGGTCATCGTCGACGAGCACCTGCCCTCGCCCGCCGAGGAGTCGATGGCCATGATTTCACTGGCCTTCTGGAGCAGCGCCGTCCACGATGCGGCACTGGCCGAGCGTTTTGTGCAGATCTACGATCGCTGGCGCGGCTACCTGGAGCGCCACCTGCGCGAAGCGGTCAAGCTGGGCGAAATCGCCCCCGTGGCCAGCATCAAGGATGAAGTCGACCTGATCGTCGCCCTGACGGACGGTTTCCTGGTTTCCTACACCCTCAATCCACAGCATTTTTCAGCCGCGCGCCGCGCCAGGATGACCGAGCAGATTTTTGCGCGCCTGACTGCCTGAGACCCTGGCCTTACTTCGCTGCCAGGAAGTCCAGCAGGGTCAATGCAACGATCTTGCTGGCACGGCGCAAATCCTCCAGCGCCAGCCGCTCGTCGGCCTTTTTCGCATTCGACTCGGGCACCGTGCGCGGACCTGCGCCATACAGCACGGCGGGAATGCCATGCTCGCCGTACAGGCGCGCGTCCGCATACAGCGGCGTGCCCTGCGCGGGAATGGTCTCGCCCAGAACCGCCAGCGCATTCTTCTGCAGATTGGCCACCAGCTGTTCCGAGCCCGGCAAGGGCCGCAGCGCATGCGACAGCAGCAGCCGGCGGATCTCGATGCGGATGCCCGGCTCGCCCTGCACGGCGTCCTCGATCAGCGCGCGCACCTGCGCTTCGACCGCCACCGGGTCCTCTTCGGGAATCATGCGGCGGTCCATCTTCATGGTGACCTTGCCCGGCACCACATTGGTATTGGTGCCGCCGTCGATGCGGCCCACCAGCATGGTCGGCGAGTCGATGCCGGGCACGGTCGATTTGATTTTTTTCAGCTCGGGCAGCTGGCCGTAGAGGGCGTTCAGGATCTTGCTGGCCGCCTGCAGCGCATCGACGCCGGTTTCCGGCATGGCGCCGTGACCGGACTTGCCGTGCACCGTGATTTCCAGCTGCAGGCAGGCGTTATGGGCCGTGACGATGTTGTAGCTGAAGCCGGCCGCGATGACGAAATCGGGCTTGGTCAATTTTTGCTCGAGCAGCCAGCCCGGGCCCAGCAGGCCGCCGAATTCCTCGTCATACGTAAAGTGCAATTCCAGCTGGCCTTGCAAGGGAATGCCCAGCGCCTCCAACGCGCGCGTGGCAAACACATAGGTGGCGAAATCGCTTTTCGAGACGGCCGCCGCGCGCCCGTACAGGTAGCCGTCAACCACTTGCGCGCCATAAGGCGGATAGGTCCAGTTGTCGCCGGGCGGCACCACGTCGCCGTGGGCGTTCAGGGCCACGGTGGGGCCACCGGCCGCGTACGGCCGGCGCACGATCAGGTTGGTGATGCTTTGCATGCCATACGCCTCGACCTGCTCGCTGGGTACCGCATGCTGCTCGGCCTCCCAGCCGTAGGCTTCCAGCAGTTGCGCCACCCTGGCCGCATGCGGCGCGTTATTGCCCGGCGGCGTGTCGGTGGGCACTTGCACCACCTGTTGCAGGAAAGCGACTTCCTCGTCGAAGTGGGCGTCGATCCAGGCCGTGATTTGTTGTTCTTGCGTGCTCATTTTGTTCCTTGCAGTGTCTGTTGCAGCCAGGCGCCCAGCTCCGTGCGCTCGGCGTCCGTCATATTGGTCAGGTTGCCGATCGGCATGGCTTTCAGCTCGATGGCCTGCTTGTAGATCTGCGCCGCATGCTGGCGGATTTCCGTTTCATTATCGAGCATCATGCCGGCCGGCGCCGTGGCAAAGCCCGCTTGCGTGGGTTTCGCCGAATGGCAGGTGGCGCAGCGCTGGGCAATGATGGCATGCACGGACTTGAATTGCGCGGCCTGGTCGACCACCGGCGCGGCGGCAATGGCCACCGGCGCCTTGGGCGCGATCGCCACCGCCACGCCCACCAGCAGTGCCACGCCGAGGGCCGGATAGCGCCATTCGACGCGGCCCTTGTGGCGCAGGTTGAAGAAGTGGCGGATAGCCACGCCGGCCGCCATGATCAGCGCCAGCACCAGCCAGGCGTGATCGTTACGGTAGGTCATCGCATAGTGGTTGCTGATCATGATGAACAGCACCGGCAAGGTAAAGTAATTGTTGTGGACGCTGCGCTGCTTGGCCTTCAAGCCGTGTTTCGGGTCGGGCAGCTTGCCGGCCGCCATCGCTTCGACCATCTTGCGCTGGCCGGGTATGATCAGCATCAGCACATTGGCCACCATGATGGTGCCGATCATGGCGCCCACGTGGATGTAGGCGGCGCGTCCGCTGAGCAAATGCGTCAGCGCATAGGCGGTGGCCACGATCAGCCCGAACACCACCACGCCGAACCACAGTTCATGTTTGGCCAAGGGCGAGCGGCACAGCAGGTCGTACACGGTCCAGCCGATCACCAGAGTGGCGATGCCGATGCCGATCGCCTGGCCGCTCGACAGATCGGCGACGGACTTGTCGATCATCATGGCCTGCGCGTTGAAGTAATACGCGATGGTGAGCAAGGCAAAGCCCGACAGCCAGGTCGAATACGCTTCCCACTTGAACCAGTGCAGTTCTTTCGGCAGTTCGGCGGGCGCCACCAGGTATTTTTGCGGGTTGTAGAAGCCGCCGCCATGCACGGCCCACAGTTCGCCCGACACGCCCTTCTTTGCCAGCTCGGAGCCGGGCGCCGGTGGGCGGATGGAATTGTCGAGCCAGACGAAATAGAAGGAAGCGCCGATCCAGGCGATGCCGGTAATCACGTGCAACCAGCGGACGATCAGGTTCAGCCATTCAAGGCCGTAAGGGATCAGGTAGGCAAACACTTCCATATTATTCCTTGAGTTATTGCTGGAGCTACGGCAGAACCAATATTCGTGCCAATTTACACAAGATAGCCGGATTCATCGCCCGCCACATGAAAAATATCGTATATTTGACATATCCGAATCGATATACAACCCAGCCACCGCCCATGTCCAGCCTGCCGCAACACCTCGACCTGCACCTGATCCGCATCCTGTACCTGCTGCTGGTGGAGAAGAATGTCTCGCGCGTGGCGCTCAAACTGAACCAGCCGCAGCCGTCGATTTCCGCCTCGCTGCGCAAGCTGCGCGAGCTGACGGGCGACCCGCTGCTGGTGCGCGGCGCGCGCGGCATGGTGCCGACCCAGCATGGCGAAAGCCTGCTCAATCCCGCCAAGCGCATCCTGGACCAGACGGAAAGCCTGTTCGTGCGCAAGACGCCGTTCGTGGCGCAGGAAGAGGCGCGCACCTTCCATATCGCCGCGCCCGACTACCTGGACAGCCAGTTCCTGCCCAATGTGGTGGCGCTGCTGCGGCGCGGTTCGCCGAAAAGCCGCGTGGTGCTGCACAGCCTGGGGCCGGGCATCGACCATATCCGCCAGCTGTCCGACGGCGGCCTGGACCTGGTGATCGCCAACTGGGACGAGCCGCCCGCCCATCTGCACATCTCGAAACTGTTCGAAGATCCCATCATCTGCGCCATGCATGCGGAAAACGCCTATGCGCGCCGCACCGCCAGCGACGCGATGACGCTCGATGATTACCTGAGCCTGCCCCATGTGGCGCCCTCGCCCATGATGCCCGGCTACCACGGCGTGATCGACTCCTTCCTGGAACGGCAAAACCTGCAGCGCAATGTGGTGGTGGAATCGGCCTACTTCGGCCTGATCCCGTATATGCTGACGCAGACCGACCTGGTGCTGACCACCGGCCGCCAGTTCATGCGCTTCTATGAAAAGACCCTGCCGCTGAAAACCTATACCGTGCCGCTGAAATTTCCGCCGATGCGTTTTTACCAGCTGTGGCACCAGCGCGTGCACCAGGCGCCCGAACACAAATGGCTGCGCGACCAGGTCAGCGCGGCCGCCAAGGAGCTCATCAAGAGATAAGCCTTATCAGCGCGCGCATATAACGCACGCGGCCCCCCGGCGCTATCATCACCGCTTGCATGATTGGATACCCATGACTTCCCTTTCCGACCTGAACGCCAGCAGCGCCGAACAGTTTGTCCAGCAGCTGCACGGCATCTACGAACACTCGCCCTGGATCGCGCAGCGCGCGGCAGGCGCCCGGCCATTCGCCAGCCTGACGGCCCTCAAGCGCGAACTGCAGCGGGTGCTGGGCCTGGCCTCGCCCGACGAACAGCTGGGCCTGATCCGTGCCCACCCGGAACTGGCCGGCAAGGCCGCGATTGCCGGCCAGCTGACGGCCGAGTCCACGCGCGAGCAGGCGAAATCCGGCCTGCACCTGTGCAGCGCGGAAGAATTTTCCACTTTGCAGCGCCTGAACGCCGACTACAACGCCAAGTTCGGCTTCCCCTTTATTCTGGCCGTGAAAGGCCCGACCGGCGAAGGCCTGACGCGCCAGGACATCATCACCACCTTTGCGCGGCGCCTGAAAAACCGCCGGCCCGACGAGCTTGCCGAATCGCTGCGCCAGATCAAGCGCATTGCCGAACTGCGCCTGAACGACCTGCTCGATGTCCGCCTGACCTTTGGCCCGGCCATCATGCGCCACTGCGAGGCCCTGGCTGCGCACAGCGACAGCATCTACAACCTGACCTGCGCCTACATGACGCCGGCCCACCAGCAGACGGCCGCGCAACTGGCGGCCTGGATGCGGGAGGCCGGCATGCAGGTGACGGTTGACGCGGTCGGCAATGTGGTGGGCCGTCATGAGTCGCATGTGCCGGGCGCGAAGACCCTGATGACGGGCTCGCACTACGACACCGTGCGCAATGGCGGCAAATACGATGGCCGGCTCGGCATCGTGCTGCCGATCGCCGTGGTGCGCCACCTGCATGAACAGGGCGAACAACTGCCCTTCCACTTCGAAATCGTCGGCTTTGCCGAAGAAGAAGGCGTGCGCTTCAAGAGCACGTTTTTGGGCAGCACGGCCGTGACGGGCAAGTTCGACCTGTCCTTGCTGGAGCAGCGCGACGCCGATGGCGTGAGCATGCGCGACGCCCTGGGCGCGGCCGGCCATGACGCAACCAGGATCGGCGCCATCGCGCGCGATCCCGCCGACCTGCTCGGCTATGTGGAAGTGCATATCGAGCAGGGACCGGTGCTGCTGGAACGCGACTTGCCGCTGGGCGTGGTGACGGCAATTGCCGGCAGCTCGCGCTACCTGGTCAGGCTTGATGGCATGGCCAGCCATGCCGGCACCACGCCGATGACCATGCGACGCGACGCGGCCAGCGCCGCCGCCGAGATCATCCTGCTGGTCGAGCAGCGCTGCAACCAGGGCGAAGCGCTGGTCGGCACCGTCGGCCAGCTGAACGTGCCGAATGGCTCCGTCAACGTGATCGCCGGCGCCTGCCAGCTGTCGCTCGATATCCGCGCCGCCAGCGACGCGGTGCGCCAGGCTGCCGTCGACGATATCCTGGATGGCATCGCCGCCATCTGCGCGCGGCGCCAGATCGACGTCGGCCTCGAACTGCTGCTGTCGGCCAGTGCGGCGCCGTGCGCGCCATGGCTGATGACACAGCTGGAATCGGCGGTTGCCGCCGTCGACGTTGTGCCTTACAGCTTGCTGTCCGGCGCCGGCCACGACGCCATGGCGATGGCCGCCATCACCGACGTGGCCATGTTGTTTACACGCTGCGGCAATGGCGGCATCAGCCACAATCCGCTGGAAACCATGACGGCCGATGACGCCGATATCGCGGCGCAGGCGCTGCTGCATTTCCTGCGTAACTTCCAGCCAAAAGTTTAAAGATGCTGCTGGCGCCACAGCGCCAGTTCTTCGGCGACATGGCTGATCAAGGGCGCCCAGCCACCGATGGCCGGCTGGCGCAACAGCCGCATGGCCGGATACCACGGCGTATCGAGGCGGCCACTGAACCAGCGCCAGTCCGGCAGGTAGTCGGGCAGCAGCAGCCAGCACGGTTTACCGAGGGCACCAGCCAGGTGGACCACGGCCGTATCGACGCTGATCACCAGATCGAGGTTGGCGATCAGCGCGGCCGTGTCGGCCATATCGCCCAGCGCCGCACCGCCGGCGGCCAGGGTGATGGCGGTCGACACATCGTTCTCGCCCGCGCCCTTTTGCAGGCTGACAAATTGAATACCATCCACCGCCGCCAGCGGCGCCAGCGCATCGAGCGAGGCCAGCGACCGCGCCTCGTCGTTTTCAAATTGCGCATTGCCCTTCCAGGCCAGCCCCACGCGCAGCCTGGCTGGCGGCAAACGGCCGGCCCAGTCCTGCACCGCCAGCGTCTGCGCACGCAGATAGGCGGCGGATGACGGTATGGTGTCAAGGGTGGTGCCACACAGGCCGGGCAAGCTCAATATCGGCGCCCAATAATCCCAGCCTTCGGCTGGTATGGCTGCGCCGATCGCCAGCACGGTATCGACATCGACGAGGGTCTGCAATAGCGCCTGCAGCGGCGCATGGCACAGGATGGAGACGCGCACGGCGCCAAGCTGGCGCAGCACGGCCACATAGCGGCACAGCAGCAGCATGTCGCCCATGCCCGCCTCGGGACAGATCAGGATGGCTTTGCCGGCCAGCGCCTCACCGTGCCAGCGGGGAAAACGAAAATAGTCGCCAAACGCGGTCGGCTGCGGACGCGCTTCGAGCATCCGCCAGCCTTCAGGCAACCGGCCCTGGCGCAGCAGCAGATAGGCCAGGTTGTAGCGCGCATTGGCATAATCACCATCGAGTTCGATGGCATGGCGGTGGCAACGTTCGGCCTGGGTCTCGCGCTGCAGGGAGGCCAGCAGCGCGCCGAGATTGGACCAGGCCGACGGCAGTTCCGGCGCCAGCGCCAGCACGCGCCGCATCAGTCGCTCAGCCTCCAGCGGACGGCGCAGCCGCATCAACAGCGCCCCGAGGTTTTGCAGCAAATGCACGTCGTCGGGCGTTTGCGCGAGCGCCCGCAGATAATAACTTTCCGCTTCCTCGAACCAGCCCTCCTGCTCGCGCATCCAGGCCAGGTTAGCCAGCGCAAACACGTTGCATGGGTCCGACTGCAAGGCCAGCTGGAAGGCCGTTTCGGCCCCTGGCGCATCGCCGGCGGCCAGCCGCTCGCCGCCGCGCAGGGCGTGCGCGGCGGCGAGCGGCAAGATGGCGTCAGGTGAAATCATGGTGCCAGCATAGCACCGCCAGAGTTACACGGCCACCGCCCGCTCCAGCATCGCCAGCAGCAGCACATTGCAGCCCGCTTCCAGGTGGCCAGGTTTGGCGTCCTCGATTTCATTGTGGCTGATGCCGTCCTTGCAGGGCACGAAGATCATGCCGGCCGGCGCCAGGCGGGCCGCATAGATGGCGTCATGGCCCGCGCCCGAGACCACGTCCATCACGGAATAACCGAGTTGCTCGGTGGCGTTGCGCACGGCGCCCACGCAGTCGGGGTGGAACGGCGTCGGCGCAAAATACGATACCTGTTCGAGGGTGATGGCCAGGCCGGTTGTGGCCTGCGTGCGGCCGATAAAAGCGCGGATATCGGCATCCATGGTGTCGAGCAGCTCGTCATTCACATTGCGCAGGTCGATGCTGAATTTCACTTCGCCAGGGATCACATTGCGGCTGTTCGGGAACACCTGCACCATGCCGACCGTGCCGCGGCCATATGGCGGATAGCGGTGGGCAATCGCGACGACTTCCTGCATGATGCCGGTGGCCACCTGCAGCGCATCGCGGCGCAGGCCCATCGGCGTGGGACCCGCATGCGCCTCCATGCCGTTGACGGTGCAGTCGTACCAGCGCAGGCCCATCACGGCCGGCACCACGCCGATGACTTTATCGGCGTCTTCCAGCACGGGCCCTTGCTCGATATGGGTTTCAAAATAAGCGCCGATCGGATGGTCGCCCGGCACCTGCGGGCCTTTGTAGCCGATGCGCTCGAGCTCTTCGCCGACCGTCTTGCCTTCGGTGTCCTTTGCCGCGTAAGCCGTTTCCAAAGAAAACGCGCCGCAGAAGACGCCCGAGCCCATCATCACCGGCACGAAACGCGAACCCTCTTCATTGGTCCAGAAGGCCACTTCGATCGGCGCCTGGGTCCTGATCTTCAGGTCGTTCAGGGTGCGCACCACTTCCAGTCCCGCCAGCACGCCGTAGTTGCCGTCGAACTTGCCGCCGGTAGGCTGGGTGTCGATATGGCTGCCCGTCATCACCGGTGGCAAGGTATTGTCCACGCCGTCGCGGCGCATGAAGACATTGCCGATCTGGTCGATGGTAATGCTCATGCCGGCCTCGCGGCCCCAGCGCACCACCAGGTCGCGGCCCTGCTTGTCGAGGTCCGTCAGCGCCAGGCGCTTGACGCCGCCTTTTGCCGTCGCGCCGATCTGCGCCAGTTCCATCAGGGAGTCCCACAGGCGTTCGCCGTTGATACGCAGTTCAGTCATAGTCAACTCCTTCGTTATACGGTGGTGGCGGAAAAAGCCGGGCGTTCGATATAGCGCCCCGCCCCTTCCACCGCCATCAGTTCACCCTTGTGGAACACCACCTTGCCGGCGGCAATCGTGGTGACGGGAATGCCGCGCACGGTGCGCCCTTCGAAGACATTGAAGCCGCCCTTGGCAAACTGGGTGGCGGCCGAAATCGTGCGCGTGCCTTGCGGGTCCCACAGCACGATATCGGCGTCGCTACCTGGAGCGATCACGCCCTTGCGCGGATAGATATTGAAGATCTGCGCCGCATTGGTCGAGGACACCTTGACGAATTCGGACGGCGTGAGCGTGCCGGAATTGACGCCCGCATCCCACACCACGGCCATGCGTTCCTCGACGCCGCCGCAGCCGTTCGGAATGCGCGTGAAGTCGTCCTTGCCGGCCGCTTTCTGATCAAAGCAGAAGGTGCAGTGGTCGGTGGCGGTGGTGTGCAGGTTGCCGCTTTGCAGGCCGTGCCACAGCGCCGCCTGATGGTGCTTGCCGCGAAACGGCGGACTCATGACGTGGCCGGCCACGTAGTCGAAATCGTCGCTCTGGTACACGCTGTCGTCGATCACCAAATGGCCGGCCAGCGCCTCGCCATACACGCGCTGACCGTTGGCACGGGCGCGGGTAATCGCGTCGAGCGATTCGGCGCAAGAGACATGAACGATATACACCGGGGTATTCAAGACATTGGCGATCGCGATGGCGCGGTTGGCCGCTTCGGCCTCCACCGCCGGCGGGCGCGACAGCGGGTGCGCCTGCGGCCCCGTAATGCCTTTTTTCAGCAGGTCCTGCTGCAGCTGGTAGACCAGTTCGCCGTTCTCCGCATGCACGGTGGGAAGGGCGCCCAGCTCCAGCGAGCGGGTAAAGCTTTTGATCAGCGTCTCGTCGTCTGCCATGATGGCGTTCTTGTAGGCCATGAAGTGCTTGAAGCTGTTCACGCCATGCTCGCGCACGAGCAGGCCCATCTCTTCATGTACCTGCTCGCTCCACCAGGTGATCGCCACGTGAAAGGTATAGTCGCCGGCCGACTTGGCCGACCACGCGCGCCACTGGTGATAGGCCTCGATCAGCGACTGCTTCGGCGCGGGGATGACGAAGTCCATGATGGTGGTGGTGCCACCGGCCAGGCCGGCCGCCGTGCCCGTGAAAAAGTCGTCCGAGGTCACCGTGCCCATGAAGGGCAGGTTCATGTGCGTATGCGTGTCGATCCCACCCGGCATCACGTACAGGCCGGCCGCGTCGATGATGGTGGCCCCGGCAGGGACAGCAAGATTGTCACCGACGGCGGCGATCAGATCGCCTTCGATCAGCACATCGGCACGAAAGGCCCGGTCGGCATTGACGACGGTGCCGCCGCGTATCAGTGTAGTCATTCTTGTCTCCTCTTATGGTCGAACCGATCAGGCCAGCGGCGCTTGCGACAAGCGCGCCGGCGCCTTGCCCTTCATCATGACGCCGTAGACCACGGCGGCAATCGCCACGCCGACAAACCAGGCGTAGGTGTAAATCGTCTTGAATGCTTCGCCGACACCCGGAAACGCGGCGGGGAAAGCGGCGTTCAGGAAGCCCGGAATATTCGGCGCCACGGCGATGACAAAGGCGACCAGCGCGGCCATGTTCCAGCCATTGCCGTACGAGTACACGCCATCGTCGCGGTACAGCTGCTTCACGTCGAGCTCGGTCTTGCGCACGAAATAATAGTCGACGATCAGGATGCCGGCGATGGGGCCCAGCAGCGCCGAGTAGCCGATCAGCCAGGTGAAGATATAGCCCTGCGTCGATTCGAGCACCTTCCACGGCATCATCACGATGGCGATAAAGGCCGTGATATAGCCGCCCATCTTGTACGACACCTGCTTGGGCGCCAGCGAGGAAAAATCATACGCCGGGCCCACCAGGTTGGCCGCCAGGTTGACGCTGACGGTGTCGATCAGGAGGATGATCAGGGCGATCAGCACGGCGGCGCCCGTCATGCGGCTGGCCAGGTCGACCGGGTCCCAGATGGCCTTGCCGTACATGACGACCGAGCCGGCGGTCACGATCACGGCCAGCATGGCCAGCAAACCCATCGGCACCGGCAGCCCCACCGACTGGCCGATGATCTGGTCGCGCTGGGTCTTGGCAAAGCGCGTGAAGTCGGGAATGTTCAGCGCCAGCGTGGCCCAGAAGCCCACCATGGCGGTCAGCGACGGCCAGAACACGACCCAGAACTGGCCGGCCTTCTTGCCGCCTTCGATGAATTGCGACGGTTGATCGAGCAGGCTGCCGACGCCGCCGGCCTTGCTGTGCACCCAGTACAGCAGCACGAAGCAGATCAGGATTTTCAAGGGCGCGGTATACGTTTCCAGTTTGCGGATCGCCTCCATGCCATGCAGGATGTAGTAGAACTGGATGGCCCAGAACGCCAGGAAGCACAGCAGCTGGCTGCCGTTGATGCCCAGGCCCGCGATCTTCTCGCCGCCCAGTTCATGGCCCAGCAGCACGCCCATCAGGGTGTAGATCATCTGGCCGCCGAACCAGGTCTGGATGCCGTACCAGCCGCAGGCGACAATCGCGCGCATCAGCGCCGGCAGGCGTGCGCCGGTGGTGCCGAACGAGGAGCGCGCCAGCACCGCGTACGGGATGCCGTACTTGGTGCCGGCATGGCCGATCAGCAGCATCGGCAGCAGCACGATGGCGTTCGCCAGGAACACCGTCAGCACGGCCTGGTAGCCGGACATGCCGCTGTCGATCAGGCTGGCCGACAGGGTGTAGGCGGGAATGCACATCACCATGCCGACCCACAGCGCGGCGAAGTGATACCAGCGCCAGGTACGTTGGGCGGCCGTGGTGGGCGCCAGATCTTCATTCCATAGCTGCGTGTTGCCTGAATAGTCGTGGTTCACAGGTAGACTCCATCGGTAGCGGGATACGGCAAAGGGGAACTGCGGCAAGGGAACTGCATCAAGCAATCGAGCTTACCGCAATCAGCAGGGAATGTTTATATATTAAACACACGCAAAAAGCATGCCCTACGCCGTTTCCAACACCGCCCGCGGGTTTCGTGGATCCTGGGTCCAGTTCATGTATGGCTTGCCCGTGGTCTGCGGCACCATCGTGATGCAGCCCTGCACCGGACAGGTGATTTCGCACAGATTGCAGCCCACGCATTCTTCCTTGATCACCTCGTAAGTGCGCGTGCCGGCCGCGTCGATCAGCTGCGCAATCGACTGGTGCGAAGTGTCTTCGCAGGCCACGTAGCACTTGCCGCATTTGATGCAGTCGTCCTGGTTGATCTGCGCGATCACCTGGTAGTTCATGTCCAGGTATTTCCAGTCGGTCGTGTTGGCCACGGCCTTGCCTGAAAAATCGCTGATGCGCTCATAGCCCTTCTCGTCCATCCAGCGCGACAGGCCGTCCTTCATCTCGTCGACGATGCGAAAACCATGCAGCATGGCGGCGGTGCAGACCTGCACGCAACCGGCGCCCAGCGCCAGGAATTCCGCCGCGTCGCGCCAGTTGCCGATGCCGCCGATGCCGGAAATCGGCAGGCCATGCGTGAGCGGATCGCGGGCGATTTCGGCCACCATGTTCAGCGCGATCGGTTTGACGGCCGCGCCGCAATAGCCGCCGTGGGTGCTGGCGCCGCCGACAATCGGCAAGGCCACCATGCGGTCCAGGTCCAGCGAGGTGATCGAGTTGATGGTGTTGATCAGGGATACCGCGTCGGCGCCGCCCGCCTTGGCCGCGCGGGCCGGCATGCGCACGTCGGTGATATTCGGCGTGAGCTTGACGATCACCGGCAGGCGGCTGTGCTTCTTGCACCAGGCGGTGACCATCTGCACATACTCGGGCACCTGGCCCACGGCCGCGCCCATGCCCCGTTCCGGCATGCCGTGCGGGCAGCCGAAATTGAGCTCGATGCCGTCCGCGCCGGTCGCTTCCACCTTGGGCAGGATATCGGCCCAGTAGTGCTCTTCGCACGGCAGCATCAGCGAGACGATCATGGCGCGGTCGGGCCAGTCTTTTTTCACCTGCGTAATTTCGCGCAGGTTGATCTCCAGCGAACGGTCGGTGATCAGTTCGATATTGTTGAAGCCCACTACTTCACGGTTCTTGCCGTACAGGGCGGAATAGCGCGACGAGACATTGACGGCGGCCGGGTCTTCACCGAGGGTTTTCCACACCACGCCGCCCCACCCCGCTTCAAACGCGCGCACCACGTTGTAGGCCTTGTCGGTCGGTGGCGCGGAGGCCAGCCAGAAAGGATTCGGCGCCTTGATGCCGCAAAATTCGATGCTGAGATCAGCCATTATGCAGCCTCCACTTTATTCAAGATATCGGAATGGATGGCCAGTGCGGCCAGCTTGCCATGCTGCACGGCTTGCACCGTCAGGTCCTGCCCCGGCGCCACGCAGTCGCCGCCCGCATAGATGCCGGGCAGCACGGTGCGAAAACCCGCGTCAACAAAGATCTTGTCGCCTTCGCGGCGCAAGAGCGCCGCCATCGGATCGACCAGCACCTGCGTGTCGAAACTCTGGCCGATGGCCTTGAAGATGGCGTCGGCCGCCACGTCCAAGGTTTCGCCGGTGCCGGTCAAACGCGTGCCGTCCAGCGCTGTCTTTTCAAAGCGCATGCCGGCCACCTTGCCTTCTGCGTCCAGCAGCACCTGCTGCGGCTGGGCCCAGGTCAGCATGCGCACCTGGTTGGCCTTGGCGATCTCCTGCTCATGGTGGGTGGCCGTCATGGCGTCGAAGCCGCGGCGGTACACCAGCGTGACTTCCTCGGCGCCCAGGCGCTGGACCTGCACCGCCATGTCAATCGCCGTATTGCCGGCGCCGATGACGATGGCGCGCTTCGGCACGGGCAGCGCGGCCAGGTCGTCGGCCTGGCGCAGCGCGCTGATATAGTCGACCGCCGCCAAGAGGCCCGGCGCCTCTTCGCCCGTCAGCCCCAGCTTGCGGCTGGCACCCAGGCCCAGGCCCAGGAACACGGCGTCGTACTGCGCATGCAGCTCGCGCAGCTGCAGGTTGTCGCCCAGCACCTGGCACCATCGAATGGTGATGCCGCCAATACCGAGCAGGAATTCGACTTCCTTCTGCGCGAAGTTATCCGTCAGCTTGTATTTGGCGATGCCGTATTCATTCAGCCCGCCCGCCTTGCTTTCCTTTTCAAAGATCACCACGTCATGGCCCAGCATGGCCAGGCGGTGCGCGCAGGAAAGGCCGGCCGGCCCGGCGCCGACGACGGCGATGGTCTTGCCGGTGGCGGCCGCCCGCTTGAACGGATGACTGGCAAACCGCATGTGGTCGACCGCATAGCGCTGCAGCAGGCCGATTTTCACGGGCTGGCCTTCGGCGTCGTGGTTGCGCACGCAGACGTCCTCGCACAAGATCTCGGTCGGGCAGACGCGGGCGCAGCTGCCGCCCAGGATATTGCTTTTCAAAATACCGGCCGCAGCGCCATTGATATTCTTGTCGTGGATATTGCGGATAAAGCTGGCCACATCGATTTCGGAAGGGCAGATGCGGCTGCAGGGCGCATCGTAGCAATACAGGCAGCGCGCGCTTTCGATGGCCGCCTGGCGCGCCGTCAAGGGCGGCGCCAGGTCCGTAAAGTGGCCGGACAGTTCGGCACTGGGCAAGGCCGCATGCGGCAAATAATTCAGGGATTCGATCATCACGCTTTCCTCTTGTTAGCTACGGTAAATGGTGGGTGACGCCCTTACTTCATCTGGGGAAAAGCAAATTCCACACCAGCACTTGCCGTGTTCGGCCAGCGCTGCATCACGGCCTTGTGGCGCGTGTAGAAGCGCACGCCTTCCGGGCCATACGCATGGTGGTCGCCGAACATGCTGCGCTTCCAGCCGCCGAAACTGTTGAAGGCCATCGGCACCGGCAGCGGCACGTTGACGCCGACCATGCCGACCTGGATCTGGCGCACGAATTCGCGCGCCACGCCGCCGTCGCGCGTATAGATCGCCACGCCATTGCCATACTCGTTGGCGTTGATGAGGTCCACCGCATGCACCACGTCGGGCGCGCGCAGCACGCACAGCACCGGGCCGAAAATCTCTTCCTTGTAGATGCTCATGTCGGGCGTGACGTGGTCGAACAAGGTGCCGCCAACGAAGAAGCCGTTCTCGCGCCCCGCCACCACATGGTTGCGGCCATCGACCACCAGAGTCGCGCCCTGCTCCACGCCTTCGCCTATCAGTTTTTCGATGCGCTGCTTGGCGGCACTCGACACGACCGGGCCCATTTCCGCACCATGCTCCATGCCGTCGCGCACTTTCAGTGCGGCCGTGCGCGTTGCCAGTGCAGTGACCAGTTTGTCGCCCGCGTCGCCGACCGCCACCACCACGGAAATGGCCATGCAGCGCTCGCCGGCCGAACCGTAGGCCGCGCCGATCAGCGCGTCGACCGTCATGTCCATGTCGGCATCGGGCATCACCACCATATGGTTTTTCGCGCCGCCCAGGGCCTGCACGCGCTTGCCGCTGGCGCTGCCGCGCGCATAGATATATTCGGCAATCGGCGTCGATCCCACAAAGCTGATCGCCTGCACCACCGGGTGGTCAAGCAAGGCGTCCACCGTCACTTTATCGCCCTGCACCACGTTGAAAACGCCATCGGGCAAGCCCGCTTCTTTCAGCAGCCTGGCATGCAGCAAGGACGCCGACGGATCGCGCTCGGACGGTTTCAATACAAAGGTATTGCCGCAGGCGATGGCGACCGGGAACATCCACATCGGCACCATCACGGGGAAGTTGAATGGCGTGATGCCGGCCACCACGCCCAGCGCCTGGCGCATTGACCAGGCGTCGATACCGCGCGAAATCTGGTCCGTGAATTCGCCTTTCAACAGTTGTGGAATACCGACGGCAAATTCCACCATCTCGATGCCGCGCGCCACTTCGCCCTGGGCGTCGGCAAAGGTCTTGCCGTGTTCACGCGTCAGCATGGCGGCAAATTCATCGGTGTGCTGCTGGCACAACTGCAGGTAGCGAAACAGCACCCTGGCACGCGTCAGCGGCGGCGTGGCGGACCACGACGGAAAGGCGGCGGCGGCGGCCTGCACGGCCGTGTCGACATCTTCCGCAGTGCCCAGCGCCACGCGGGCCACCGGCTCGCCCAGGGCGGGGTTGTAGACGTCGCCGTAACTGCCACTTTTTGTGTCGACCTTGGCGCCGTTGATGTAATGGGTGATGGTGTCGAGATCGTTCATGATGCTCCTTAGTCGAGATTTTTCAACACGGTGGCCAGCTTGCCGAACAGCTCGTCGATATGCTGTTTTTCCAGCACCAGCGGTGGCGACAGCGCGATGATGTCGCCGGTGGTGCGTATCAGCACGCCGTCGGCAAAGGCCTGCTTGAAGGCGGCAAAGGCGCGCGTGCCGGGCTTGCCGGCGATGGGATCGAGCTCGATGCCGGCGATCAGGCCGATGCTGCGCAGGTCGATCACATGCGGCAGCCCTTTCAATGAGTGGACCGCATCCTGCCAGTAGGCCTGCATGCTTTTCGCGTGGCCCAGGATGTCCTGTTCCTCGAACACCTGCAGGGTCGCCAGCGAGGCGGCGCAGGCCAGCGGGTGGCCGGAATAGGTGTAGCCATGGAACAGCTCGATGCCGGGCGGCGCGTCCATGTAGGCGTCGTGGATATATTGTTTGCTGAACACGGCGCCCATCGGCACCATGCCGTTGGTGAGACCCTTGGCGGTGGTCATCAGGTCCGGCTCGACCTCGAAATAATCGGCCGCGAACGGCGTCGTCATGCGCCCAAAGCCGGTGATCACTTCGTCGAAGATCAGCAGGATGCCGTGCTTGGTGCACAGTTCGCGCAGGCGCTTCAAGTAACCCTTGGGCGGAATCAGCACGCCGGTGGAGCCGGCCACCGGTTCGACGATGACGGCGGCAATCGTCGAGGCGTCATGCAGGGCGACGATGCGTTCCAGTTCGTCGGCCAAGTGGGTGCCGTATTCGGGTTCGCCCACCGTGTAGGCGTTCTTTTCCAGGTTGTGGGTGTGCGGCAAATGGTCCACGCCGGCCAGCATGGGGCCGAAGGTCTTGCGGTTGCCGGCGATGCCGCCGACGGAAATGCCGCCAAAGCCAACACCGTGATAACCGCGCTCGCGGCCGATCAAACGCGTGCGCCCGCCCTCGCCGCGCGCCTTGTGGTAGGCCAGCGCGATTTTCAGGGCCGTGTCGACGGCTTCGGAACCGGAATTGGTATAGAACACGTGGCCGAATTTATGGCCCGTGTAGTCCATCAGTTTTTCCGCCAGCTCGAAGGCGGCCGGATGGCCCATCTGGAAGGTGGGCGCGAAGTCGAGCTGGCCCACCATGTCGCGGATGGCGCCGACGATCTTCGGCTGCGCATGGCCGCAAGGCACGCACCACAGGCCGGCCGTGCCGTCGAGGATGCTGTTGCCGTCGACGTCCTTGTAGTACATGCCTTCGGCCGACACCAGCAGGCGCGGATTGGCCTTGAAGTCGCGGTTATTGGTAAACGGCATCCAGAATGCCGACATCGATTCCGGCCTTGCCGTGTGGCTCAATTCGCTCATGAAACTCTCCCAGGAATGCTGACATGCCGCCAAACATTGTTTTTGACGGTGCGTAAAATAATTTACCAGTTGGCAAAAAGCTGATGTAATAATAGGCAGGCCAGCGTCGATAAGCACAGATACACAAACAGCAAAAAACCCCAACCGTACAGGTCATAAAACCACTACAGTTTTTGTGCAGGCAGCATAAGGAGCCACCTTGAAGCACAACGAAGAGGCGGAGCAAGTGCCGGAAGCCGCAATGGAAACAGGGAGCGGCTGGCCGGTGCTGGAAATCGGCCGCCACAAGAAAGGCGGGCTGGTCGAGCAGATCGTGATCGCCATCAGCGTGATGGTGGGCAGCCGCGCCTTGCGCATCGGCACCCGCATGCCGTCGGTGCGCCAGTTTGCCAAATGCAATGGCGTCTCGACCTTCACCGTGGTCGAGTCGTATGACCGGCTGGTCAACCTGGGCCTGCTGTCCTCGCGGCGCGGCTCCGGCTATTTCGTGGCGCGCCACGACGTGGCGGGATCGCCACACACTGCCGCCCACGCCAGCGCCAGTCCGAGCGCCATCGACGCCCTCACGCCGGATCTGTATTCGGGCGTCTCCGAAGCGCTGCCGGTGGGCGCCGGCTGGCTGCCGCCGGAAATGTATGGCGAGGCCACCATCCTCGACGCCGTGCGCCAGGCCATGCGCATTCCGGCCAGCCGGCTGCGCGGCTACGGCCATCCGCTGGGCTTTGCCTCGCTGCGCCAGCACCTGGCCAGCACTTTGTCGGAAGAACTGTTCCAGGTCGAACCGGACCAGGTATTGCTGACGCACGGCGCCACCCACGGCTTTGACCTGATCCTGCGCAGCCTGACCAAGCCGGGCGACACGGTGCTGGTGGAAGACCCCGGCTACAGCAATCTGCAGTCGCTGATACGCCACCACGGCTGCATTCCGGTCGGCATCCCGCGCGGCGAAGCGGGCCTCGATCTCGATGTACTGGCGGAAGTGGCCGCACGCACGCAGCCGAAGATCATGTTCGTCAACACCGTGCTGCAGAACCCGCTCGGCACCTCGCTCAGCCAGGCGCAAGCGCACCGGCTGCTGGCGCTGGCCGAGCAGTTCGATTTCTGGCTGGTGGAAGACGATATCTACCGCGAACTGGCCGCGCGCGGCGAGGCGTCGCTGGCGGCGATGGACGGCTTGCGCCGCGTGATCCGCGTCGGCAGCTTTTCCAAGACCCTGTCGCCGGTGCTGCGCGTGGGCTCGATCTGCGCCTCGCCGTCGCTGGTGGCCGAACTGGTGCGCGTAAAAATGCTGGCCGGGCTGACCACCTCGGAAATCAATGAGCGCGCGGTGCTGCACGCGGTCTCGGCGCGGCCCTACAAGCGCATGATCGAGCGGCTGGTGGCGCAGCTCGACGCGGGGCGCGAGCGCAGCATCGACTGCCTGGCGCAGGCCGGCATGGCGCCTGTGGCGCGTCCGCGCGGCGGCATGTTCGTCAGCGCCGGCTGGCCCGACATTCAAACGCCGCAGTGGAACGGCAAGCTGGTGGCCGACCTGGCCCTGAAGGCGGGCATTTTGCTGTCGCCGAATGAATTTTTCATGCTGCGTGCACCCGAAACCGTGTGGTTCCGCTTCAACGTCGCCTACACCGATAGCCCAGTGCTGCAGGCATTCCTGCAATCGATACGCCCACGCTAAAGACCCTACCATGGCCAGCGACAAATCCCCTGCCCCGCAGCTGAAAAGCGCCAGCGGCCGGCGCATGCAAAACCGCGACCGCCTGGAAAGCGACATCCTGCGCCAGGCCGTGCGCGTGTTCGCCGAAAGCGGCTACGAAGGCGCGGCTATCGCCACCATCGCCGAACGGGCCGGGCTGTCGAAGCAGAACCTGATGTATTACTTTCCCACCAAGCAGCAGCTGTACCAGCGCGTGCTCGACGATGTGCTCGACGACTGGCTGGCGCGCATGGACCTGCTGGCCAACCCGGAGGACGAACCGCGCGACGTGCTGCGCGCCTATATCAGTGCCAAGCTGCGCTTTTCACGCGAACAGCCGTGGGCCTCGCGCGTGTATGCGCTCGAAGTGATCAATGGCGCGCCGCTGTACGGCGAACAGATACGCGAACGGGTGGTGCCGCTGCTGCGCAAGGACATCGCCGTGTTCGAGCAATGGATAACGGCCGGCAAGATCGCGCCCGTCAATGCCACCCACCTGATGTTTGCCATCTGGGCCATGACGCAGTCGTATGCGGATTTTTCGGCGCAGATGGCGCTGGTGCTGGAACGCAAGCAGCTGCTGCGCCAGGACTTCGACGACGCCGAACAGCTGATCACGCGGATGGTGCTGGCGGCCGTGGCCGTGCCGGTAAACTCGACCGGCGAAAAAAAACCGCCGTGACCGGCGGTTTGTGAAACAGGCGGCGCAGGCTTACGCCGCGGCCTTGTGCTTGCGGCGGCGCACGGCGAAACCGACCAGGCCCAGGCCGGCCAGCAGCATGGCGTAGGTGCCTGGTTCCGGTACCGGCGAGACGGCGGCCGCGAAACCGGTCACGTCAGTCGCCTGGAAGGCGGTGCCAGCGTCAGCGTGCAGGGTGGTGCTCGACGCCCAGTTGCCGACCACGGCGCTGCCGTGGATATCGCCGCCGCTGCTGGTAACAGTTGCCAGAGGCGCCAGGACGGTACCATACAGTGCTACACTGCTGAAATCCAGCGTGGTTGCTTCATAGAAGTTGTATAGCACATTGTAGTTGCCGAAACTGCCACCGCCCTGCATCTTGACATTGGTGCCGCTAACATTCAGGATCAGCGTTTCTTTCGCGCTCAGATTGGCGAAATTGAAGTAGTTCACCGCAGCCAGATCGGTCGACTTGATATCGAATACCTGCACGTTACCGCTGCCGCCGGTCAGCGTCATGCCGCCGTACTGCACCGTCGTGGCACCCGTCTTTGCAACTGCAGCCAGCGCCGTCGAGGTGCTTTTCATCGTCGTCGACAAGTCGGCGAACGAGACCGGCGAAGTGCTCGATTTGGTGGCGGTATCCAAGCCGGTATTGCTCGTGATATTCGTGGTGCCGCCAGCATAATAGCTGCCGTTCTGGATCGAGCCGGAGTTGTAACTGAGGTTGCCACCGACCACCAGCGCGTATCCCGAGCTACCGAATGCATCCTTATTGTTTTTATTTACCGTGTAACTGGCAGCGTTCATATCCTTGCCGACCAGTAACGAGCCTTGAACCTCGGCGCCGGTCGGATTGAAGTTACCAAGCGAATACAGGTTGGCGCCACCGATATTGATCTCGACAACACCCGCCCGGGCCGCGCCTGCTGCCAAGGCGGTGGACAGGATCAACAGCGCAGGCAATTTCGACAAGGTTTTCATTTTATTTCCAAAATTAACATTAACTTACCTCAAGGATATCATATTTACGCCTTTTTACTTGTCTCAAAAATAGATTACTTGTACTAAATAAACAACAAATATTTTCCGGAGAGCAACTCTATCAGTATCCGCCACCAGCAGGCCAGCCGCGAATGCGCTCAATGAAATTCCCAAGGAACAATATTCCAGTGATAGCATGGCGCGCTCAATACTGACAGAGGACAGGCATGAAACAGTTACCATTGCTGCGCCAGGCGGCCTGCGCGGCGCTTATCACCCTGGCGTCGGCGGCGCAGGCGCAAACCGTGGGCATGATCGAGAACCAGCCCCTGAGCGAAACCTGGCTCAACGCGGGTTTTTACTCGTACCACTTTCAGCGCGACAAGAACCTGAATGACGGCAATCCGGGCCTGGGCGCCGAATACCGTTTTTCCACCGTGGCGTCGGCCACGGCAGGCCGCTTCTACAATAGCGACCGCGCCTATTCGAATTACCTCGGCGTGTACTACCAGCCCTTCCATGTCGGCCCGCTGCGCGTGGGCGCCGTGATCGGCGGCTTCAACGGCTACCCGAAGATGCGCGATGGCGGCTGGTTCCCGGCCCTGATCCCCACCGTCAGCTATGAATACCAGCGCGTCGGCGTGAATATCGCCATCGTGCCGTCCTACAAGGACCGCCTGTACGGCGCACTGAGCTTCCAGCTGAAACTGAAGGTCTTCGAGTAAACGTTTTATCCTGTCCTGCCGTCGCTCATGCCGGCGATTCTGCCATTCGTCGCAGCCTTGATGCCAGCCAACAAGCTGCCCGCTATAGTGCAGTCATCGCCAGGCCATCAGATGGCCGCAGGCACTCGACAACGACAGGAGAACGGCATGAAAGACATCAATTCGGCACCGGGCAATGCAGACTTCGACAGTTTCTGGCAGGGCTTGTGCGGCCTGGCGCGCCAGGGCGTCGACGCCGTGGGCGCCATGTCCTGGCCCATGCTGCTGGCCTGCGCCATCGGCCTGGCCCTGTTCATCACCATCCTGCCGCTGGTGCTGACCCTGTTCCTGATCTTCCTGCTGGTCAAATGGGCCAGCAACAGCGGCGGCTTCGGCTGGAATAAAAAAGCCGCGGCGCAACAACCGCCGCAATAAAGGGCAAGGGAATCATTCTTGCCGGGCTGGCAAGGGTAGCTTATAGTGGCATGGACCGCGTGGCATGGAACGCCGCGCGCCATCCATGATCGAAGCTACTCCATCCCCGTTACAGGAGTGTTCCCATGAGCATCACCGCAAAAGCCACCAAGGCCACCACCATCCCCTGCCTGCGCTACCACGATGCGCCGGCCGCCATCGCCTGGCTGTGCCAGGCACTGGGCTTTGAAAAGCAGCTGGTGGTGCCCGACAACGACGGCGGCATCGCCCATGCCCAGCTCAGTTTCGGCAACGGCATGATCATGCTCGGCTCCGTCACCGACAGCGAATACGGCCGTTTGATGCGCCAGCCGCGTGAACTGGACGGCGCCAATACGCAAAGCTGCTACCTGGTGGTCGACGACGCCGACAGCGTCTATCGGCGCGCCGTCGAAGCCGGCGCCGAGATCGTGCTCGATATCAAGGATGAAGAATACGGCGGGCGCGGCTTTACCTGCCGCGATCCCGAAGGCCATGTCTGGAGCCTGGGCACTTACGACCCATGGTGAAACGGAGAACCATGATCATCAGCATTTCCGCCGCCGGCCTGGTCTTGCTCGGCGGCTTCCTGGCCACTCCCGCGCTGGTCGACAAGAACATCAACCAGGTCTACCCCATCACCGCCCCGGCGCCATCAAAGCAGGCCCAGTCGCTGCACCGCAGCCTGTGGATTGCCGACCTGCACGCGGACAGCCTGCTGTGGCAGCGCGACCTGAACCAGGCGGGCGGACGCGGCCACGTGGACTTTCCGCGCCTGGCGCAAGGCAATGTGGCGCTGCAGGCCTTTTCGGTGGTGACGAAAACCCCGCGCAAGATGAATATCGACCGCAACGACGGCGACAGCGACAACATCACGGCGCTGGTGATGGCGCAGGGCTTGCCGCCGGCCACCTGGAACAGCCTGCTGGCACGCGCGCTGTACCAGGCCAAGGAATTGCACCAGCTGGCCGGCGCCAGCGAAGGCAGCATGCGCGTGATCGGCAGCCGCGCCCAGTTGCGCGCTTTTATTGCCGCGCGCGACAAGGACCAAAAACTGATGGCCGGCTGGCTGACCCTGGAAGGCGCGCATGCGCTCGAGGGTAAACTCGACAATCTGGATGCCCTGTACCGCGCCGGCTACCGCATGGCCGCGCCCACGCATTTTTTCGATACCGAACTGTCGGGCTCGCAGCACGGCATGCAAAAAGGCGGCCTGACGCCCCTGGGGCGCGACTGGCTGCGCGCCATGGAGCAGCGCAAGATGATCGTCGACCTGGCGCATGCGTCGGGCCCCACCATCGATGAGGTACTGACATTGGCAAAACGGCCCGTGATGGTGTCGCACACGGGCGTGCGCGGCACCTGCGCCAACGGGCGCAACCTGAGCGACGCGCAACTGAAACGCATCGCCGCGCAAGGCGGCCTGGTGGGCATCGGCTTCTGGAGCACGGCCGTCTGCGGCAAGGATGTGCAAGCCATCGCGCGCGCCATCAAGCATGCGGTGTCGGTGATGGGCGTGGAGCACGTGGCCTACGGCTCGGACTTCGACGGCGCCGTCACCACCGCCATCGATGCGGCCGGCCTGCCGCGCTTGACGCAGGCGCTGCTGGACGCGGGATTATCGCCGGCGCAGATACGCCGCATCGCCGGTGAAAACGTGCGTGATTTCCTGCTGAAGAATCTTCCCGACGACGACGCTTAAGCGAGCGCCGCGATCAGGGCCTGGTCCGCCACCTGGCGCGGCTGGATTTGGATCAGCTTGCTGTACAGCGGCGGCAGTGCCTGGCACAGCGCCAGCAAGTCGCTGTGCGCCATGCCTGGCCGCACATACTGGAATTGGGCCGGATTGTTTTCCGGCAGAGCGCCTTCCATGGTCGAGCCGTAGGCGCCCAGGGTCATGAAACTGGCGGCACTGTCGTCGAGTCCGCCGGACAACACAAAAGTGCCGTGCTTGGGATGGCCCAGATAGCGCTTGCATTCCTCCTGCTGCGCGCTGTCCTTTCCCACCATCAACTCATGGCGCAGCTGCGCATACTGGCGCGTGCATTCCATAAAGGGCGTGCGTATCAGCGACTGCGATTGCTGGCCCGGCAGGCACAGCAGCAAGTTGCCGAAGGAGTCGAGCAAGGCGGCCGCCTCGCCCGCGCCGCCATTGCGGCGGTCCTGCGCCATCGCGGCGAGCAGGAACGGCGCCAGGCCGGCGCCAGGCGCATGCGGCGCGCCGCGGTATTTCAAGGCATCGGGATAGCGCTGGCGCAAGGCGCGCACCACCGCATGGTCGTCCGGCAAGGTGGCCGGATCGCAGGCCGGGTGCTCGTCACCGGCATGCAGCAGCTGCATCACCTGCGACGCCATCGATTCGAACACCAGCGTGCACAGCGCCTGCGTGGCTTCGTTGATGCTCTTGCCGATAAAAAAAGATTTCGGTGCCGCGCCCGAGGCGGCGCGCGCATACGGCGTGGCACCACGCACGGCCGGATAGCAAAAACTGCCGCCGGCCTGCGCCCGTAGCGATACCGGCAAGGCCGTGAAGGTGGCGGCGCCATCGTAATTGATGCCCGCATTGCCATCGGATGCCGCCACCACCACATTGAAGCCGGCCGCCAGGATGGCGCCGGTGCACATGCAGCAGGGGTCGAGCGAGGTGACGAGGGTCAGTTCCTGCGGTGGCGGCAAGGCGGCGCCTGCGGCCACTTGCGCAAAATACCAGTCGATCAATTGGCGTTCGCCATGCGCGGTGGGGTCCAGCACCAGGCCGTCCTGCACCACATTGTTGTGCATCGATTGCAGCACATTGCCAAAGCCGTCGAGCAGCACGCCGCCGACACCGAAGGTGCCCTGGGTCTTGGCCGCCAGGGCCTCGGCCGCGGCGATCGCCACGGCGGCCTGGATGTCGATGGTTTTGTTCAAATTGCGTTTATTTCATGTCCAGGTCGGAACTGCCGAAACCATGCGGCAGCAGCCAGCCCGCCGTCACTTCCATGATATCGTTGTTCAGGTTGGTCAGTATCACCGGCAGGTCGGCGCCGCCCAGCTCGAACATCACCTGGCGGCAGGCGCCGCACGGCGAAATCGGTTGCGCCGTATCGCCGGTGACGGCCAGTTTGGCAAAGTCGCCCGGTTTGCAGCCATGCGCGATGGCGCTGAAAAACGCCGTGCGCTCGGCGCAGTTGCACAGGCCATAAGCGGCGTTTTCCACGTTACAGCCCCGGAACACGCGGCCATCCTTGCACAGCAGCGCCGCGCCCACCCTGAAACGCGAGTATGGCGCATACGCCAGTTCGCGGCCGGCGTTGGCTTCGGCGATCAGTTCTTCATTGTTCATTTATTACCTTTGAAAGCGTTACTGCGGGGGTCAGACCCTCAATGCCGCAAACTCAGCGGCTTGCGCTAACGGCCGAGGGGGTCTGGCCCCAGATTTTATTTTACGGACGAATGGTACGATAAATCACCGGCTTGGCCGTCAACGCCACCGGGCTGATCTCGTACGCCGCCTGGATTTCCTTCACGGCCTGCTGCGCCGCCGCTTCCGTGCGCGCGTGCACCATCGCCAGAGGCTGGCCGGCGGCGACCTGCTCGCCCAGGCCGACCAGTTCGCTCAAGCCGACGGCAAAGTCGATCACATCGGTCGGACGGCGGCGGCCACCGCCCAGCGACACCACGGCCAGGCCGATGGCGCGGCAGTCGCGCACATGGGCAAAGCCGGCCGACAGCGCCGGCGCCGGCACCACGAACGGCGCCAGCTCCAGGTGCTTGTCCGGGTTCTCGACCAGATCGGCCGGGCCGCCCAGGGCCGACACCATGCGCGCAAAACGCTCGGCCGCCGCACCCGAGGCCAGCACCGCTTCGAGCTGGGCGCGCGCTTCCTCTTCGGTCGCGGCCAGGCCGCCGAGCACCAGCATTTCGGCGCACAGCGCCAGGGTCACTTCATGCAGGCGCGCCGGGCGCGAACGGCCCGTCAGGTAATCCATGGCGCCGCGCACTTCCAGCGCATTGCCGGCGTACGGCGCCAGCGATTCATTCATGTCGGTCAAAATGGCCGAGGTTTGCATGCCGGCGCCATTGCCGACGGCAACGATGCTCTCGGCCAATTCCACCGATTTGTCGTAGGTCGGCATAAAGGCGCCCGTACCCACCTTGACGTCCATCACCAGCGCATCGAGGCCGGCCGACAGTTTTTTAGACAGGATCGAACCGGTGATCATGGCCACCGATTCCACCGTGGCGGTCACGTCGCGGATGCTGTAGAAACGCTTGTCGGCCGGCGCCAGCTGCGCCGTCTGGCCGATGATGGCCACGCCGATCTCCTGCACCACCTTGCGGAACAATTCATTGTCCGGCACGGTGCAGTAACCGGGAATGGCGTCGAATTTGTCCAGCGTGCCGCCCGTGTGGCCCAGGCCGCGGCCCGAGATCATCGGCACATAGCCGCCGCAAGCGGCGATCATCGGCCCCAGCAGCAAGGACACCACGTCGCCCACGCCACCGGTCGAATGCTTGTCGACCACCGGGCCGGGCAGGTTCAGCGAGCGCCAGTCCAGCACGTGGCCGGAGTCGCGCATGGCCAGGGTGAACGCCACGCGCTCGTCCATGTTCATGTCATTGAAAAACACCGCCATGCCCAGCGCGGCCACCTGGCCTTCGCTGACGCTGCCATCCGTAATGCCGCGCACGAAAAACTGGATTTCCTCGGCGCTCAGCACGCCCTTGTCGCGCTTCTTGCGGATGATTTCCTGGGTTAGAAACATGGATATTCCAATCTGAAAATGAAGACGCGTTTACAGCACATTGACGCCATTGGCCAGCGGCGCGACACCCAGGTGATGGGCCAGGGTCTGGCCGATATCGGAGAAGCTCTCGGAAATGCCGAGCGCGCGCGGCGCCACGCCGGGGCCGAAGAAGATCATCGGGATATGTTCGCGCGTATGGTCGGAACCGTGCCAGGTCGGATCGCAGCCATGGTCGGCGGTGATCACCACCAGGTCGCCCGGTTTCAGCTTGGCCATGAACTCGGGCAGGCGGGCATCCATTTCGCGCAGTGCGTCGGCATAGCCTTCGGTATTGCGGCGGTGGCCGAAGGCCTGGTCGAAGTCGACGAAGTTCACGAACGTCAGCGACTTGTCCTGCACTTCATCGGCGGTTTTGAGCAGCGCTTCGAACAGTGCCATATTGTCGACGCCTTTCACCACGCGCGAGATACCTTTCGTGGCGAAAATATCGCTGATCTTGCCCAGGCCCACCACTTCGCCGCCGGCGTTTTTCACGTGGTCGAGCAGGGTCGGCGCGGGCGGCGCGACGGCGTAGTCGTGGCGGTTGCTGGTGCGCGTGTAGTTGCCGTTGCTGCCGGTAAAAGGGCGCGCGATCACGCGGCCGATATTGTACGGCTCGACCAATTTGAAGGCCATTTCGCACACTGCGTACAGGCGATCGAGGCCGAACGATTCTTCGTGCGCGGCGATCTGCATCACCGAGTCGCCCGAGGTGTAGATGATCAACTTGCCGGTGGCGACGTGCTCGTCGCCATGCTTGTTGATGATGTCGGTGCCGGAAGCGTGGCAGTCGCCGAGGAAACCGGGCACGCCCGACATCGCTTTCAATTTGTCGGTCAGGTCTTGCGGGAACGATGGCGTGGTGCGGGGGAAATATCCCCAGTCGAATTCGACCGGCACGCCGGCGATTTCCCAGTGGCCGCTTTGCGTGTCCTTGCCGGTCGAGCGCTCGCGCGCGGCGCCATAGGCGCCGGTAAAACCGTCGCGCTGGTCGAAGCCGGTGGCCCATTCGCCGCTGGCCAGGTGGGCGGCGGCGCCCAGGCCCAGGCGCTCCATGTTCGGCAGTTTCAAGGTCTTGCCGCTTTTGGCGACCGTGCTGGCGATATGGCCAAAGGTATTGGCGCCTGCGTCGCCGTACTTGGCGGCGTCTGGCGTCGCGCCCAGGCCAAAGGAATCAAGCAGGAGGATAAATGCGCGTGACATGATAAGGCTCGCTTTAGGATGATGCGGATAGTGTAGGCCGGATCGTCCGGCCCTGCCGCGCGGCAGCCTCGTGGGCGCAGGCCGCGCGGTGGTGGAAATACTGTTTAAGCCTGCGGTTTTGCGGCGACGCCGGCCAGGAAAGCGAGGATCAGCTTGACCAGGTCTTTCGCGCCGATGGCCGCATATTTCAGGGTCTGCTCGTGCGACAGCGCGAATGGCGACATGCCTTCGGCCAGGTTGGTGATGACGGACACGCCCACCACTTTCAGGTCGCAATGGCGGGCCGACACGACTTCCGGCACTACCGACATGCCGACCGTGTCGGCGCCCAGGCGGGCCATCATGCGGATCTCGGCAGCCGTCTCGAAGTTCGGGCCCGGATACGCCACGAACACGCCTTCATGCAGCGTGATGCCGTTGGCGGCAGCCGTGTCTTTCACCTGCTGGCGCAGCTCGGCGTCATAGGCGTTGGCCATGCTGAAGAAGCGCGGGCCGAAACGGTCGTCGTTCGGGCCGACCATCGGGGTGCCCGGCAGCAGGTTGATATGGTCGCTGATGGCCACCAGGCTGCCGGCGTCCACTTCAGGGCGCAGGGAACCGGCGGCATTGGTGACGAACAGCATTTCGCAGCCCAGCAGTTTCAGGGTACGGATGGCGCTGGTCATCACGCCCATGCCGTAGCCTTCGTAGAAATGGCCGCGGCCTTTCATGCACACCACCGCCACGCCCGACAGGGTGCCGACCACCAGTTCGCCGGCATGGCCGTGCACGGTGCTGATCGGGAAGCCCGGCAGTTCGTCGAAGCTGATGCTGACGGCGTCCGTCATCTGCTCGGCCAATACGCCCAAGCCCGAGCCGAGTATCATCGCCACGCGCGGCTTGAAATTTTCTGGGGCGCGGGCGCGGATGATTTCGGCGGCGTGGAAAGGGGCGTTATTCGACATGATGGTCCTCGTGATTGATGAGTTGGTCTGCGGATCGGTGTTGGATCTTTTGCTTGAATCCTGCAGCAGGCGTGGTAGGCGCGATTCTGTACAGGACTATCGACATGCGGTTGGGTGCTATCAGGCGCCACTATGCATCAAGCGCAATATGTATGGCAAATACCATTTTTCTTGCGCATTTATACAAAAGATATATAAATGGCCGGCATTATAAAGCAGCGGGCCCGGCCCTGCCAGCAATGGGGGCAGACTGCGATTGACAGCCTTAAAACAAAAGTTTAATCTTGCGGACAATTGTTTATTCCAGGCCCGCCGTGACCGACCTTTCCAAAAAAGACCAGCTGTATGCGCTGATACGCAGCAATCCCTTTATTTCGCAGCAGGAACTGGCGACCGAACTGGGTTTGTCCCGTTCGGCCGTGGCCGGCCATATCGCCGGCCTGATCCGCGAACGCCGCCTGCTGGGCCGCGCCTATGTGCTGCCCGACAGCCGGCCCGTGCTGTGCCTGGGCGCCGCCAACCTGGACCGCAAGATGCGCACCCTGGCCGCCTTGCAGATGGGCACCTCGAACCCTGTGCGCTCGACCGAGGTATTTGGCGGCGTGGGCCGCAATATCGCGGAAAACCTGGCCCGCTTGGGCTTGCCGGTGGCACTGTTGACAGCGCTGGGCGACGATGCGGCCGGCCACGCGCTGCAAACCCATGCGGAAGACGCCGGCATCGACATGCGCGGCAGCTTGCACCTGGCCAATACCGGCAGCGGCACTTATACGGCCGTGCTCGACGAACACGGCGAAATGCTGCTGGCGATGGCCAATATGCAGCTGTATGAACAGCTGACGCCGGCCTTTCTGCACAGCCGCCAGCCGCAGCGCGCGCAAGCGGCGCTGACCGTCTGCGACCTGAATCTTGGCATGGAGAGCGTGGCCTTTCTGCTGGACGAAGCAAGGGCGGCCGAGGAGAACGCCGCACCGCTGGTGATCGTGGCCGTCTCGCAGCCGAAGATGGCGCACCTGCCGCAAGACCTGGCGGGCTTGCAGCTGCTGATCCTGAACCGTGGCGAGCTGGAAACGCGTGTCGCGCGCGCCCTGCCGACCGACGAGGCGCTGCGTGATGCCTGCCACGAAGTGCTGCGCCAGGGTGTGCGCCAGTTGATCGTCACGCTGGGCGCACACGGCGTGTTGTTCAGCGATGGCGCAGGAGCGGACGCAAGCATGGCCCACCTGCCCGCCCTGGCCGTCGACGCGATCGATGTCACCGGCGCCGGCGACGCCTTTTCCGCCGCCGTCTGCTGGTCGCTGTATCACGACAGCAATGATTTACGACTGGCATGCCGGCGCGGCCTGAAGCTGGCCGCCATGACCCTGGCCTCCAGCGCCACCGTGTCAACCCTGATTTCCGCCAGCGTCCTCGACGATATCGAAGACGGCCCTATTCCCCTTGATTGACAGGATAAACAGCATGACCCAACTACATCACTCCCTTTTGTTCTCGCAAGAAGTGCTGGACGCGCGCGCGGCCGGCAAGGCCATCGTGGCGCTGGAATCGACCATCATTTCGCACGGCATGCCGTATCCGCAAAACGTGGAGATGGCGCGCGAAGTGGAACAAATCATCCGTGACGGCGGCGCCGTGCCGGCCACCATCGCCATTATCGACGGCAGGATCTGCATCGGCTTGTCGCCCGAGCAGCTGGAACTGCTGGGCACCTCGCCCGACGCCATGAAGGTCAGCCGCCGCGACCTGCCGTTCGTGCTGTCGCAAAAGAAACTCGGCGCCACCACGGTGGCCGCCACCATGATCTGCGCCGAGCTGGCCGGCATCAGTGTGTTTGTGACCGGCGGCATCGGCGGCGTGCACCGCGGCGCGGAAACCAGCTTCGATATTTCGGCCGACCTGCAGGAACTGGCGCAGACCTCGGTGGCGGTGGTGTGCGCCGGCGTGAAATCGATCCTCGATATCGGCCTGACCCTGGAATACCTGGAAACCCATGGCGTGCCCGTCATCAGCGTGGGCCAGGAAGGCTTTCCCGCCTTCTTTACGCGCGAAAGCGGCTTCCAGGCCGATTTCCGCCTCGACAGCGCCGGCGAGCAAGCGGCTTTTATTGCCACCAAATGGCAGCTGGGCTTGAAGGGCGGCGTGGTGGTCAGCAATCCGGTGCCGGCCGCGCAGGCAATGCCGAAGGAAGAAATCGACGCCATCACCACCCAGGCCCTGCAGGAAGCGGACGCCGGCGGCGTGACCGGCAAGCAGGTCACGCCGTTCCTGCTGTCGCGCATCAAGCAGCTGACCGATGGCCGCAGCCTGGCCACCAATATCGCGCTCGTCAAACACAATGCCCAGGTCGGCACCAAGCTCGCCATTGCCATGCAGGCGGTGCTGCCCCGATAATAGGACTGCTGTAAAGAAACGCGCAGGTGCCGACCGGCCCGCGCGTTGTTCCCTCCAGGCATCACGCACGCCAAGGAAAGCATGTCCATCGATCTGAAACAGTTAAAGTATTTTCTCGCCGTCGCCGAGGAGAAAAGCTTCAGCCGCGCAGCCGAGCGCCTGCATATCTCGCAGCCGCCCTTGAGCCAGCAGATCATGAAACTGGAAAACGAACTGGGCGTGCGCCTGTTTGCGCGCACCACCCGCACCTTCGAACTGACGGTGGCGGGCAAGGCCCTGATGCACGAGGCGGCCGACCTGCTGGGGAAGATGCGCATGACCATCGATACCATCCGCCAGATCGACCGTGGCGAAGTGGGCCGCTTGCGGGTCGGCATCGTCGGCTCGGCCATGTGGGGCCCGATCCCCAGCCTGCTGGAACAATTCCAGTCCAAATTTCCCCGCGTTACCTGGACCATCCATGAACTGGGGCCGACGGTGCAATACGAAGCGCTGCGCAGCAAGCAGATCGACGTCGGCTTCTGGCGCGAACCCAAGCTCAACGACGATGACCTGCGCCACGACAATCTGCGCCAGGAACTGTGCTTCCGTGAAAATGTCTGCGTGGCCGTCAACGAACACCACCGGCTGGCCAAGAGCGCGTCCATCGAACTGATCGATATCGCCGACGAACCGATGCTGAGCCTGGCGCTGGACAAGTCCGCCTTTCCCCGCTACCTGGTGCAATGCTGCGTCAATGCCGGCTTCGAGCCGATGATTTTCCAGGAAGCCAACGAACCGCAAACCCTGTTGGCCATGGTGGGCGTCGGCCTGGGCGTGACCCTGGTGCCGGAAACCACCAGCCGCATCGGCTGGCCCGGCGTGGTGTTCCTGCCGATCAAGACCAATCCGCCATCGGCCAATCTGTATATCAGCTACACCACGCTCGACGACGCGCCCGTGGTACGCGCCTTTCTGAATATCCTCAACCCGCCGGCCGCCTGATGTTGCCTTGGATTTATATCCGATACATATAAATCCATAAACAAAAACGTATTTGCCATACATATCGGCCATGATGCATAGTGGTTCGAACGCCTAAGGCGAACTGTTGCATACGCATCACACCCTGGTCACAACAACCGCAGCGAACAGCAACTTTCTTCTGCGATACGGTGCAATGTTGATAAGGAACCATCGATTCTTGCAGGCGTAACAGGCTAAATCGGCCCCAAATTTTCTGTTTGCCCTATAAAAAATATACAATATCGATCTTCCAGGAGCCAATTCATGAAACTTACACAATTTAGTTTGACGATCGCAGCCGCTTTTCTGGCTGCTCAAGCGTCCGCGGCTAACCCAAAATTGGGTGTCGTGTATGACGCGGGCGGCAAGTTCGACAAGTCGTTCAACCAATCCGCTTTCGAAGGCGCCGAGCGCTTCAAAAAAGACACCGGCATTTCCTTTATCGAAGTACAGGCTTCCAGCGATACGCAAGCCGAGCAAGTCATGCGCGGCCTGGCCCGCAAGAAACTCGACATGATCGCCGCGATCGGTTTTGCCCAGACGCAAGCCGTGCAAAAGGTCGCCAAGGAATTTCCCAATGTGAAATTCGTGCTGATCGACGGCCAGGCCGCTGGCGCCAACGTCAACTCGGTGGTGTTCAAGGAAGAAGAAGGCTCCTACCTGGTGGGCGTGGCGGCTGCCATGGCCAGCAAGAGCAAGAAAATCGGTTTTATCGGCGGCATCGATATTCCACTGATCCGCAACTTTGCCTGCGGTTACGCGCAAGGCATCAAGGCCGTCAATCCGAAAGCGGAACTGACGCAAAACATGGTCGGCACCACCTCGGGCGCCTGGAACGATCCGGCCAAGGGCGGTGAACTGGCCCGCTCGCAATTCGAGCGCGGCGTCGACGTGGTGTTCGCGGTCGCCGGCGGCAGCGGCATGGGGACTTTGCAGATGGCCAAGGAAAAAGGCAAGCTGGCGATCGGCGTCGATTCGAACCAGAATCATCTGTATCCGGGCACCATGCTGACCTCGATGGTCAAGCGCGTCGACAACACCGTCTATGACAGCTTCATGCAAGTGAAAAACGGCACCTGGAAAGGCGGCGTCAGCTACAAGGGCCTGAAAGAAGGCGGCGTGGATTGGGCGCTCGACGCGAACAACCGCAAGCTGATCACGCCGGAAATCGAAAAGCGTGTGTTGGGTGTGCGCAAGGACATTATCGATGGCAAGATCAAGGTGATCGATTACCGCGTCGGCAGCAGCTGCCCGGTTTAACTTTCTTCGTATCTCTGAACGCGCCGCCGGGGTTGACCTCCGCGCGGCGCGTTTCCATGAAACTATCCAGTTATGAGCCTATGCAGCCAGCAGTAGAATTTCGCAGCATTTCCAAGCATTTTGGACATGTGAAGGCGAACACCGACGTCAGTTTCTCCATCGCCAAGGGCAGCATCCACGGCCTGGTGGGGGAAAACGGCGCCGGCAAATCGACCTTGATGAGCATCCTGTACGGGTATTACCGTGCCGACGGCGGAGAAATCCTGCTCGACGGAAAAGTACAGCCTATCCGCAACAGCCAGGAAGCCATCGAACTGGGCATCGGCATGGTGCACCAGCATTTCATGCTGGTCGAGAACTTCACCGTGCTCGACAATATCATGCTGGGCACGGAAGGCGGTTTCCGCCTGGCCAACCATCGCGCCGAAGCCGAAGCGAAGCTGCGCGAGATCTGCACGCGCTACCGCCTCGACGTCGACCCGCTGGCCAAGATCGAAGATTTGTCGGTCGGCGCCCAGCAGCGCGTGGAGATCCTCAAGCAGATCTACCGCAGCGCCAATATCCTGATCCTCGACGAGCCGACGGCCGTGCTGACGGCGCAGGAAACGGCGTCGCTGTTCGAGATCCTGCGCCTGTTCAAGGAGCAGGGCAAGACCATCATCCTGATCACGCACAAGCTGCAGGAAATCCTGGAAATCACCGACAACGTCACCGTCATGCGCGGCGGCACGGTGGTGGGCGCCGTGGCAACAGTCGGTACCTCGAAGGAAGAGCTGGCCAACATGATGGTGGGCCGCCCGATCCAGAGCCACTTGCCGCGCGCGCCCTACAACCCGGGCGCGACCGTGCTGGAAGTGGACGGCTTGCAACTGGCCGACGAGCAGCAGGTCAAACTGCTGGCCGACATCGGTTTCAATCTGCGCGCCGGCGAAATCGTCGCCATTGCAGGGGTCTCGGGCAATGGCCAGAGCGAACTGCTGGAGATCTTGTCCGGCATGCGTCTGCCCACCTCGGGCAAGCTGCGCTTCCAGGGCAAGGACCTGCCGTTCGGCAAGCGTCACGACGCCGACGGCCTGCCGCTGGTGTTCCGCGACCTGGGCATCGCCCATATTCCGGAAGACCGCTTGCGCGACGGCGTGGTGAAAAATTTCTCGGTAATGCAGAACACCATCCTCGGTTACCAGGATCACCTGAAAAACCGCTGGGGCCTGTTCAACTTCAAGGCCATCGGCGCGCGTTGCGCGGAACTGCTGAAAACCTTCGACGTGCGCCCGGCCAATCCGGACCTGCGCATCGGCCTGCTGTCGGGCGGTAACCAGCAGAAGGTGGTGATCGCGCGCGAAGTGCTGGCCAAGCCGACACTGATGCTGGTCGGGCAACCGACGCGCGGCGTCGATATCGGCACCATCGAAAGCATCCATACGCAATTGCTGGCCCTGCGCGACGCGGGCGTGGCGATCCTGCTGGTGTCGGTCGAACTGGAAGAAGTGCGGGCGCTGGCCGACCGCATTCTGGTCATGTGCGGCGGACGCATCACCGGCGAACTGAAAATTGAAGAATTCGATACCACCCGCATCGGCCTGCTGATGGGGGGAATGCACAAATCATGAATAACGACTTGCCACGCTGGGCGACAGCCTTTGTCATGCCCATGTTAAACCTGCTGTCGGCCCTGCTGGTCGCGGCACTGGTGATCTATCTGCTGGGCGAAGATCCGGGCGAATCGCTGGGCATCCTTGTCAACAGCGCCATCCTCAATCCGGAAGGCCTGAGCTACACCCTGTTCTACGCCAGCACCTTCATCTTCACGGGGCTATCCGTGTCGGTGGCGATGCAGGCCGGCCTGTTCAATATCGGCAGCGAAGGCCAGATGTATATCGGCGGCCTGGGCCTCACCGTCGCCATGCTGGCGTTCGACCAGACCCTGCCCGCCTGGCTCTTGATCCCGGCCGCCATGATCGGCGCCGCCCTGTTCGGCGCGCTGTGGGGCTTGTTGCCAGGCTATCTGCAGGCCAAGCGCGGCAGCCATATCGTGGTCACCACCATCATGTTCAACTTCATCGCCGCCAGCCTGATGAACTTCGTGATCGTGAAATACCTGATTCCGCCGGGCGAGCAGAACACGGCCAGCCGCGTGTTTGCCGCAGGCGGCGAAATGCCGCGCCTGTCGACCTGGTTCCCGGCCCTGGGCGACACGCCGCTGAACATCAGTTTTATTCTGGCCATCATCGCGCTGGCCGTGTATGGCGTGATGGTCTGGCGCTCGTCGTGGGGCTTCAAGCTGCGCGCCACCGGCCTGAACAAGCATGCGGCGCACTATGCGGGCGTGTCGATCAGCAAGATGATCATTATCGTCATGCTGATTTCGGGTGCGCTGGCGGGCCTGGGTTCGGTCAACTCGATCATGGGTTCGACCCACTACCTGTCGCTCAACTTCGTCGGCGGCGCGGGTTTCATCGGCATCGCGATTGCGCTGATGGGCCGCCAGCATCCGGTCGGCATCTTCCTGTCGGCAGTGCTGTTCGGCGCGCTGATACAGGGCGGGTTTGACTTGTCGCTGGAAAAACCGAATATCCCGACCGAGACCTTCATCTTTATCCAGGGCCTGATCATCCTGTTCTGCGGCGCGATGGAGAACTTCTACGCCCCGGCCATTTCCGCCCTGCTCAAGCGCACCAAAGGCTAACACCATGACACTCGACGACTTTCATTTCGCCAGCATCCTGGTCTCGACCGTGCGCAATGCGCCGGTGCTGATCTTTGCCGCCATGGCCGGCCTGTTCGCCGAACGCAGCGGCATGATCGATATCGGCCTGGAAGGCAAGATCCTGGCCAGCGCCTTCGCTTCCGCCGCCGTGGCCTACACCACGCAAAACCCGTATTACGGCATGGCGGCCGGCATGCTGGTCTGCGTCGCGCTGGCCTTGCTGCAAGCCTATGTCAGCATCACGCAAAAGGGCAACCAGCTGGTGGCCGGCATGGCCATCAATATCGCCATGAGCGGGCTGACTTTTGTCCTGGCGCAGTTCTTCTTCCAGCAAGGCGGCCGCACGCCCGACCTGGGGTCGGCGCGATTGTTCGACGTGGTGCTGCCGGGCACCCAGTATGTGGAACATATCCCGTTCATCGGCTGGGTGTATGCCCACCTGATCGGCGGCCATTCCATCCTGGTCTATCTCGCCTTCCTGTTGATCCCGCTGGTGCACTGGCTGCTGTACCACACACGCTTCGGCCTGCGCCTGCGCGCCTGCGGCGAAAACCCGCACGCGGCCGATTCGGCCGGCGTCAGCGTGGAAGCGACCCGCTATATGGCCATGCTGGTGGCCGGCATCCTGTGCTCATTTTCCGGTGCGTATCTGGCCATCGTGCAAAGCGGTTTTTTCCTGCGTGACATGTCGGCCGGCGCCGGCTACCTGGCCCTGACGGCCATGGTGTTCGGCAACTGGCGTCCGGTCTACACCTTCCTCGGCTGCCTGATGTTCGGCTTCTTCAGCGCGATCCAGATCCAGATCGAAGGCGTCGACCTGCCCATCGTCGGCCGCATCCCCGGCTCGCTGATCCAGATGGTGCCGTACGTGGTGACCGTGATCGTGCTGGCCGGCCTGATGGCCAAGTCGGTGGCACCAAAGGCGATCGGCATTCCATTCGTCAAATCGCGCTAACGTCAAGTTGGCACGCACAAAAAAGCGAAGCCCGCGGGCTTCGCTTTTTTTATGCTGCCGGAATCTCTTCCAGCGAACAATAGATCGGCAGGCCCAGGCCGCGCGCCACCGCCACTATGCGGTCGGCGCCGGACGATTCCCCTTTGAGGCGCAGCACCGCATCGCAATGCGAGAGCAAGCGCTCGCAATGGGTATGGAACAGTTCCTCGTACACGCTATCCCCGACTTGCTTCGAGCCGGCCAGCGCCAGCATCGGCAGCGCCAGCCATTCCCCCAGCACCGGCATATGGCCGGCCGCATACAGCGGCAGGCACTGCGCTTCCATCGCCGCCACATTGGCCGCCATCTTGTCCGGGTCGTCGCCAGTCCCCGAGCGGTACGGCCCGGCAATCAATATCTGCAGGCTTGTTTTCGCCGGCATCAGCTGCAGCTGCGCATGCTGCAGCAGCATGATGGTCTTGCCGTCGCAGATGCGCCCGTCCGCCACCATCCGCATCGCCTGCGCCAAAGGCAGTTCCAGCACGTCGATATCCTCGCCTTCATGGGCCAGGCCGCCACCGTCGTTCAGGCGACTGGACGGATCGTATTCGGCCACAAAGAAATGCAGGCGTTCGGTGACGGAGCCGGGACTCATGAAAGCCTCGAACACCTTGTCCACGGCGCCGACCCGGTAGCCGGTTTCTTCTTCGACTTCGGCACGGATGCGCTGTTCCGGACTGGCCTGCTCCAGCAGGCCGGCGGCGGCCTCGATCAGGAAGCCGTCATGGCCGTCGCGATACGTGGGGAAACGGAACTGGCGGATCAGGATCACCGTGCCTTGCTTTTTGTTATATAGCAGGATGGTGGCGCCGTCGCCGCGGTCATACGTCTCGCGCGTCTGCGACTGCCACTGGCCGTCGCGGCGCAGATAATCGAATGTGGTTTTCTGTAACAGATACCAGTCGTGCGACAGCGTCGTCACATCCCGGATGCGTACTCTTTCTTCGTTCATCTTGTCTCCTTGTGCTTGCGTGCGCCGACTTTATCATGCAAACTCGTGAAAATTCAAGAATATTCAAGAAAATATATGCTCACACATCAACGCAAACAATATCTGCTGGACCTGCTGCAACGAGAAGGCCAGCTCGTTGCCAAGGCCGTCAGCGATACCCTGGGCTTGTCGGAAGACACGATACGGCGCGACCTGCGCGAACTGGCCAAGGAGGGTTTGCTGCAACGCGTGCACGGCGGAGCGATACCGCTCTTGCCCGCCTCGCCCGCACTGGCGCCGTATGCCAGCCGCGTACAGATTTCGCCCGACGCCAAGCCGGCCATCGGCCGCGCGGCCGGCGCCATGATACAAACGGGGCAAGTGGTCTTTATCGATGGCGGCACGACGACGTTGCAACTGGTGCGCCAGCTGCCGCGCGAGTTGCGCGCCACGGTGGTGACGCACAGCCCGTCGATTGCGGTGGAACTGGCGAGCCACCCCTTGATCGAGGTGGTGATGCTGGGAGGAAAGTTGTTCAAGCACTCCATCGTCAACCTGGGCGCCGCCACAGTGGAAGCGATAGGCGGTATCCGCGCCGACCTGTATTTCATGGGCGTGTCGAGCCTGCATCCGCAGGCGGGCATCACCACCGGCGACCACGAGGAAGCCTGCGTCAAGCGCGCCCTATCCGACGCGGCGGCCCGCACGGTGGTACTGGCCTCGCCGGAAAAGCTGCATACCGTCTCGCCGTTCCGGATCGCGCCCTTGAACCAGGTCAGCGATATCGTCGTGCTGCGCGATACGGACGAGGCGCTGCTGGCACCCTACCGCGAGATGGGTATCGCCATCACGCTGGCGTAGGCATTTACGGCCAGATCGCCTGCAACACCGCCGCCAGGTGATAGCCGCCATTGATCAGCTGCGTCTTGGCCAATGCCGAGCTGGGCACGGGATAGTCGCTGGGCACGCTCAGGGACCAGACATAATAGACGTCGCCCTTGCGGCTGGTCTGCTGCGTGGCCGGCCCGGCCACCACGCCCGCATACGCTGTTTTCGATGCCGCCAGCGCGGCATCGGCCCATTGATACGGCCAGGTGGCCGGGTCGCCGCTATTGCCGGGCACCTCGGGCTGGCTGGCGATCACCGTCTGCGCGAACTGGCGCGGCGTACGCGTCGACAGGCGCCGCATGGCATAGTCGACCACGGTGCTGTCCCAGTACGAGTGCAGCGGTTTCGTCGGCGGCTTCGGATAGGCAACGGGCTTGGCGGCGCCAGCTTCCGCCGGCAACGGCGCCGGAATCACGGCATCGGACAAGGCCGTGATCTGCGCGTCGTCCAGCAACAGATTATTGCCGCCGCGCGCATCGAAAATCGCCAGGCCGTCGATCTGCGCCTGCGTTTCCGGCACCACAAAACGGCCATCCTTGGCCACATACGCGGCGCCCACGTGCAGCGGCTGGTGGATATCGCCGACCAGGTGCGTGATCAATATCAGCGCCTGGCGCGGCGTGAACTGGTGCGGATTGCTGGCCAGGTCACTCTTGCCCTGCAACACCGAAATCGCCTGCTTCAGGGTCTGCACGATATCGTCGTCGGCGCTGCCGGTGGCGCCATCGTGATAGTGCGCGTTCTGGAATGGAATATCGGTGTAATGGTATTCGCTGTGCTTGGGGTTGGCGGCAACGTAGGCCACCATCTCGGGCGACTGCGGGCCGCAATACGTACCTTTCACGCAGTCGGGCCAGTTGGCGATCGACTCCAGGGTTTCGCCGGGCAGCAGCAGGGCGGCGATTTTCGCCTGCGCCGCGCTGCCCTTGAGCAGCTGGTCGGCAATCGCCCCCACGGCGCGGTGGCCGTCATTGCCCCAGGCCAGTGCGTTGCCGCTCATAAAGGCGCTGGCCAGCGCCAGCACGCATGCCAGTTTTTTCATGGTCATTGTGGCGTCCCCTTGGCAGGCTTCGGATACTGTTTGTTGATATCGATCGGCTGCGCGTAGCCGGAGCTCCAGGTCTGCTCGTGCAGGGCCACCAGGCGCTGCGCCATGGCCTCATTACGCAGCACCACTTCCAGGTTGCGCGACAAGTCGAAATAGCCGCCGGCCCAGTTGCTGGTGCCGACCCAGGCCAGCTTGCCGTCGATGGTCATGGTCTTGCTGTGGATCACGCGCGCGAACGGAATAAAGCCGGTCGATGCGGTGGGTATCGTGACGATGCGAATCTCCACGTTCGGCACCAGCGCCAGGCTTTTCAGGTAGGCAATCGCCGGCGCTTCCGTGTTCCAGGCGGACACCATCAATTTGATTTTCACGCCGCGCTGGGCCGCCGCGCGCACGGCATTGTCGATCACGGCGTAATACGGCCGCGTGCGATTCGGGCCGTACGACAGCGGTGCGTAGTCCAGCAGCTGGATGCGCACTTCGCTTTTGGCATCGGCCAACAAGGCCGGCAAGCCGCTTTCCGAGTCGCCCACGCCAGCCGGATTATAGGCGTTCGGGCTGGCCAGCAAAAACGCGTTCTGCGCGTAGTTGGCGGGAACCGTTTTGCTGTTGAGCAAGGTAGCGCGGCTGCCCTTGGCGGTTAGCGCCTGTGCCTGCCAGTCCTGTTCGAAGATCGCCTGCACCTGGCCCACCATCGCCGGCTCGGTGATCTTCAGGCCCGTTTCATGGATATGCTCGAACGAGCGCCAGTCGAAATTCTGGCTGCCGATATACGCCACCTTGCCATCGACGGCCAGGTATTTGGCGTGCACGATGCCGTTGCCGGTGATCTTGTTGAAATCGATAATGCGCAAGTCCAGATTCGGGATCGCTTTCAGTTGCTCGATGGTCGCCGGTTCCGACAGGCCCACGCCCTTCAGGTCCAGCAGGAAGCGGATCTTGACGCCGCGCTGGCCCGCTTGCGTCAAACTGGCCAGCACCTTGTCGAATGCCGTGCCCGGTTTGCTGACGGCGTAGAACTGGGCGATGACGATCTCTTTTTTTGCCGAATCGAACAGCTCGCGCCACACGGCGACGGGCTCGCGCAGGTCGGGATTGGTCAAGCTCGTTTCCACGGGCGAGGTGTGCACCAGCTCAAAGCCGGGAATGGTGAAATCGGCGTGGGCCGTGCCCGCGAACAGGGTAGTGACGAGCAGGGAAACAGATAAACGACGCATGGTTATTCCTTGTAAATTATTTGACGCGCACGATGCGGCCGGCCGCCGTGGCGCTGCCAGCGGGCTTGCCGGCGCGCGCGCGGGCGATCAGGTAATTGCTGAAGGCGTCGATGTCGCGCACGCCCGTGTCGAGCCGGCGCGTGCCGGCCGCCAGCACGGTAAAGCGGTCGCCGCCGCCAGCGAGGAAACTGTTGGCGGCGACACGGTATTGTTGATTGTCTTCAAGAGCAATGCCATTGAGCATGATGCTGCCCGGCAGCACGCGCTGGCCCTGGGGCCGCGTGCTGTCCCAGCGGTAGCTGAAGCCGTCCGATATCTGCAGCAGATTATTCTCCTCAGCTTCGGCACCCGGCCACTGCTGTTCGAGCAAGGTACGAATTTGCGCGCCGGAAAGACTCACGACGATCAGGGTATTGCCGAAAGGCACCACGGCCTGGTTCTGGCCCACGTTCGTCATCAGGCCGGCGCCCGCTTCCAGGTCCTTGCGGATACCGCCATTATTCATCAGGCCGATTTGCGCGCCAGCAGCGCGCGCGCCGAACAGGGTGCTGTCAGCCACCAGGTCGCCCAGCGCGGAAGCGCCGCCGCCCTTGGTACTGCGGCCCACGTTCGGCACGGCGATGGCGGCCACGGGACGCGACAATTCGGCCGCACTGCGCTGCTTGACCGATTCCAGGTAGGCAGCCACGGCCGGGTCCGGCTCATACATGCCTGGCAGCATGACGACGTTGTGCGCGCTGGCATCGATCAGCGCATTCTTGACGGGATCGACCTTGAGCTTGATACGCGTCAGCATATGCCCGCCCATTTGTGCCTGCGTCACGAGGCGGCCATCGACACGGCACAGATAACCCTGGTGCGAATGGCCGCTGATGACCAGTTGAATGGCCGGGTCGAGGCGCTTGACCACATCGACCACTTCGCCCTTCAGCTGGCTGCAATCGGCCTGGTCGACGGCTTCGGTCGTCTCGCCGCCCTGGTGCAGCAGCACGACGAACACGCCCACGCCTTGCGCGCGCAACTGCGGCAAGGTGGCGTTGATGGCGTCCGCCTCATCGCCAAACTGCAGGCCGGCAATGCCGGCGGCCGTCACCACGGATGGCGTATCTTTCAGCACGGCGCCGATCAGGCCCACCTTGACGCCATGCGCCTCTTCGATGCGGTAGGCGGGCAGCAGGGACTTGCCCGTTTGCGTATCGATGACATTGGCGGCCATATAGGTGTAGCTGGCGCCCTTGAAGTCCGGCGTGAACTTGCAAGCCTTGTCCGCGCGCGCGGAGTCGCAACCGCCGCGCTGCTGGCGCAGCAATTCCGCCTTGCCCTGGTCAAATTCATGGTTGCCGACGGAACTGGCCTTCATGCCCAGCATGTTCATGGCGACGATGCTCGGTTCATCGGCCCACAGCGCCGACATGGCGGGGCTGGCGCCGACCAGGTCGCCATTGCCGACAAAAATCAGCTGCGCATCTTCGCGCCGCCACGCCGTCAATGCACCGGACAAGGTATCGATGCCGCCGGCCTGCACCGTCTTGCGCCCGGCATCGGCGACACTCATGTAGGTAAATTTGCTGCGCTCGAGATTGCCGTGGAAATCGTTCAGGGCGACCAGGTTGATGGCGACGGGCGCCGCGGGATGGGTGGCGCAGCCGGTCATGGCGGCGGCGATGGCCACCGCGATCAGGGATAAGGGCAGTGTTTTCATAGGCTTCGCAGCATAGCGCAACGGCCGGGAAAGCGGCATTGCGCAAACGGGTTAAACAAGGTCCGGCTGCACAACGCCGGCAGAAAAGAAAAACGGGCCCTAAGGCCCGTTGCAACACGTCGCGCACAGCCTGGCCTGCAGGCTGCGCGTCAGCGTCGATTAGATATCGATCGACAGGGTGACCGATACGAAGCGTGGCGCACCCAGGTAGTAGCGTTGGGTATCAACCGACGTCGTTACACCAGGGATAGCCTGGGTATTCTTGACGGTGGTCGAGGACGGATTGCGGTACTGCTTGTCCGTGATGTTGCTCAGGTTAAACGTCAGCTTGGGACGCTTGATGTAGCCGAAGTTGGCAAAGGTGTAGCCGCCATCGATACCGAAGGTGGTGTAGCCTGGCGCCGTTTCATCATTGACCATCGATGCTTGCTGCTGGCCGGTGGCGCGCGCTTTCACGCGGGTCCAGAACGAGCCATTCTGGTATTCGATCGACAAGCCGGCTTTCTTCTTCGGCGTGTTGATCATTTCCTTGCCAGCAGTCGGCAGGTACACATTCGTCGCGGACAGCATGTCATCCTTGATTTTGCTGTTATTGAAACCCAGCGAACCGTACATCGCCCAACCATTGATCGGCGTATTGCCGATTTCGAATTCCAGGCCCTTGTTGCTGACGCGGCCCACGTTGGTATAGCTGCTCGCTTGCGTGATTGGATCGAAGGTGGTTGCCTGGCGATCCTTGAAGTCGATGAAGAATGCCGTCACCGAAGCGATGAACTTGTCATCCTGGTGACGATAGCCGATATCGGTGTTCCACGACGATTCTTGTTTCACATCACCAACAAAGTTGGCGACGCCATTGACCACTTTCACGCTGGTGCCGATGTTGCCAAACACGAAGTTAGGGGGTGCTTTGACGTTCTTGGCAACCGAAATGAACACTTGATCATCGTTGGTGATGCGGTAGCGTGCACCCAGTTGCGGCAGCAGGGTGCTGTACTTCTTGACCAGGTTGTACGGTTTAACGTTGTTGGCTTCGTCGCCGTAGTTGGTGAAGTCGCGCTTCACGTTCGGGCTGCGCACGCCGATATTGATCTTCAGCTTGTCATCACTCAGGCTGATCGTGTCTTGCAGGAAGAACTGATAAGCGGTCGAGATCGACATCCAGTTACGGCTTTGCGCTGGCGTGCCATCCGGACGCAGGATCTGGCCGTTTTGCAGCCAAGGATCTTGCGAGATGCCATCATTGCTCAATGCCAGCATCGGGCCGGTTTGCTGATGGCGAGCGCGCTCGTACCAGAAGCCACCGAGCACATCGTGGTTACCCGACACCCAGTTCAGCGATGCGGTCACACCAGGACGGAAGGTCTTGGTGACGCTGGCGTTAGCGACCAGGACGGTGTCGAGGGTATCGCCGTCGCCGTTCAAGTCCACGGTGCCATTGCGCAAGCCAGTGGCTGCGTTATAGAAACCTTTTTCCGACTGGTCGCGCTGTTGCACGCCACCGTTACCGTAGCCGTACCAGATGTATGGCAATACTTTCAGGTCCAGGTTTTCGTTCAGGCGGAACTTTGCCGTGGCCGAGGCGATGGCATTCTTGAACGGGTTGATGCCCAGTTTGTAGAAGGCTGGCGACTGCTTGGTTTCTTTTTGTTCAACGCCTTTTACCGGCTTCAGATGACCCTGGAAGGTATCGGCGTAATCAAAGTAATAGCCGTTCTTATTAATTTCAGACAAGGTCAGGTTATTGATGTTGTTGTTCATCGCCTCGTTGTACAGCAAGGTGGCGTGAATATAGTTGAAGCGATCCCAGTCGTAGTTGATACCGGCGTCGATATGGTCGCGCTTGGCGCCGCCCTTGCCTTTCCATTTGTCGGCTTCAGCATGCGAAGCGGACACGAACATCTTGGTGCGCTTGTCCGAGAACAGGCCGGTGTCGACGCGCACGAAGGTTTTCTTCATGTTCAGTTGACCGAAGGTCTGCATCATGCGCAGGCGGTGCTTGTCTTCAGGATTGCAGGTGTTGATACCAAAGTTGCCGCCGGTGGCGCCCACTTGTGGCGAATCGGCATCGGTCGAACCCTGGGTGACGGTTTGCGAGCAGGTATTTTCCTGGTCGACATATTCTTGTGGGTAGATGGCAAAACTACCGGAGTCATTCACCGGCACGCCATTGATCGTGGCGCCGATCTGGTCGGAGTTAAAGCCGCGCAGTGTCAGGCCGCCGCCGAACAGGCCAGTTGCATCGTAGTTGTAGCTATTAACAGCTGGCAACATCTCCAGGGCTTCGTACGCATTGCCTGTTGGACGCTGCTTTTCCAGTTCTTCTGCCGTAATCGTGCTGCGTGCTTTTGGCGCATCTTCCGTCACCATCAGGCCCATACCGGTTTTTTTAGCGGTAATGACCACTTTTGTGGCTTCGTCAGCGGTTTGCGCATGCGCAGTGGAGATGCCGAAGCAAGCCAATTGGCATGCCACTGCGATCATACTTAGTCGCAATTTTGGTTGTTGAATGAACTGCATTTGAACCCCCTAGAGTGTGTTGTAACTTACAAGATTTTGACTTGCTTATATTGTGGTGAAACACGGAAACTATCCAACTAGACACGGCAGTATAAAGATCGAATATTTCAAATCCGTTACACGGATATGACCGCAATGTGACAGGAGCCGCTAGACATCCTGAATTGTCACAAAAGCGATATCAAAAATGACTTATTCAATTCTTCGCCGTCCAACTATGCATTAAGGTCTGTAGGCTGACAAATACGTTTTATTTTAATGATTCATATATTAAAAGTATAAATCACCGCTGAAAGCCGCATTTTTTATATCAACCGAGCAAGCTCACCTCATCGGGGCGAAATTATAGATGAGCGGCAACACTTGGAAATTGTTTCAGAAAATAATTGCAAGAAAGCACTACTAGCGCATCATTTTTTGTCGTAAAGGCACAACAAAAAGGATAAAAGGAGGGTTTTGTAACTATGAAGATCAGGAGGTTACGCGACCGCTAGTTGCGGTCGCGTGGCAGGCAGGAGAGATGAAATACTTTTACGGTTTTACAACAGTTGCCTTACGATTACTATTTGCGATCAAGGCTTCAAAACGGGTGAACCGGGCATCGAGCGCCTTCAGCAGACGTTGCTTGTCCGCATCAGCCAGGAAGGAATACCGCAGGCTGTTATATGACAGCTTTTTGATTTCCGCATAATCGGTCTTGTACTGGCTGGCAAACAGCACATATTCATTCGACAAGGTATTGCGCGACACGCCCGCGTCATCGGTGGAGATGACGAAGGGCACGCCATACTTGCGGTACAGGGTGACCGGATGGGCCTGGCCTTTGATACCAAGAATGTAATCATTGCTGGTCAGGTTCACTTCCACGGGTATATTGCGTTCACGCATCTTCTGCATGGTCGCCAGCGCATTGTGCTCATAGGCGATATCCATGCCGTGACCGATACGGTCCGCACCGGCCACGTCGATGGCTTCGGCGATATGGAATGCCATGCCTTCCGGCGGCACCATGCCCAGCGCCAGCTCACCGGCGTGCAGGGCGATCTTGACGTTCGGATATTTTGCTTTGAGGAACTTGAACATTTCCATGTGCAGGCTGTAATCGCGCATGGACACATTCACGCTTTCCTGGCCCACGATGTTCACGCCCACCAGCAGCGGATTCAGGCTGGCTGCCTTGAACGCGGCCACCATCGAGGAAAACACTTGCGATGGCGACAGGAAACGCAGCACATACGCCTGGTAACGCATGGTGAAATTGGCGTCGTCGATGCCGGCGCTGCTGGCATTGACGTTGTCGTTATAGGCGGTGATGCTTTTCTGGAAGCTGGCATCCTGCTCAAGGCTCTGCGTCCAGTTGGCCAGCACGGCTTGCAACGCTGCCGGCGGCAAGCCCGGCGCCAGCACCTGCTGGTCGAACTGCGCATTCTGCACGAACGGCGACAGTTCGAAAATCGTCTCGATGTAGCTGAGGTTTTCCGCGATGGCGCGCTGCTTCAGGGTTTTCAAGCCATCGGCCGTATTGCTCGACGCGACGGGGCCGAAGTAGCCGAAGGTGTCAAAGAAGGTACGGTCCGGCGGCGTCTGGATGGCGCCGTGGTTATAGAAATCCTTGGTCGACCAGCGCTGCAGCAGCTCCGCATACAGGCCCGCATCGGCAAACACTTCCGTGGACGACAGGCAGCCACGCTGCGCGGGCGGCTTGGCGCGCTCGGCCGCCACGACGTCCTTGTTGCTTTCGATGCGGTAGGTCGTGTTGTTGACGCAATAGTTTTCCTTGTCGACCCAATCGAGAAATTGCTCGGCGTAAATGGCGCCTGAGTAATGATGATGCAAATCGCCGCCCTTGGGCATCATGGAAAAGAACAGGCTCAACTCGGCCGTCTTCGGCTGCGCGCCCGACACCAGGGTGGCAAAATGGCGCGCGGTGGCCGCTTCGTTGGAAGACGGGGCGGCATGCGCCGTTCCGGTCAGTGCCAGCGCGGCGCCAAGCGCCAGGCCAGTGAGTTTCTTGTGCATTCGCGTTCTCGCTCAGGATAATTCGTATGGAACAACGGGTAGGTCAGCCCTGCCCCCGCACATGCACGCATTGCCCGCCTGAATAGGTGGCAGCCACGGCACGGTCGTCGCCCAGCAGCGCGAAGGCAAACAGCAATTCCTCCAGGCTTTGACAGCCAGCCGTGCGGCGCGCCAGCAGCGGCGTCGATTGCTTGTCGAGCACGATGAAGTCCGCTTCCGTGCCTGCAGCGAAATTGCCCAGCGTGCCTTCCAGCTGCATGGCCCGTGCAGCACCCAGGGTCGCCAGGTAAAACATGCGCAAGGCGGGCAGATAGCTGCCTTTCAAGCGTGCTACTTTATAGGCTTCGTTCATGGTTTGCAACATCGAGAACGAGGTGCCGCCGCCCACATCGGTGGCCAGCGACAGCAGCACTTTCGCCGCATCGGCCCGCTCGAAATCGAACAGGCCGCTGCCGAGGAACAAGTTGGAGGTGGGACAAATGGCGGCCGCCGAGGACGTTTCCGCCATGCGCGCGCGGTCGCGCTCGTCGAGCCAGATGCAATGGCCGAACATGGCGCGCGGGCGCAGCATGCCGTAGTGGTCATACACGTCGAGGTAGCTGCGCGCCTGCGGATGCAGTTCGCGCACCCAGCGGCATTCATCCTCGTTTTCCGACACGTGCGTCTGCAGATAGGTGTCCGGATAGGCGCGCGCCAGTTCGCCCGCCAGGTGCATCTGTTCGTTGGTGGAAGTGGGCACGAAACGGGGCGTGATCGCGTACAGCGAACGGCCCTGCTTGTGCCAGCGCCGTATCAGTTCTTCGCTTTCACGCGCCCCCGACTCGGCCGTGTCGCGCAGGAAATCGGGGCAGTTACGGTCCATCATCACCTTGCCGGCCACCATGCGCAGGCCGCGCTCTTCGCTGGCGCCAAAGAAGGCGTCGACCGATTGCGGGTGCACGCTGCCATACACCATCGCGGTGGTGGTACCGCAACGCAGCAGTTCGTCGAGGAAAAACTCGGCCACATTGCGCGCATGTACCGGATCTTCGAACGCGCGCTCGGTCGGGAAGGTATATGTTTCCAGCCATGGCAGCAGGCCCGGCGCGGGCGAGGCGATCATTTCCGTCTGTGGAAAATGCAAGTGGGTGTCGATAAAGCCAGGAACAATCAGCTTGCCACGATAGTCGATGACCTCGGTACCTGCCGGCAAGCCAGGCAACAATTGATCGTATTCGCCGGCGGCAAGCACCTTGCCGTCGGCCACGACCAGCAAGCCGTCCGTGTGAAACGCGTGCGCATCCTCGCTGAAGGCGGGATCGGCGTGGAAGTGCAGCAAGCTGGCACGGTAAGCTTGCACTGAAACAGGAACGATCGGCATGACTTCTTTCTATGACTGGTGAACCGCGGCGCGTGACTTGCGGCGCGGTGGCGTGCTGGCAGAAACCAGCCGCAGCGGCGTGGCCAGCGCCGCTTCAGCGGCTTGCTCCCACACCATTAATAATTGACAGGCCACCGAGGCGGCGATCACGGCCGGCGCCTTGTTGCGGATGCCGGGCATGCCGATAGGGCAGACCATGGCGGCAATCTTTTCATCCGGCACGCCCTTCGCCTGCAAGCGGTGTTCGAACTGCTTGCGTTTCGTGTGCGAGCCGATCAGGCCGAACCAGCCTGCATCCTCGCGCGCCATGATCGCTTCCGTCAGGCGCTGGTCCAGCGCGTGGCTGTGCGTCATGACCAGGAAACTGCCACTGGCCGGCGCCATGGCGACAAATTCTTCCGGCGCATCGGTGGCGGCAATGCGTACATTATCGGGCAATTGCGCGGGGAACATGTCCTCGCGCTCATCGACCCAGGTGATATTGCACGGCAAATGGGCCAGCGCACGCACAATGGCCGCGCCCACATGGCCGGCGCCAAACAAGGTCAGGTGCGCTCGTGGCGCCAGGCAAGGGTCGACCAGCCAGCGCCGGCCGTCGCTACCCTGCGCCACATGCGTGCCGCGCTCGCGCGAAAAGGTATCGGGCGCCTGGCCGGCGGTGCCGCCGAGCCATGCGCCATCGGCATCGAACAGGCTTGATGCCGGCTCGCCATCGAGCGCGATCACGCGCCAGCTGTCTTGCTGGCGACGTTCGCGCAATGCCTGCAGCATGGCGTTGAGAGTCCCATCAACCGGCTCGAACGCCAGGTGGACCACGCCGCCGCAACACTGGCCCAGACTGGGGCCCAGCGCAAAGCGTTCCAGTTTTGCCCGAGTGGCGCCGGTCGCCAGCATGGTCTTGGCGATTTCCACCGCGCGCAATTCCAGGTGGCCGCCGCCGATGGTGTCCAGTTGCCCCTCATTGGTGACGCGCATCCTGGCGCCCGCCTCGCGCGGACCCGAGCCTTCCACCAGCGCCACCGTCACCAGTACCGAAGGAACATCATCATGCGGCAGTGCCGTCAGCCAGTCGCTCATCTGTTACTCCTGTACGGCCACGGTGGACGCGGCTTGCACCGCCATCACGGCCTTGAGGATTTCCTCGCTGGTGGCCGGCGCATTCAACGGTGGCTGCACGGCATGGCCGCCGACGCTGGAAATGGCGTCGCGGATCGCAAAGAACACGGAAAACGGCAGCAGCAGCGGCGGCTCGCCGACGGCTTTCGAGCGGTGGATGCTGTCTTCCACATTGCGGTTCTGGAACAGATTGACACGAAAATCTTCCGGGCAATCGGAAATGCCGGGGATTTTATAGGTCGACGGCGCATGCGTCATCAGCTTGCCCGCGCCATTCCACCACAGCTCTTCCGTTGTCAGCCAGCCCATGCCCTGGATAAACGCGCCTTCCACCTGGCCGATATCGATGGCCGGATTGAGCGACTGGCCGGCATCGTATAAAGCGTCGGCGCGCAGCAGCTTCCATTCGCCGGTCAGCGTATCGACCACCACTTCGGCCACCGCCGCGCCATAGGCGTAGTAGGAAAACGGGTGGCCGGTCATGGTCTTGGCGTCCCAGTGCAGGCCGGGCGTGGCATAGAAACCATCGGACCACAGCTGCACGCGGGCCAGGTAGGCTTTTTGCACCAGTTCAGGAAACGGCAGCACATGGCCGTTGACGTGGATATTGTTGTCGAAAAAGCGCACGTCCGCCGCCGCGCCGCCATACAGTTTGACGGCGTAGTCGCTCATCCGTTCGCGGATCTGGCGCGCCGCATCCTGCGCCGCCTTGCCGTTCAGGTCGGCGCCGGTGGAGGCCGCCGTGGCCGAGGTATTGGCGACCTTGCTGGTATCGGTGGCGGTGGCCCGCACCCGTTCCAGGTCCAGGCCCAGCTCATGCGCCACCACCTGCATCACCTTGGTATTGATGCCCTGCCCCATTTCCGTGCCGCCGTGGTTGACGAGCACCGAGCCGTCGACATACACGTGCACCAGGGCGCCGGCCTGGTTCAGATGGCTGACATTGAAGGCGATGCCGAATTTCAATGGCGTGAATGCCAGGCCTTTTTTCAGCACCGGGCTGGACTCGTTGTACGCGTCGATGGCAAAACGGCGCGCGCGGTAGTCGCTGGTCTGCTCGAGCTCGGCCACCAGTTCATGGATCACATTGTCGACGATCACCTGGCCATACGGCGTGACATTGCGCCCTTCGCTGCCGTCGCGGCCATAGAAATTGAGCAGGCGAATATCCAATGCATCGCGCCGCAGATGGCGCGCGATTTCATCGATCACATACTCGATGGCGATCGCGCCCTGCGGCCCGCCAAAACCCCGGAACGCCGTGTTCGACTGGGTATTGGTCTTGCCGCAGGCGGCACGGATATCGACGTCGGACAAATAATAGGTATTGTCGAAATGGCAGACGGCGCGCGTGGCGACCGGGCCGGAGAGATCCGCCGAATAGCCGGCGCGCGAGGTCATGTCGACTTTGGCGGCAAGGATCTTGCCGGTCTCGTCATAGCCCACTTCGTATTCATAATAAAAGCAATGGCGCTTGCCCGTGACCAGCATGTCGTCGTCGCGGTCGGCGCGCAGTTTGACGGGGCGTTTCAGTTTCGCCGCCGCAATCGACGCGGCCGCCGCCCACAGCGCCGACTGGGATTCCTTGCCGCCAAAGCCGCCGCCCATGCGCCGGCATTCGACCGTGATGTTATGCGAATGCACGCCCAGCGCATGCGCCACCACGTGCTGCATTTCGCTCGGGTGCTGGGTCGAGCACAGCACCAGCATGCCCTGCGCTTCCTTCGGGATCGCGTAGGAAATCTGGCCTTCCAGATAAAACTGCTCCTGCCCGCCCACATAGAGCTGGCCCCTGACCACATGCGGTGCGTTTTCAAATGCGGCCTGGCAGTCGCCGCGCGCCAGCCGCATCGGCGGCAGCACATATGACTGCGCCGCCTTCGCCGCCTGCGGCGTCATAATCGCCGGCAATTCTTCATACGTCACCTGCGCCAGACGGGCGGCGCGGCGCGCATGGTCATGCGTATCGGCCACCACGATAAAGATCGGCTGGCCCACGTATTGCACCAGCTCGGCCGCCAGGATGGGGTCGTCATGGATGATGGGGCCGCAATCGTTGGTGCCGGGAATATCTTGCGCCGTGAACACGGCGGTCACGCCGGCGCTGGCGCGCACTTTCGATAAATCCATGGCGCTGATGCGCGCATGCGGTTTTTGCGACAGGCCCAAGGCCGCGTGCAAGGTGCCCTGCAGTTCGGCAATATCGTCGGTATAGGTCGCCTGCCCCAGCACATGCAGTTGTGCCGATTCATGCGGACTCGATTTGCCGACGGCGGCCCAGGCGGCCGCTTGCAGTTCAGGCGTGACAGGATGGTTCATGCTGGTCCTTTCAGGCGCGGCAAGCGTAGGCGTTCAATGAGGCGCGCAGCAGCGGCGCGCTGTGGCGTGTTTCCAGCCAGAAGCGGCGCAGCAGGTTTTGCGCCGTCGTCATGCGATAGCTGTTGGAGGCGCGCATGTCGGACAGCGGCGCATAGTCGTCGGCCAGCAAGCCCATGGCGATCACCAGGTTGTCCTCCGTCCACGCCTGATTGCGCAGGAAAGTTTCCGTTTGCGTGGCGCGCTGCGGCGTGGCGGCCATGCCACCGAAGGCGATACGTGCGTTGACGATGCGCTCGCCGTCGAGCTCGAAAGCAAACGCGGCGCACACGGCCGAGATATCCTGGTCAAACCGTTTTGCCAGCTTATACGTGCGGAATTTTACTTGCGCGCGCGGCAGCGGCACCCTCAGCGCTGCGACAAATTCGTCGGGCCGCAGGTCTTTCTTTTGATAGCCCAGGTAAAAATCTTCCAGCGCCATGGTCCGCTGGCCGGCGCTACCGCGCAGCACGATCTGCGTGCCCAGCGCGATCAGCCACGGCATCGAGTCGCCGATCGGCGAGCCGTTGGCCACATTGCCGCCCAGGGTGCCGGCGTTGCGGATCGGCAAGGAGGCAAAGCGCTGCCATAGTTCCGATAATTCCTCAGGGTAATGCTCGCACAGCGCCGCATACGCGTCGTTGAGGCTGGCGCCGGCGCCGATTTCCAGCATGTCATCTTGCGGGGCGATGGTTTTCAGGGCCGCGACATTGCCCAGGTAAATGATCTCGCCCAGCTCGCGCAATTGCTTGGTGACCCACAGGCCCACATCGGTGGACCCGGCCAGCAAGGTGGCTTGTGGCTTGTCGGCACGTAATTGCGCCAGTTCGTCGACGGTGCGTGGCGCATGGAATTGCTGGCCACGGGCCGCATAGGTATGCAGATGGTCGCGCTGCAAGCCTTGTAGTTGCAGGGCCAGCGCATCGCGGTCAAAAGTCACTTTCGGCAATTCACTCATGCGTTTGGCCGCATCGATAATCGGGCGGTACCCTGTGCATCGGCACAGATTGCCGGACAGTCCATCGTCGATCTCGCAGCGCGTGGGCGCGGCGCCGTCTTTTTTCAGATACATGCCCCACAACGACATCACAAAGCCGGGCGTACAGAAGCCGCATTGCGAGCCGTGGCATTCCACCATCGCCTGCTGCACCGGATGCAGGGCGCCGTCCGGCTGTTGCAGATCTTCCACGGAAAACAGGGCCTTGCCGTCCAGCGTGGGCGTCAGCTGGATGCAGGCGTTCACGGTTTTCATTTCCACCTGGCCGTCGACCAGGCTGGCGACGACGACGGTACAGGCGCCGCAATCGCCTTCGGCGCAGCCTTCCTTGGTGCCGGTGCAATGCAGGTCCTCGCGCAGATGCTGCAATACAGTCTGCGTGGGGGCGGCATCGCGTACTTCCTGCACGGCGCCACGGTAATAAAAACGAATCGGTTCTGACATGCTGGCCTCGGTATAGTCCTAGTGGTACAGATTAACACCGGCACACGGGACAACCATATGCAAAGATTGATTTCACTTATCTATCTACATCAATAAGCCTCAGCCGATATAGGGATGCTTGGCATGCCAATGCTCGGCGATATCGATGCGGCGCGTGATCCACACCTGTTCATGCCCTTGTACATAGTCGAGAAAGCGCGCCAGCGCCGCCGCGCGGCCAGGCCGCCCCACCAGCCGGCAATGCAAGCCGACCGACAGCATCTTCGGCTGGTTCAGGCCGTTCGGGTCGCCCTCCGCATACAGCACGTCGAAAGCGTCCTTCAGATAATCAAAAAATTGCGTGCCCGAATTAAAACCCTGCATGGCGGCAAAGCGCATGTCGTTGGTATCGAGCGTGTACGGCACGATCAGCTGCGGCTGCACGGCCGGCGCGCCGCTCGCATCCGTATAAGCGACCTTTTCCCAGAACGGCAGGTCGTCGCCATAATAGTCGGCGTCGTAGCGAAAGCCGCCATGTTCCACCACCAGTTTGCGCGTATTCGGCGAATCGCGCCCGGTGTACCAGCCTTGCGGGGCGGAACCGGTCAGCTCGCGGATAATCTGCACGGCTTCGCGCATATGCTCGCGCTCGCTCGCTTCATCCATGTTCTGGTACGAAATCCAGCGCAGGCCATGGCAGGCGATCTCATGGCCCAGCTGCTGGAAGGCCGCCACGGCTTCCGGATTGCGCTTCAAGGCCATCGAGACGCCGAACACCGTCAGCGGCAACTTCCGGTCCTCGAACATGCGCAGTAGCCGCCATAGTCCCGCGCGCGAGCCGTATTCATAAATCGACTCCATGCTCAGGTGGCGCGTGGGAAACGCCGCCGCGCCGATCATTTCCGATAAAAACGTTTCCGATGCCGCATCGCCGTGCAGCACGCTGTTTTCCGCGCCCTCTTCATAGTTGAGCACGAATTGCAGCGCGATGCGGGCCTGGCCCGGCCACTGCGGATGGGGTGGCGTGCGGCCATAGCCGATCAGGTCGCGCGGATAGTTGTCGTAAGTGCTCATGCGGCTCGCCTTGGGAAGAAATGTGAAATATATGCCCAATCATATAGCCAGGCGCGGTCACAGGTATATCATTTGGTCGATAAGCACATTCACCGTTAACGTATAGGATAGCAAATGGGAAAACTCAGCACGCACGTACTCGATATCGCCCACGGCCGGCCCGGCGCAGGCGTCAAGGTCGCCCTGTTTTCGGTCGCGCCGGAAGGCAAGGTCTTGCTGAAGATGGATGTGACCAACCAGGACGGCCGCTGCAGCACGCCGCTGCTGGAAGGCGACACCATGAAAGCGGGCCAGTATGAACTGGTCTTCAATGCCGGCGACTACTTTGCCGCCCAAGGCGTGCAATTGCCCTCGCCGCGCTTTATCGACCTGGTGACCCTGTCGTTCGGCATCGCCCACACCGATGAAAACTACCATGTGCCGCTGGTGGTGTCGCCGTGGTCGTATTCGACATATCGGGGCAGTTGATTCTGCTTTGCCAGCAATGTTGTCGGATTAGCGGGGCCGCCTAGGCGTAGCGTAATCCGACACCACCCGCGGCCCATGCCATCGCCACAAACCACCAGACGAAAAAAAACCCGACCATTTCTGATCGGGTTTTTCTCTTGCTACGAATAACAAGCCTGACGATAACCTACTTTCACACTGGTTGCAGCACTATCATCGGCGCAAAGTTGTTTCACGGTCCTGTTCGGGATGGGAAGGGGTGGGACCAACTTGCTATGGTCATCAGGCATAACTTGTAATGACGCTTGTTCTCAGTTGAGCAACAAGGCCATGAATCTGGAAGAAGCAAAGATTGGGGTAATGACTGGTCATATCAACATACACGCAACGTTGTACCGTCTTATCCTCTGTACCTGCTAAGGTTATAGGGACAAGCCGTACGGGCAATTAGTACTGGTTAGCTTAATGCATTACTGCACTTCCACACCCAGCCTATCAACGTCCTGGTCTCGAACGACCCTTCAAAGAGCTCAAGGCTCTGGGAAATCTCATCTCAAGGCAAGTTTCCCGCTTAGATGCTTTCAGCGGTTATCTCTTCCGAACTTAGCTACCCGGCAATGCCACTGGCGTGACAACCGGTACACCAGAGGTTCGTCCACTCCGGTCCTCTCGTACTAGGAGCAGCCCCCTTCAAATTTCCAACGCCCACGGCAGATAGGGACCAAACTGTCTCACGACGTTTTAAACCCAGCTCACGTACCACTTTAAATGGCGAACAGCCATACCCTTGGGACCGGCTACAGCCCCAGGATGTGATGAGCCGACATCGAGGTGCCAAACTCCCCCGTCGATATGAACTCTTGGGAGGAATCAGCCTGTTATCCCCAGAGTACCTTTTATCCGTTGAGCGATGGCCCTTCCATACAGAACCACCGGATCACTATGTCCTACTTTCGTACCTGCTCGACTTGTCAGTCTCGCAGTTAAGCACGCTTATGCCATTGCACTATCAACACGATGTCCGACCGTATCTAGCGTACCTTCGAACTCCTCCGTTACACTTTAGGAGGAGACCGCCCCAGTCAAACTGCCTACCATGCACTGTCCCCGATCCGGATAACGGACCAAGGTTAGAACCTCAAACAAACCAGGGTGGTATTTCAAGGTTGGCTCCACGAGAACTAGCGTCCCCGCTTCAAAGCCTCCCACCTATCCTACACAGATTGGTTCAAAGTCCAATGCAAAGCTACAGTAAAGGTTCATGGGGTCTTTCCGTCTAGCCGCGGGTAGATTGCATCATCACAAACATTTCAACTTCGCTGAGTCTCGGGAGGAGACAGTGTGGCCATCGTTACGCCATTCGTGCAGGTCGGAACTTACCCGACAAGGAATTTCGCTACCTTAGGACCGTTATAGTTACGGCCGCCGTTTACTGGGACTTCAATCAAGAGCTTGCACCCCATCATTTAATCTTCCAGCACCGGGCAGGCGTCACACCCTATACGTCCACTTTCGTGTTTGCAGAGTGCTGTGTTTTTATTAAACAGTCGCAGCCACCAGTTTATTGCAACCCTTTCACCCTCATGGAGTAAACCAATCAAGCTACCGGGGCGTACCTTTTCCCGAAGTTACGGTACCAATTTGCCGAGTTCCTTCTCCCGAGTTCTCTCAAGCGCCTTAGAATACTCATCTCGCCCACCTGTGTCGGTTTGCGGTACGGTCTCGTATGACTGAAGCTTAGAGGCTTTTCTTGGAACCACTTCCGATTGCTTCGTGAACAAGTTCACTCGTCCCATCCCCTTGAATCCTGCGCCCGGATTTGCCTAAGCGCCTTCTATGAGACAGAAACTGACTATTCCAACAGTCAGACAACCTTCCGCGATCCGTCCCCCCATCGCATCATACGACGGTGCAGGAATATTAACCTGCTTCCCATCAGCTACGCATCTCTGCCTCGCCTTAGGGGCCGACTCACCCTGCTCCGATGAACGTTGAACAGGAAACCTTGGGCTTACGGCGTGGAGGCTTTTCACCCCCATTATCGCTACTCATGTCAGCATTCGCACTTCTGATACCTCCAGCATCCTTTACAAGACACCTTCGCAGGCTTACAGAACGCTCTCCTACCATATATATCTGTGATAAATCACAGAACAATATCCGCAGCTTCGGTGACTGGCTTAGCCCCGTTACATCTTCCGCGCAGGACGACTCGATCAGTGAGCTATTACGCTTTCTTTAAATGATGGCTGCTTCTAAGCCAACATCCTGACTGTTTTAGCCTTCCCACTTCGTTTTCCACTTAGCCAATCTTTGGGACCTTAGCTGGCGGTCTGGGTTGTTTCCCTCTTGACGCCGGACGTTAGCACCCGACGTCTGTCTCCCAAGCTCGCACTCATCGGTATTCGGAGTTTGCAATGGGTTGGTAAGTCGCAATGACCCCCTAGCCATAACAGTGCTCTACCCCCGATGGTGATACTTGAGGCACTACCTAAATAGTTTTCGGAGAGAACCAGCTATTTCCAAGTTTGTTTAGCCTTTCACCCCTACCCACAGCTCATCCCCTAATTTTTCAACATTAGTGGGTTCGGACCTCCAGGGCGTGTTACCGCACCTTCATCCTGGCCATGAGTAGATCACTTGGTTTCGGGTCTACACCCAGCGACTGATCGCCCTATTCGGACTCGATTTCTCTACGGCTTCCCTATACGGTTAACCTTGCCACTGAATGTAAGTCGCTGACCCATTATACAAAAGGTACGCAGTCACGGAACAAGTCCGCTCCTACTGTTTGTATGCACACGGTTTCAGGATCTATTTCACTCCCCTTCCGGGGTTCTTTTCGCCTTTCCCTCACGGTACTGGTTCACTATCGGTCGATTACGAGTATTTAGCCTTGGAGGATGGTCCCCCCATATTCAGACAGGATGTCACGTGTCCCGCCCTACTTGTCGTACGCTTAGTACCACCGGTCCGATTTCACATACGGGGCTATCACCCACTATGGCTCCTATTTCCAGAGGATTCTGTTATCGGTCCGACTATCACGTACAGGCTCTTCCCATTTCGCTCGCCGCTACTTTGGGAATCTCGGTTGATTTCTTTTCCTGCAGCTACTTAGATGTTTCAGTTCGCCGCGTTCGCCTTGCATACCTATGTATTCAGTATGCAATACCCTAAAAGGGTGGGTTGCCCCATTCGGAAATCTGCGGATCAAAGTGTGTTTGCTCACTCCCCGCAGCTTATCGCAAGCTACTACGTCCTTCATCGCCTGTAATCGCCAAGGCATCCACCATGTGCACTTATTCGCTTGTCCCTATAACGTTAGCCTCTGTTCACCGAAGTGAGCAAAGAGCGCTACAGGGATAAGAAAGTACAACGTTGTTGCTTGTTTGTTGATACATACAATCATTACCCATCAAGTCGCCTCATGCATTCCTGCACGCATAGACTTGATCAATAAATAATCTTTACTTCTTCCAGATTGTTAAAGAACGAAACAGCAATGATCGCTAAAAGATCAAACCTAAACCCACTGGCTTACGTTTGCACTTTCAAGTATGTGGTGGAGGATGACGGGATCGAACCGACGACCCCCTGCTTGCAAAGCAGGTGCTCTCCCAGCTGAGCTAATCCCCCTGGGTACAACATATTAGCTGGTAGGGCTGGTTGGACTCGAACCAACGACCCCCGCGTTATCAACACGGTGCTCTAACCAGCTGAGCTACAGCCCCAACGCGGTGCTACTGACGACTACTGTTTCTTCTTCAGCTAACAGTCGATAAGTGTGAACATTTGATGGTGAAGCATTACTGCTTCGTGCAAACTCTAGAAAGGAGGTGATCCAGCCGCACCTTCCGATACGGCTACCTTGTTACGACTTCACCCCAGTCACGAATCCTACCGTGGTAAGCGCCCTCCTTACGGTTAAGCTACCTACTTCTGGTAAAACCCGCTCCCATGGTGTGACGGGCGGTGTGTACAAGACCCGGGAACGTATTCACCGCGACATGCTGATCCGCGATTACTAGCGATTCCAACTTCATGCAGTCGAGTTGCAGACTACAATCCGGACTACGATACACTTTCTGCGATTAGCTCCCCCTCGCGGGTTGGCGGCGCTCTGTATGTACCATTGTATGACGTGTGAAGCCCTACCCATAAGGGCCATGAGGACTTGACGTCATCCCCACCTTCCTCCGGTTTGTCACCGGCAGTCTCATTAGAGTGCCCTTTCGTAGCAACTAATGACAAGGGTTGCGCTCGTTGCGGGACTTAACCCAACATCTCACGACACGAGCTGACGACAGCCATGCAGCACCTGTGTACTGGTTCTCTTTCGAGCACTCCCCAATCTCTCGGGGATTCCAGCCATGTCAAGGGTAGGTAAGGTTTTTCGCGTTGCATCGAATTAATCCACATCATCCACCGCTTGTGCGGGTCCCCGTCAATTCCTTTGAGTTTTAATCTTGCGACCGTACTCCCCAGGCGGTCTACTTCACGCGTTAGCTGCGTTACCAAGTCAATTAAGACCCGACAACTAGTAGACATCGTTTAGGGCGTGGACTACCAGGGTATCTAATCCTGTTTGCTCCCCACGCTTTCGTGCATGAGCGTCAATCTTGACCCAGGGGGCTGCCTTCGCCATCGGTGTTCCTCCACATATCTACGCATTTCACTGCTACACGTGGAATTCTACCCCCCTCTGCCAGATTCTAGCCTTGCAGTCTCCAATGCAATTCCCAGGTTGAGCCCGGGGATTTCACATCAGACTTACAAAACCGCCTGCGCACGCTTTACGCCCAGTAATTCCGATTAACGCTTGCACCCTACGTATTACCGCGGCTGCTGGCACGTAGTTAGCCGGTGCTTATTCTTCAGGTACCGTCATTAGCAGGAGATATTAGCTCCCACCGTTTCTTCCCTGACAAAAGAGCTTTACAACCCGAAGGCCTTCTTCACTCACGCGGCATTGCTGGATCAGGCTTGCGCCCATTGTCCAAAATTCCCCACTGCTGCCTCCCGTAGGAGTCTGGACCGTGTCTCAGTTCCAGTGTGGCTGGTCGTCCTCTCAGACCAGCTACTGATCGATGCCTTGGTAGGCTTTTACCCTACCAACTAGCTAATCAGATATCGGCCGCTCCACGAGCATGAGGTCTTGCGATCCCCCACTTTCATCCGTAGATCGTATGCGGTATTAGCGTAACTTTCGCTACGTTATCCCCCACTCCAGGGTACGTTCCGATATATTACTCACCCGTTCGCCACTCGCCACCAGAGCAAGCTCCGTGCTGCCGTTCGACTTGCATGTGTAAGGCATGCCGCCAGCGTTCAATCTGAGCCAGGATCAAACTCTTCAGTTTAATCTCTGTTACTTTGCCATTTTATTGGCACCGTCTTGCGACGGGTCGCTCACTCAAAAAACTGACAGGCCACTACTTTCGTAGCGTCCTATTTCATTATTTCTTGTGAACATTTGATATTTTAAGTTTTACGTCAATCCGAAGATCAACGCTGCACTTCATCAAATGCCCACACTTATCGACTGTTAATTGTTAAAGAACGGTATTCGGTACTGCCGCATTTCTGCGATTCGCGCTATCGACAAAGCGTTGTGTCTGTCATCTGCGAAGAAGGAAGAGTATGAAGCTTTTTCAGCATTTCGTCAACCTTCTTTTTCCCCCACTTCACTCGGCATTTGCATGCGTCGTTCAGCGAGGGGGCGAATTATAGCCAAGCAAAAGCAGCTGCGCAAGGGTCATTTATGGGAGGACGAAAGATTTCACCAAGGTCAGCTCGCCGGCGGCCCGCATCGGCACCTGGAAGCTCTGCAGCTTTTCGCTCGGCGTGCCCTCATTGGTGATCACCGACAGGCGGGCCACCGTCAGCACCGAGGTGTTCTCGCCGCTGCCGTAGTAATTGACATAGACGTGATAGTTGCCCTTGACGGGGGCCGCACTGGAAAAGATTTCCGGGCCATAGCCGGTGGTCACGTCCACGTCCAGCGCGCCGCCATCTTTCAGCACGCGATTGCCGTACCAGGCATGGCCTCCGTCGGGCGTGACCACGTGCAGATCGAGGTCGGTGCCGGCGCTGTCCCACGACAGCACGATGCGCAGGCGCGCCTGGGTCTTGCCCTGGTAGCTGTCGACAAACTGGGTGCGTGCGCGGCTCCTGCCGTCCGGCGAGCGCACTTCGACGCTGTTCGAGCCGCTGCCGAAGCCATACGGACGGCCATAAGCGCCGTTCTCGCCCACTTCCATCGGCATGGCCACGCCGTTGACCACCAGCGTGGCTGGCTTGCCCTTGCCGGCGCCCGCGATGCGCCCTCGTATCTGCGCCGTCTCGCTCTGGCCCGGCTGCAGGTTGACCGAGGCGGCGGGGTAGTTGACGGCTTGCGTGTATTCTTCTTGCGCGCCGGCCGAATTGCGCCAGCCGCTTTTGGGCGCGTCGATGGTGACCTGGGCCTGCGCCCACAGCGGCAGCAACAGCAAGGAAATCGGCAGTGTTTTCATCATCTCAGTACTTGAAGGTCTTGACCAGCGTAAGCTCGCCGATACCGCGCAAGGGCACGACAAACTCCTCGCGCCGCTCGCGCGCCGTGTTTTCGTTGAACACCAGCGTGATGCGGCTGGTAATGACGGGCCGCTGGCGCGTTTTCTCATCGAAGTGATAACCATCGCCGCTGAAATTGCCCCAGTAATTGATCCACACCTGGTACAGCCCGCGCATGGGCGAGGTCATCATGAAGTTTTCCGGCCCCGGCCCGTCGACGGTGTCGGCATCGAGTCCGCCGCCGTTGCTCAAGGTCGGATGCGACCAGAACGCATGCTGGCCATCGGGCGTGACCACATGCAGGTCGACCTCGGCCTGGCTGTCGTCCCATGCGGCGATAATGCGGATCATGGGCTGCGGCCGGCTGCGGTCCGCTTCGTAAAACTGCACGCGCTTGACCGGCTTGCCATCGGGCGAGCGGATCTCGATGCTGTTCGAGCCGGAACCGAAGGAATAGGCGCGCGCATAGCGGCCATCGTCATCTGTATATAGCGGCGTCGGATTGCCATTGACCACCAGCTTGTGGACAGCCCGGTTTTTGCCCGCCTTCTCAAGCTCGCCGCGGATCATTCGCCGCCCGCTCTGCGCGCCGCGATCGACCAGCGAATATGGATAATTGACCGCCAGCTCATCGGACTTGTCGGTCAGTCCCGCGCGATTCCAGCCGCCAAACGGGGTGCTCATGCTCTTGTCGGCGGCCAGCGCACAAGGCGCGGCCTGCGCCAGCACGGCGCCACTCAATATCAGGACGGAGTAATTCACATCGCCTCCAGGTTCAGGTCGACCAGCCGGCGCGCCAGCTGTTCCACATAATCTTCATCCTGGCCGCGCGGATGGTTGCGCAGGCCAAGATGCAGGTATTCATGGGCCAGGGTGATGCGGTCTTCGCGCGTGGCCAGCGGCCGCATGTAGATGCGGTTGCGCGACTGCTCGGAATACGGCGCGCCGCTCGACAAGGCACAGACCAGTGGCGCTTGCGGCGGCGCCTCGTAGCCGGCCTCGCGCAGCAGCACGCGCCGCCAGCGTGGCACGGACCGGGCCAGCCAGTCTTCGTTTTGCGCCAGGCGCTGGCAGCGCGCGCCGGTATTGCCAAAGGTGCTCAGCGCGCCGCCCGGGTAGGCGGCCGCCAGCAACTCGTCATAGTGCTTGCCTTGCCTGGCCTGCCGCACCGCTTCCGTCCACGCCATCGTGCCCTCGGACGGCGTGGTGCTGTGATAGCGCACGGTGACGCCATCGACGATCAATTGGTCGGTCCAGCGCGCGATCGCCAGCGCCGCCGGCGTGGCCGGGCTGGGACTGACGCGCTGGGTGGCGCTGCTGTCGGCGATCTGCTGGCAGCCCGCCACCGTCACCGCGTTCTGCTGCAGATACGTGCGCGCGGCAATCGCCAGCGCTTTGGCCGCTTCCGGCTCGCCGGCATTCGCTTCGCGGTCCAGCACGCGCGCCACATATTCATTGACGCCGAAGCGGCCGCGCAATTGCGGGCGGCCACCCTTGTCCTGTACCAGCATCAGTTCGCCGCTGCTGCGCAAGGCCAGGTTCTGGCCATTTTCAAAGCGCACATGGTAGCGGCCATTGAGCGGCCCGGGTGCGGCAATACCGCGCTCGCCACGCACGGCGCGGATCGGATAGCGCTGGAAGTAATCGACCACCACGCAGCCGCCATCGTCGGCCGCGCCCACCGGCGGCAAGCTGGCGGCCAGTCTGGGCGCCCACTGCTCGAACACATTGCTGCTGCCGCCCGCGCCGCCAAACCAGATCGGCGTGCCATCAGCCAGCCAGCCGGCCGCGCCGCCGATGCGCCCACTCGCCTGATGCCAGGAATAGGTCTTGACGCGCAGTTGGCTGCCGAACCAGCGGGCCGTACCTGCGCCGCGTCCATCGAGCACCACCCGCAGCAGCGCCGCTTCGGCATCCTGGCGACTGGCAGCCGGAATGCTGCCCAGCGCGCGCAGCAAGCTGTCCAGGCGCACCGTGCGCTTTGGTGCCAGTTGGGCGGGATCCGCCAGCCAGGCAAAGTCGCCCGCGGGCGCGCTACCCAGGCGACCGGTCCAGTATTTGCGCCACGGCGCGGCGGTGATCATCAGGCGTTTGGGCGAGAAAAACAGGCCGCAGGACTGCGCCAGCGCCGCGTCGTGGCCTATGCTCTGGCCCGCGTCGCAGCAATACACTTCTTCCGGATCACGGCCACCGCAGCGGTAGTCCGGCATCGCCACCTTGCTGTCGCTGGCGTAGACATACACGAACAGCTTCCACAGGCTGGCCAGCGGCACCTGCCGCGCGCCGTCGAACGGCGGCGGCGCGGCGCCGCCCTGGCGCAGCTGGCGCACTTCCAGCTTGCCGTCGCGCCACCAGGCCATATCCAGCGAAGCCGCCCACGCAGGCGCGGCCAGCAAGGTGGCAAGCATCAAGGCTGGACGGGCAAAGCGCATCACTCGACCTTCAGCGCGCGCGTGGTCTTGCCGCTTCCCTCGAAGGCCTTCTGCTCCGGCTGGTACATGCGGTAAAAGCGCGCCGGCGGCAGCACATAACTGCCCTTCTGCGCAAAGCGGATCAGATGGCGCACCGTCACGTCGCCTTCCAACGGCTCGACCGGCACGGCATAACCGTCGCGCCGTTCGGTGTGGCGCGCGCGTTCCAGCGCGGCCGGCTTGTCGCCCGCCATAACCATGCCCCAGGTGGTCGATTCGACCATCGCGCCGGGCGGCAGCGCCACTTCCAGCAGGCCAAAGCGGTGTTTCGTACCCGGCGCCGCTTTCAGGGTGATTTCATCGAGATACAGCGCGTCCGTGCTCAGTGCTTCGCCCGGCTTGACCAGCTCCGTCGTATAGCCGCCCTTGCCCGCCTTCATGCGCAGGATGCGCCGCTCGACGGTGACCGGCAATGTCTGCGTTTCGGCGGCATGGCTGTCGTACTGCACCACGGCCACCGTGCCGGCCGGCGCCGGCGTCGATGCCGAGAGGCGCAACTTATCAGGCACTGCCTTGGCGTCCGTCCAGCGCCACACCGCTTGCCCACTGCGGCTGTCGCGTTTCTGCCATGCGCCGTCCAGTGCGAGGGTCAGCCCCTTGCCGAATGCTACGCCGCCCAGTTTCTTCTGCACCCACATCAAGGTCATCGCGCGGTCCAGGGTCGGCATCTCGGCGCGCACGCTGGCCAGCACCGCCTCGGCCTGGGTCGCAGGCACTTCGCCGGCCAGCATCAGCAAGGCCTGCGCCACCGGCGCTTTCGACTCGCGCAAGACCTGCCAGGCGCTGGCCACTTGCAGCTGCAGCGAGTGCGGCAAGGCGATGCCGTTCTGCGCGGCGACCAGCGCCACCAGGCCCAGGCTCATCGCCTGCGCTTCGCGGTCAGCGGCGCCGCCCAGCAGCAGGCTGCCGCTGTCGCCAGGCTGGCGCGGCTTGCCGCCCAGGGTGGCAATCGCGCTGTCGTCGACCAGGCCCGAGGCCAGCGTCTGCGTCGGCAAACCCATCTCGTGCGCCATCCACAGCACCAGCGCGCGGTCGCCCAGCGGGTCCTTCAAGCCGCTCTCGCTGTAGACCGCCAGCAGCTTGTTCCAGTGCTCGGCCGGCAGCTCGATGCGCAGCGCGCGCGAGGCGTACCAGTCGGCGTAATAGGCGTAAGCCGTCATCAGCGCATTGCCGGCGGTGGCATTGCCCCACCAGCCGAAGACGGCTTTCGGGCCGGCCATCGACACCAGCCGCAAACGCTGCGCGGTCAGGGTCGCCTGCAGGCGCTCGTATGGCGCGCCGGCGTCCGGGCCCAGGCTTTGGGTGGCCAGCACCAGCGGAATCAGGCGGCTGGCCGTCTGCTCGACGCAGCCATACGGGTAATCGATCAGGTCGTCGGCGATGCGCGCGAACTGGCTGGCGGCACCTTGCGTGAACGCCACGCGGATATTTCGCGCGTCGGCCGGCAGCTTGAGCGCCAGTTCACCTGTGGCGCCATCCAACGGCAGCACCAGCGAGCGCGGACTGCTCCAGGCGGCGGGCAGCGTCTGCATGGCCGTGTCCAGCGCATCGACCACTTTGCCGTTCTGTTTCAGCTCCAGGCGCAGCGGCCCGCTGCCTGCGGCAAGCGGGAATTCGACATAGTTCACGCCCGGTTTGGCCGACAGTTTTTCCGTCTTGGTTTGCGTGCCGCCTGCGCCCGACAAAGTGACGTCCAGCGCCTGCTCCTTGCCGGTCTGGTTGAACACCGCCACCGAGGCGCGCGGCGCGTCGCCGGCGCGCATCCAGTCGGGCGCGGTCCATTTGGCATAGAAGCTTTTATCGGAACGCAGATAGCCGGTGCGCTGGCCCACGCGCCCCTGATCATCCATCGCGCGGCCGGTAATCCGCCAGCGGGTCAGCGCGTCGGGCATGGTGAAACTGACGCGCGCATTGCCACTGGCGTCGGTCTTCAGCGACGGCGCCCAGTAGGCGGTATCGATATTGTCACGGCGCGGGCGTTCCAGCACCTTCACGCCACGCTCGTTGTAATTGTGGCGGGCCGGCGCGCCGGCGGTGCGGCCCTGCGCCATGTCGTAGCTGATAAAGGACAGGCTGGCCGTGGTGCGCACGTTGTTGCGGCGCGGATGGTAGAAGAAGTCGCCGATTTCGGGCGCGATTTCCGGCTGCAGCACATAGATCATCTCATCGACCACACCCAGCGCCACCATGGTGCTCAAAGGCTTGCCGTCCAGGGTCGCCTTGACGTCCAGCGTGACTTTTTCGCCGGGCTGGTAGACCTCCTTGTCCGCCTTGAACTGGAGCGCGATGCGCGGCTCGATCACCTGCAGGCCGGCGTTCTCGAACACGAAGTCGCCATTGCGCGTGTAGGCCACCGAGAACGTCATGTTCGGGCCGTGTTCCTCCTTGACGGGTATGCGCACGCGCCACTGGCGCGGCGCCACGCGCTTTGCCTGGTACCACTCGGCGCTGCCTGCCATCAGGCCATGGTGTTCCACCTTGTCGCGCTCCAGCGTGAACAGCGCCTGGTCGACCTTGTCGGAAAACGTGATCAGCGCTTCGGCGGTATCGCCGGGACGATAGCGGGCGCGGTCCAGCACGATCTCGATGCTGCCCGGCGTGGCCTGCACGCCGTCACCCGAGACCCAGTGGCTGGCTGCCGCCAGCAGGTTGCCGCGCTCGTCGCGCAGCGCCAGCTGATACGAACCCGAGGCGGGGAATGTCACGTCCCAGCCCTTGGCGTTCGGATCGAAAGCGCCGTCGGTCTTCGTCTGTTTTTCCAGCTGTACCATCTCCCAGCGCACCGGCTTGGCCGCGCCCTGGCCGTCCGCCAGCAAATCAAAATGCACGGCCTGGCCCGGGTCGGAAAACTGGCGCGTGGCTTTCAACTGATACGTGGTAATCGAGCGTTCGATCATCAGCTCGCGCGTCGCCTTGACGCGGTAGGCCGCGCCATCGGTTGCCAGCACAGTCAATATATAGCGCGAGGGATCGGTGGCGGCCGGCAAAGTGAAATCCAGATTGCCGCTGCCGTCGCTGACGACTTCCTCGGTCTTCAGCGCCACCGGAAACAAGCCGCTATAACGCAGCTCGCCTTCGACCATGGTGTTTTGCTGGCTGCGCAGCGAGAGGGTCATCTTCGCGTTTTTCACCGGCTTGCCATCCGGGTAGCGCAGCGCGATGCTGCCCTTGACCGCCTCGCCCGTCTTGAATTCGGGTTTCGATGGCTGGACATTGATTTCAAAGTGCGGCTTGACATATTCGGCCACGCGGAAGGCCGCGCCATACACGCCGTCCTTGTAATTGAAGCGCAGCTCATAGCCGCCGGCGGTGGCTTCCCTGGGCAGGCGGAAGCGCGTTTCGGCGCCCGTGTCACCAGACAGCTGCAGCGTTTGCGTCAGCAGCGGCGTGCCGTTCGGATTGAGCACGCTCAGGCTGATGGGCGCCGCGGCGGCGGCCTGCGAGTTGCGCGCCGAGGTGAATTCGCGACCCAAGAACTTCACGTTGACTTCGTCGCCGGGGCGGTACAGGGGCCGGTCGGTCACCGCATAGATCTTGGTGTTGTAGATCTCGCTGTCATAGTAGAAATTCTCGGACACGAACACACCGCCGGCGCGGTCCTGGCCCAGCACATAGGTGTGTTCGGGGCTGCCGCGCTCCATCGAGGCGACCCCGTCGGCGCCGGTGCTGGCCGACTGCAGCACGCCGGTGCCGTCGGTCCATGCCACGCTGGCGCCGGCCACGGCGGCGCTGTTGTCGCGCCGTGCGGTCCACACCAGCATCTGGACGGACGAGACCTTGGTCACCGCCACCGTGTCCGACACGAACACCAGGGTGGTGGCGCGGTGTTCGCCGATGATCGCTTCGATCAGGTACAGGCCCGGCTTGCGCTTGCCGAGCGGGATCATCACATTGCCGGCGCCGGCGACGATGAATTCGCTGCTGGAGCCATCGAGTTTCACGCCTTTCGGCGGTTCAATCGCCTTCGCCTGCCACAACGGATAGCGGAAGCTGTCGACCAGCTCCATGCCCTTGATCGGCTTGTACTGCGGATGGTTGGCAAACACGGTGCGCCGGCGGATCGCGTCATTGGTCGCCAGTTGCGGCTGCTCTTTTGTCACGGCGAGGCGCGCGTCGCCCGAAAACAGCTTGCGCCAGGCCAGGCGCGACTGCTTCCACCAGCTGTCCCACAAAAAGCTCAAGGTGTTGGCCAGGCCTTCGCCCTGGTAATTGCCTTCGACCTGGATGCGGTGCAGATTGCGCTGCTTCTTCAAAAACTCCATCGGTTCGGGCACGCGGTAGACGACGATGTCGGCGCCCGAATACGCTTCCAGGTTCATGCGCCCCATGTCGCGGCCCGGCACTTCCAGGCGCACGCGCGCTTCGTCGGCGCTGCCGTAGCTGGCGTCCGACAGCAGGAAGAACGGCTCGCCCTTGAAGGTCGTGTAATTGCTTGGCTGGCGTTCCTGCGCCGAGGCGCCAGCCATCAGCACGAACGCCAGCAAACTCGCAAAAAGCAGCTTCATGATAAAAACGCCAGCCGGTATACCCCGGCGAAATTCGGATTGTTGGGCACAGGTTGCCACCGGGTGTCCTTCCAAGTCGTGAGTTGTTTGATATCGACGGTCCGCAGACCATTGTCGTCGGGGGTGACGGTGCCGGTGTGGTAGGCGATGCGCGCTCCCATCCAGACCATCAGATGTTGTTCGTCGCCCTGGTCGAAAAACAGCAGGTCGCCGGGCAGCGCCTGGCTGATCTCGCGGGCGATAAAGCGGCTGTTGTGCTGTACCAGCGCCAGCGCCGTGACAAAGTGGCCAACGGTGCCGCCCGTCTGCACCCAGCGGTTGCGCAGCGCGGCCTGGTGTGCGTCCAGCTCCAGTTCGGGCGGCAGGCGCCGGTCGCTGGCGATGCCGTTCGCGTGCAGCCACTTCGCATCATGCACGGTAAGCGCTTCATTGACGGCAAAGCGCACCAGGCCGGCGCAGTCGCGGTGGATCCAGCGCGGCGACGGTCCCCGTTCGATCTGGGCATTCACGATGCGCAGCATCCAGGCCTGGAAGGCGCGGCTTTGCGCTTGCGACAGCCGCACCTGCTCCTCAACCGGTTCGCGCAGAGCCCAGGCCCTGGATGCGGCCACCATGGCGGCGCACCCGGCGAGCAAGCGCAAGGCGGCGCGGCGCGCATGCACCACCGTCATCGCGCCGTCTCCTGCCATTCCAGCGGCGCCCATGCGGTGCCACTGGCCGGCGGCTGTTTGAGCACCATGCGCAGCGGCGGGTATTTTTTCAGCGCGTCCAGGCGCGGCACCAGGTGTTCGTTGGCGGCCGCGCGCAGGACCGGTTCATTATTCGCCGGCAGCGTATCGAAGGCCTCGAACTGGATCAGTTTTGCCAGCGAGGCCGGCGCGATCAGGCCGATCGTGCGGGCGCCATCGGGCAGCAGGTCGCTGGCCGCCGGCGCCTGCTTGCGGCGCACCGCCAGCACCTGGTCGACCAGCTTGGCGTCGGCCGAGAAAACGACAGTATTGCCGGCGACGGCCAGCGCCGCGGTGGCCGGCCCCAGGCCCGTGGCGATGGTGCGCTCCCAACGGATGGCGCCATCCTTGCCCGCAGTCTTGCGCACCGGGTCCTTGCCGCCGATGGCGGCCTCGAACAGGCTGCCATATAGCGCCTCGTCGCCGGCCTGCGGCTTGCGGGTGGCGACAAACACCGGCGTATGCAGCCGCGAATTGCCATACCAGCAGGCGGCGGCGGGGCCTTGCAGGTGCTCGGTCAGCGGCGCCACCGGTTCCGGAGTCTTGCTGCCCAGGCGCTTGAGCACGGGGGCCAAGGCGCTCCAGTCGACCGGCACGCTGAAGCAGGCGCTGGGACTATGCGGCAGCACCGGCCACAGGGCGCTGCTGTCGTAGCCACCATCTTTTTTCAGCTTGTCGGCATTGAGCAGCACCTTCGACTGCCAGGCGCCTTGTTGAAAATCGAAGCGCAGCGCCTCCAGCGCACCAAAAAAGGGCTGGTAGCCGAACGATAAAAAGTCTGCCTTGACGGCGATGCTGTGGCCCTCGGGCGCGGCATTATCGAGATGGAATTGCGGATGAAACACGTTCTGCTTGTCCGCATCTTTCCCCAGCAGGCTGACGACGGTTTTCTCGGCCGTGCCGTCGCCGTCCTTGCCTTCGCTGCCGCCATACAGCATGCCGGGATGCGACAGGATCACCAGGCGCTGGCCGTGGGCGGCGAACAGCAAGGTGCGCTGCCAGGCGTAATTGAGTGCGTAGACGGGCACGGTGTCGCCATCGACGCGCAGGCTGCCGGCCACGCTCATCTGCGTATCCTTCAAGGCCACCTTGCCCGCTTCTTCCAGGATGCGCGTGAGCTGGTTGCGCGAGACGGCGATGGCAAAATGCTTGAGCGAGCCGTCGGCGTCGCGCCACAAGGCCACTTCGGCCGGCTGGTCCAGCACCATGCGCAGCAGCTGGTCGCCCCAGCCCAGTTGATGTTCATAGGCGATGCGGCGCAAGCTGCCCTTGAGGCCCAGCCGGTCTTCGCTTTGCTCGTAATAGAACAGGAATTCCTCGCGCAGCACGTCGCGCGCCAGCGGCACCGTCAGCAGGTCGCGCGGCAAGGTCGACAGGCTTTTGGTGCGCACCAGCGCATCGGGCCGCGACAAGTCGAGCTTGAGGCTGTTGACCGGCCCCATCGTCCCCCAGCCAAACGCGCGGTAGCCGACCAGCGCGGCCGCCACCACCGCCACCCCGGCCAGTGATCCGAACAGGACTTTTTTACTGAAACCTTTTTTCGCCAGCACCGTGTATCCCCTCTACCCTGCCGTAGCATTGCCAAGTTGGTAATTATTGATAAATGGTAACATGGCATTTGCGGCCGTAGCGCACCGCTGACACGACAGCATAAAAAAGGGCTATGCCACTGAAGAATGAGAATGCTCTGAAGTTGCTGAGGTCTGACTGAGTCGGATACAAAATAATAAACTTAGACACAGGACTGCCTTGCGGCGATGCTTGCAGGACCGGTCGCTAATGACCAGAGGCGAACGCTGCCACAACCATTCAAGTAGCTATTGTTCTTAAGCGATAACCGTAAAAAATAATGGGGGCTGCTCGTAATACCGCAGCGGTTTCATGTTGACCTCAACCACATGGCCTTGGTGGCTGCTCCGTCTACCAGGCGCCGGGTCGTGTCCGAATATGTCCCAATTGAGGACGTGACTGGACAGCGGTACTGTCTTATCGTTCCTCCGGTAAAAAACAATTTATGGAGAGAACCATGACGAAGCAGACGAAGGCAGTCGCAGGCAAAGCTGCGGCCGGCAAGACCCCGATGACGCAGGATCGCGCCTCGGCCATCCAGAGCCGCACGATGAAAGACAAGGGTACAGTGTCAAAGGACGATTTCGCGGCACGCGCGGCACGCGCGGCGGCCCGCAAGGGCAAGGCCGGCGGCGAACAATAACAGCCAGGAAAAAGACTATGGCGAAAGACACTATCCGACTCGATCCCGACAAGGTCTGCCTGCGCATCGCCGTGGCCGGCGGGCCGATCAAGGCTCACGCCGTGGGCATGAGCGAAAAGACCATCCACCGCATCAAGAAGGGGGCACGCACAAGCCTGGCCAAGGCGCACCTGCTGGCGGCGAACCTGGGCACAACCGTCGAGGATCTGCTGCTTCCGCCCGGACGCGACGAGGTGGAACGGCAGTTGCCAGGTAACTGGCTGTACGAAGGCGTTGCTCCGTCCGGGGAGGTACGCCGGCATTTCCCGGCGTACCTCGCCATCGGCGGCGGCCACGACGGCTACATCGTCGACGGGCCTCCGTCGGGCTGGCTAGGACCGCTTGACGCGCTGCTGAAGTGGCATACGCAAGGCGGCAGGAAGATCGTCCTGCGCCGCGCGGCACATGCTTACCTCGTGGAGCTGCACTATTTCGAATACACGCCGGACCGCACGCAGGAACTCAATTACCACAGCGCGAGCGCCTGCCGGTTCTTCGCGCTGGCGCGCACCGGTGACGATGTCAGGAAAGCGGCGTTGAACGAGTTCAATGCCGACTGGATCTGGAGCGATCTGCGGCGCCTGGCGATGGAAAGAGCTGATATTGTCAACGTGGAGGGGGTCGTCGCCCCCGCGCACCCTCGCGATTACGTGCCGGTCGCACGCTTCTACCGTGGCATGATCGTACGGCGCAAAATGGAAGGCATTCGCGTGTTCGACCAGTTGCATCGTGACTTCCGGCGGGCGCTGATCGAGTATCTGGATGGACTGGATCCGCGCCGGATACACGTGTCAACGCAAGGCCTGGGCATCCAGATCCGGATCGCCGCCGTTCGGCCGGCTGCGTACGACTTGTATTGGCAGGAAGACGAACTGTGCATTGAGGTCGACCTGGCGTGGTGGACTCCCGACGGCCACCTGGCGCCCGCGCCGTGGCGCCTGGAGCACCGCGAACGCATAGCCGCCGCGCTAGGCGAGCGCAACTGGGCGGCCGTCTATTCCCCTGGCTTGCCGCTAGCCTACCCGACGGACAGCGTGGACGAGGAGGAGGATCCGCCGCTGGCGCCCGACCTGCACGTCCCGGCACGCGTGGCCGAGGCCGTCAGGGCCCTGTACTGCCTGGCGCCCGAACAGTGTGAAGTATCGGTCGATGCCGTCGCTTGATTCAATCCTGCCGCGCCAGCGCCACCACGATCTGGTCCGCGACAATGCGCAACTATGCGATGTCGACCGGCTGCGCGGCGCGCGGCTTGAGCGGCTCTCATGGCATGGCGACCCGCTATCTGCCTAACTATCTGGGATGGCACTGGATACTCGACGTCAGGAGAATCATCTCGCCCGAAAGCTCGCCCAAGGCCACCATGGGAAGCGTTCCACACCTGATGATGACATAGCCTAAAATAGCGGTTTCGCCGATCCCAGCTGCCGCCATGACCATCCTGCTCTCCACCCTGAACGCCCGCTATACCCACGCCTCGCTGGGCTTGCGCTACCTGCTGGCCAACATGGGCCCGCTGCAGGCGCAGACGCGGCTGCAGGAATTCGTGATCGGCGCGAAAACCACGGAACTGGTCGAACGCATCCTCTTCAACAAGCCGCGCATCATCGGTTTTGGCGTATATATCTGGAATGTCGAGGAAACCACCAAGCTGGTCGCCATGCTCAAGCGCGTGGCGCCCGAAGTGATCATCGTGCTCGGTGGCCCCGAGGTATCGCACGAGGCGGGCGAGCAGGAAATCGTCAGGCTGGCCGACTATCTGATCACGGGCTGGGGCGATGTCACCTTCCCCAAGCTGTGCGGCGAGATCCTCAACGGCCCGAAGCCGCTGATGAAGATCCATGCCGGCGTACAGGCGCCGCTGGCCGAACTGCAAACCCCCTACTCGTTATATACCGACGACGACATCAAGCACCGCACCTTGTACGTGGAAGCGTCGCGCGGCTGCCCGTTCAAGTGCGAGTTCTGCCTGTCCGCGCTGGACAAGACGGCCTGGCCGTTCGCGCTCGAGAATTTCCTGGCCGAGATGGAATCCCTGCATGCGCGCGGCGCGCGGCTGTTCAAGTTCGTCGACCGCACCTTCAATTTGAATATCAAGACCAGCCTGAAGATCATGCAGTTCTTCCTCGATAAAATCGAGGCGAACCCGGACGATGCTATCTACGCCCACTTCGAGCTGGTACCCGATCACCTGCCCGATGCACTGAAAGAGGGCATCAGCAAGTTCCCACCGGGCGCGCTGCAGTTCGAGATCGGCATCCAGAGCTTCAATCCCGAGGTGCAGGCGCTGGTCAGCCGCCGGCAGGACAATCAAAAGGCGGCCGACAATATCCGCTGGCTGTGCGAGGAATCGAACGCCCACCTGCACGTCGACCTGATCGCCGGCCTGCCGGGCGAGGATGAAGCCAGCTTTGCGGCCGGCTTCAATAAACTGGTGGCCCTGAAGCCGCACGAAATCCAGTTCGGCATCTTGAAGCGCCTGCGCGGCACGCCCATCATCCGCCATACGGAACAATTCGGCATGGTGTTCGACCCGCATCCGCCGTACACCATCCTGGCCAACAAGCACCTGGACTTCATGAGCATGCAGCGCCTGGTGCGCTTTGCCCGCTACTGGGACCTGGTGGCCAATTCGGGCCGCTTCGCCAATACGGTGCAATGGATGCTGGGCGACGCGCCCTTCGAGAACTTCATGGATTTTTCCAACTGGCTGTATGCGAACACGGACGCGACCCACCGCATCGCCATGGAAAAACTGGCCAAGCTGGTGGCGCAGTGGCTGCAGACGCGCGGCATGAGCGCGCTGGAAGCCAACGCGCTGGTGGCCAGCGACTATGCGGGCGGCGCCAAGGCCGCACATCATGCCGCCCCCGCCGAACAGCCCAAAGCGCCTCCTTTGGCCGCCGCCCTGCCGCAGCGCCAGGCGCGCCATTTGGCGTCCTAGAGCGCGCCAGCCCACACAGCGGGGCCGCGAGAATGGAACATCTGTGGCGGTCAGGGCCATTCTCCCTTAAACTGGCGTGATGCCCACTCTACAATCGCCCCAACTGAAGCTAGCCCAAGCCGACTCCCAGCAGGGGAGCGTGGTCACCGCCAGCGGCACCTGGCAGGTGCACGCGCTGGCGCAGGACAACGCGATCAAGGCCATCAACGCCCAGCTCAAGCCGCTCAAGGATGACGCCAATGTCAGCTGGGATTTATCAGCCATCGACAGCATGGACCATATCGGCGCCCAGCTGTTCTGGAATGCCTGGGGCAAGAGCCGTCCGGCGAAACTGACCCTGGCGCCTAGCCAGGAAGAATTTTTCAAGCGTATCGAAGAAACCGGCCCGTTGAAAACGGCGCAGTCGCGCGCCCATCGCCTGACCCTGGTCATGAAGCTGGGCATGGCGATCCTGGTGTTCTTCGAGCATCTGAAGGGTTTTATCGCCCTGATCGGCCAGGTCACGCAGGACGTGGGCCGCTTTGCGCGCCATCCGCTGCGCGGGCCGTGGCGCGAAATTTCCGCCAATATCTTCCATGCCGGCTTCCAGGCGCTGGGCATCACGGCGCTGGTGGGTTTCCTGATCGGCGTGGTGCTGTCCTATCTGTCGGCGCAGCAGCTGCGCAATTTCGGCGGCGATATCTACCTGGTCAACCTGCTGGGCATGAGCGTGATCCGCGAACTGGGGCCGCTCTTGGCGGCGATTCTGGTGGCGGGCCGCTCGGGCTCGTCGATCACGGCCCAGCTGGGCGTGATGCGCGTCACCGAAGAACTGGACGCCATGCTGGTGATGGGCATCTCGCACGGTTTCAGGTTGATCATGCCGAAAGTGCTGGCCCTGGCCATTTCCATGCCACTGCTGGTGATCTGGACCGATACGGCCGCGCTGATCGGCGGCATGGTGGCGGCCAAGGTGGAACTGAATCTGTCGGCCCGCTACTTTATCCAGAAGCTGCCGGACGCCGTGCCGCTGGCCAACTACATGATAGGCCTGGGCAAGGGCGTGATCTTCGGCATGCTGATCGCGCTGGTGTCGTGCCACTTCGGCCTGCGCATCAAGGCCAATACGGAAAGCCTGGGGCGCGGCACCACCACCGCCGTGGTCACCGCCATTACGGTGGTGATCCTGGCCGATGCCGTGTTTGCCATCGTTTTCAATGGAGTAGGCTACTGATGAGCGAAGAAAACGCCAGCTGCGGCTTGACACACAGCGACGACGCCGAGAGCAAGCTGGACTTCCACGGCGATACGCCGGTGGTCGAGATCAGCAATCTGTGGACCAAGTTCGGCCGCACCGTGGTGCACCAGGACCTGAACCTGGAAATCGAACGCGGCGAGATTCTCTCCATTGTCGGCGGCTCGGGCACCGGCAAGACCGTGCTGCTGCGCCAGATGCTGGGGCTGGAACACCCGTCGCGCGGCTGCGTCAAGGTGTTTGGCGAAGACATCAACAAGGCCGACCGCGACCATCTGCAGCAATTGCGCAACCACTGGGGCATGCTGTTCCAGCAGGGCGCCCTGTATTCGGCGCTGACCGTGTTCGACAATGTGGCCCAGCCGATGCGCGAACTGCGCGTGCTGCCCGAAGACCTGATCCACGACGCGGTGCTGCTGAAAATGAATATGGTCGGGCTGGGGCCGGAACATGCGCTCAAGATGCCGTCGGACCTGTCGGGCGGCATGATCAAGCGCGTGGCCCTGGCGCGCGCCCTGGCGCTGGAACCGAAGTTATTATTTCTCGACGAGCCCACGGCCGGCCTGGACCCGGACTTGTCGGAAAGTTTTGTCACCCTGATCCAGTCGCTGCACCGCGAACTGGGCCTGACGGTGGTGATGGTCACGCACGACCTCGACACCCTGTTCGCCCTGTCCACGCGCATCGCCGTGCTGGCCGAAAAACATGTGATCGCACTCGGCACCACGCGCGAAGTCATCGCGGTCGATCACCCGTTCATCAAACAATTCTTCCTGGGCGACCGCGGCAAGCGCGCGCTGGCCGTCCTCGATGAAAAACAGGCCGCCGAGGCGCCGCCGGAACTCGCCCCCGGCACTGACAAGAAAGCGGAGAATTAATGGAAAACAGATCACACGCCCTGCTGACGGGCTTTTTCACGCTCACCCTGCTGGTTGCCGCCATTTTGTTCGGCGTCTGGTTCAACCGCGACCGGGTCGAACGCGTGCCCTACCTGCTGGCCACCACCCTGTCGGTGCCGGGCCTGAACCCGCAGGCGGCCGTGCGCTACCGTGGCCTGGAAGTGGGCAAGGTCGACGCGATCGACTTCGATACGCAAAAAGCCGGGCAGATCCTGGTACATATCAGCGTCGCGCCCGACACCCCGGTCACCAATACCACCTTTGCCACCCTGGGCTACCAGGGCGTGACGGGCATCGCCTATATCCAGCTCGACGATGAAACCGTGGGCTCGAAACTGCTGGGCACGACCAAGGAAAAACCGTCCCTGATCCCGCTGCGCGCGGGCTTGCTCGATCAACTGGAAAAGCGCGGCAAGCGCATCCTCGACCAGGCCGAACAGATCACCAACAAGGTCAACAACCTGCTCAGCACCGACAACCAGGCCGCCATGCTGGCCGCCTTCACGGAAGTGGGCAAGACGGCCAAGGCCTTCGGCGAGATTCCGAAGCAGCTGCAGCCGACCTTGCAGCAATTGCCGCAGCTGACCGATGAAACGCGCAAGAGCATCGCCGCCATCAAGGATGCGGGCGACAATGTGACGGAACTGTCGCAGACCTGGAAAAAACTGGGCACCGACCTGCAGGCGCCTGGCGGCATGCTCGACAACGTCAATGGCACGGTGGCGCGCGTCGGCCGCTCGGTGGAATCGGTGGCCAGCGGCGTCTCGCTGGAAGTGCTGCCGCAAGTCATCGAGCTGAGCGGCGAAGCGCGTTCCTCAATGCGCGCCCTGAAAACCACCATGAGCACCCTGAACGAACAGCCGCAAAGCATCTTGTTCGGCAACCCCGACATTCCGCCCGGTCCGGGCGAGCCCGGCTTCTCGGCGCCGGCAAAATAAGGAGATCACCGATGCAGTTTCCCCATCCTTCGCGCACCAGCGCCGGCGTATTGACCCTGGCGGCGGCCCTGCTGCTGGGTGGCTGCGCCAGCCGTGGCCCGCTGCCGACCTTTTATGATTTCGGCCCGCCGGCCGCGCCCGTGGCGCAAACGACTTCCGCGCCGCTGCCGGTGCTGGTGATCGCCGACGCCAACGGTCCGTCGTGGCTCGATACCCAGCGCATGTATTACCGCCTGCTGTACGCCGACGCCCAGCAGTCGCGCCCGTATGCCTACAACCGCTGGAACACGCCGCCGCTGCAACTGCTGAGCCAGCGCCTGAAAACCCGCGTCGCCCAGGGCGGCGTGAAGGTGCTGTCGACCACCGATGCGGCGGCCGGCATTCCGCTGCTGCGCATCGATGTCGACGATTTTTCGCAAAACTTCGATAGCGAAAAGCAAAGCAGCGGTCAAGTGACCTTGCGCGCCTCGCTGTTCCGCGGCCACCTGCTGGTCGACCAGAAAACCTTCAGCCGCAACAGCCGCGCGGCCAGCGCCGATGCGCAAGGCGGCGCGCAGGCGCTGGCCCTGGCGTCGGACGCCGTCGCCGCCGACCTGCTGGCCTGGCTGGGCACGCTGAACATACCGAAAGAATGATGCCGGCCTCAGCCCATGACCATCCGCTGGCGGCGCCGCCGCATCCGCCTGCGCCTCGCCGCTCTTCGCCCGTCTCGCGCGCGACGCTGCTGGCCTATGTGTTCCTGATCGTCTACGCCAGCTGGTTTCCATTTACGGGCTGGCACAGCAACGGCCTGTCGCCGTTGCTGTTTCTTGAAAACACCAGGATGCCCCGGTACTGGACGGGCTTTGACGTCGGCGTCAACATCGTCGGCTACATGCCGCTGGGCACCTTGATCGTGTATTCGCTGTTTCCGCGCATCACCGGCTTTTTTGCCGTGCTGATCGCCACCTTGTGCGGCATGTTTATCTCCGGCAGCATGGAGGCGGTGCAAACCTACCTGCCCAGCCGCGTCTCGTCGAACCTCGATTTCTATACCAACTCGGCCGGCTGCTGCGTCGGCGCCATCGTCGGCGCCCTGTCGGCGCGCAAGCTGCTCGACCACAGCCATTTGCTGCGCGTGCGCCAGCGCTGGTTCGTCCAGCATGCCAGCCAGGGCCTGGTGCTGGTCGCGCTGTGGCCGCTGGCGCAGATCTATCCGCAGGGCTATCTGTTCGGCCTGGGCCAGCTGCTGCCCATCCTGTGGGACTGGCTGTCGACCCTGATAGGCATGGAGATCGACCTGGCGTCCTACCTGCGGCCCGACGCCGTGCTGACGGTGGAACAATACTGGCTGTCGGAAACCATCATCACGGCCTGCGGCATGACGGGCGCCGTGCTGGCCCTGCTGTGCCTGATGCGCCGTTCCGCGCCGCGCGCCGCACTGGTGGTGATCCTGATCGGCGCCGCGCTGGTGGTGCGTTCGCTGGCCAGCGCGCTGCTGTTCTCGCCGCAAAACGCCTTTGTGTGGATCACGCCGGGTGCCCAGGGCGGCTTTCTGATCGGCCTGATCATGCTGGGCGGGCTGGCCTTCGCGCCCCATGTGGCGCAGCGCCGCATCGCGGTCGCCACCTTGCTGCTGAGCCTGGTCATCGTGAATACCACGCCGATCAATCCCTATTTCATGTCCACCCTGCAAGGCTGGGTACAAGGCAAGTTCCTCAACTTCAATGGCGCGGCCCAGTTCCTGGCCCTGCTGTGGCCGTTCATGGCGCTGTGGTTCCTGTGGCTGCCTTCGCACAAGCTGAACCGGCAGGAAGAACTGCAGCGACATCGGCGCGAAGACCATCCATAAGCGTTATCATGGCGCATAGCCAACCGCAGGAGTACGACAATGAGCGACGCCCCCTATTTTGAACGCCACGTTTTTTTCTGCATGAACAAACGTGAAGACGGCCGCAACAGCTGCGGCGACCATGGCGCCGAAAAAGCGCAAAAACACTGCAAGCGCCGCATCAAGGACCTGAACATGAGTGGCGCCAGCAAGATCCGCATCAACCAGGCCGGCTGCCTGGACCGCTGCGAAGAAGGACCGGTGCTGGTGATCTACCCGGAAGGTACCTGGTACACCTATGTCGACAACAGCGATATCGATGACATTATCGATAGCCATCTGGTGGGCGGCAAGGTTGTCGATCGCCTCAAGATTTAATACCAATTTAAGAGACAAGCGCCAACATGAGCCTCATGAACCGAAATTCCGAAAAATTCACCTTGGCCGGCCATGCGGGCAGCATGGAAGGCCTGCTGGACTTCCCGGCCGATACCCCGCGCGGCATCGCGCTGGTGGCCCATCCGCACCCGCTGTACGGCGGCACCATGGACAACAAGGTCACGCAGACACTGGCGCGCGCCTTTGTCGCGCTCGGCTACGTGGTGGCGCGCATCAACTTTCGCGGCGTGGGCGCCTCGGAAGGCGTGCATGACCACGGCGCCGGCGAAACCGACGACATGCAACTGCTGTACGAACACATGCGCAGCCTGTATCCGGGCCTGCCGGTGGCCTTGTCCGGCTTTTCCTTCGGCACCTTCGTGCAATCGAAATTGAACGAGCGCCTGAGCGCCGCCGGCACGCCGGCCGAGCGCCTGGCGCTGATCGGCAGCGCGGCTGGCAAATGGGCGATGGCCGACATTCCGGCCGACACCATCCTGATCCACGGCGAACTGGACGACACGATCCCCCTGTCGGCCGTGTTCGACTGGGCCCGGCCACAGGATATTCCCGTAATCGTGATTCCCGGCGCCGACCACTTTTTCCACCGCAAGCTCAATCACATCAAGCAACTGGTGATCGCGCTATGGCATGGCGACAAACCCGCCAGCACGCTCGACGATGCTTGAAGTGTGGGCTTACTGCCGTTTCCGCGGCTATAATTGATCCGTTTTTTCCACGCGGCCATGTCAGCATCAGCAGCATGGCCCTCAGCCTTCACTTTTTTTCGCAGACCAGCCTCCATGAAAAAACTCCTAGCGGCACTGGCCTCCAGTGTACTTTTCCTATCCGCCGCCGTGGCCCAGACCGTTCCGGCGCCGACCATCGCCGCCAAGTCCTGGCTCCTGCTCGACGCCACCAGTGGCCAGATCATTGCCTCGCAAGATCCGGACGCGCGCATCGAACCGGCTTCGCTCACCAAGATCATGACGGCTTACCTGACGTTTGCCGCCGTGCGCGAAAAGAAACTGGCGCTGGACCAGAAAGTGAATGTCTCCGTGCGCGCCTGGAAAGTGGACGCCAGCAGCTCGAAAATGTTCATCGACCCGGCCACCCCGGTGTCGATCGACGACCTGTTGCATGGCTTGATGATTCAATCGGGTAACGACGCCGCCGTCGCGCTGGCCGAAGCCGTTGCCGGCGACGAAGGCACCTTCGTCGTGCTGATGAACCGCGAAGCGCAGCGCATGGGCCTGAAAAACACCCGTTTTGCCAATCCGCATGGCCTGCCTAGTCCCGATAACTATTCCACCGCGCAAGACTTGTCCGTGCTGGCCAAACGCGTGATCGCCGACTATCCGGAATTCTACAAAATCGATTCCGTGAAAAGTTTTACGTACAACAAGATCACCCAGCCGAACCGCAACCGCCTGCTGTGGCTGGACCCGACCGTCGACGGCATGAAAACCGGCCACACGGAAGCGGCCGGCTACTGCATGATCGCCTCGGCACGCCGCCCGGGCGGTTCCGGCGAGCGCCGTTTGATTTCCGTGGTGCTCGGCACCACCTCCGACCAGGCCCGCACGCAGGAAAGCCAGAAGCTGCTGAACTGGGGCTTCCAGAACTTCGATACCGTCAAGCTGTACTCGAAGGGCCAGGCCGTGGCCACGCCGGAAGTGTGGAAAGGCTCGAAAAGCACCGTGAAAATCGGCTTTGCCAACGACGTGCTGGTCACCGTACCGAAAGGCACGGCCGCCAAGATGAAACCGGTGCTGGAACGCAAGGACCCGCTGGTCGCGCCGCTGCCGCAGAACGCCCCGGTAGGCAAGCTGAAAATGGTGGTGGACGGCAAGACCCTGCTGGAACTGCCGGTGGTGGCGCTGGAGCCGATCACCGAAGCCTCGATCTTTGGCCGCGCCTGGGATTCGATGCGCTTGTGGCTGAAATAAGCAATAAGAGCCTATTAAGGTAGTCGCAAACAGCCCGCAGCGATGCGGGCTTTTTTTTGCCTGTTGCAAGGATATAATCCGTCAGATCAGCCCGTCGCCACTCCCAGAAAGTATGCCCATGACCCATGTTTTTCCCGCCAGCCTGCAAGCCCCGCGCAGCCGCCTCTCGCCGCATGGCCCCGAACTGTCGCGCATCGTCGCCGGCATGTGGCGCATCGGCGAATGGAACATGACGGCGCAGCAGCGCCTGGCGTTTATCGAGCAATGCCTGACGCTGGGCGTCACCAGTTTCGATCACGCCGATATCTATGGCGACTACAGCGCCGAAGGCCTGTTCGGCGAAGCGCTGGCCCTGCGGCCGGGCTTGCGCGACCAGATGGAACTGGTCAGCAAATGCGGCATCAAGCTGCTCTCGCCGCATCGCCCCGGCCATGCGATCCAGCATTACGACACCAGCGCGGCCCATATCACCGGCTCGGTCGAACAGTCCTTGCGCCAGCTGCGCACCGACCGGCTCGACCTGCTGCTGATCCACCGCCCCGATCCGCTGATGGATTTCGACGAGATCGCCGGCGCGTTCACCGCATTGAAAAACGCTGGCAAGGTGCTGCACTTCGGCGTATCGAATTTCAGCCGCCACCAGTTCGAAGCCTTGCACCGCCGCTTTCCGCTGGCGACCAACCAGGTCGAATTTTCGCCGCTGCATACGGCACCGATGTTCGATGAAACCTTTGATGGCCTGCAGGACCTGGGCGTAGCGCCGATGGCCTGGTCGCCGCTGGCCGGCGGACGATTGTTCCAGGGCGGCGACGCGAACGTGGAAAACTTGCGCAATGTGATCAAGGATATCGCCGATGAACTGCAGCGCCCGTTTGCCAGCGTGGTGTTCGCCTGGATCATGCAAGTGCCGTGCAAGCCGCTGCCGCTGACGGGCACCGGTCGCATCGAGGCGGTGGGCGTGGCCGTGGAAGGCACGCAGTTTGCTCTCAGCCGCAGCGACTGGTTTGCCATCCTGCGCGCGGCAAGAGGGCACGAGGTCGCTTAATCTATTTCGTCGACATCCGTAAATACCTGAGGCAGGGCAATCCCGCGCCAGCCCAGGTGCCAAGCCAGGTTCAGCGCCAGGGTGGCGGCGATATATACGGCAAAGAAGAAGGCAAAGAAACTGGTTTTCAGCCACACCAGCATGCCGACCGCGACGGCCACCACCAGCAGCAGGGCCAGGCTTTTCTTCTGCTTGGAGCTGGGGAAACGCAGGGTCGACACCATCAGGCTGCCCACGCCGACCAGCAGCAGCATCAGCAGATAGCTGTGCAACTGGCTGTCGATCGGGGCCGGCCAGGCCACCACCACGGCCGCCACGCAAGCGGCGCCGGCGGTGATCGGCATGCCGACAAAATACATGGGGTCGGTCTTGCCGACGTTCACATTGAAGCGCGCCAGGCGCATGGCGCCGCAAGCAACAAAAAAGAAGCTGGCCATGCCGCCAAAGCGCAGCAGCAGCGGATCATGCACGCCCATCTGCACGAAACCATAGCAATACAGCAGCACCGCCGGCGCGCAGCCGAAATTCATCACGTCGGCGATCGAATCGAGCTGCATGCCGAAGTCCGAGCCGGTGTTGGTCAGCCGCGCGACATAGCCGTCAAGCGCATCGAACACGCCCGCCAGGACCAGCAGCGCCGCCGCCAGCCGGTAGTCGGCGGGGTCGCCGGTGCCCGCGTTATCGACCGAAATGACGATGCTGGCAAAGCCGCATGCTATCGAAAGCAAAGTCACCATACTGGGCAAGGCGTACTTGGCGCGCTGCAGGCGCGACTTGGGCAAGGTGTTCAAATTATGGGCAATCCAAAAAATCGGTGAAAAAACAGTGGCATAGCGAACAAGCATTGCACCCATTCTACCCTGCGCGCGGGTTCGCACCCTAGCGTCGGCCAGCCGCACACGGCAGTAACTTCTGTGCACTCCGGGCGGCAAAAATACCTTAGAATCGATTCAAGGCGCCACCATCAACAGAGCAGCAGTTCCCTTTCATACAGGAGTCAGCTTGATCGCCTTGTCCCAGCATAGCAAATCATTCATTCCCGCCCTGTTGATCGCGGCGCTGCTGACCGCTTGCGGCGGTGGCGGCAGCGACAGCGGCAATACGACCACGGCATCGACGGCCACTCCCGGGCCGCAGCTGGTGCAGGAGGCGGGCGCGCCCGCCATGACCGGCAGCATCGCCACCGATGGCTACAACTGGATCAATTACCGGCGCGGCCAGGTCGGCCTGGCCAGCCTGGCGCGCAACAGCCTGATCGATACCGCGGCGCAAGGCCATTCCGACTATTTAAAAACCAATAATACGGTCTCGCATGACCAGGTTGCCGGCAAGCCCGGCTTTACGGGCGCCACCCTGGCCGACCGCTTCGTCAAGGCGGGCTATAGCCTGAACCGCTCGAATTCCTATGCCTATGGCGAAGTGATCGCGGGCGCCACCAACAACTCCGGCTTTTACCTGGCGGAAGAACTGATCACCGCCATCTATCACCGCTTCGCCATCTTTGAACCGATCTTCAAGGAAGCGGGCACCGGCGCCGCCATGGGCAACAATGGCTACGCGTATTTCACCGCCGACTTCGCCGCCAACAATGGCTATGGCCCTGGGCTGGCCGCAGGGCAAGTCGTCACCTACCCCGTCAGCAACCAGGCCAAGGTGGCCACCAGTTTTTCCAGCAATAACGAGGAACCCGATCCGGTGCCGAACCAGGATATTGTCGGCTATCCGATCAGCGTGCACGCCAATATCAACGACGTGCTCGGCGTGACGGCCTTTACCGTGCGCCAGCGCGGCGCCGCCAGCGACCTGACGGTACTGCTGCTGCAACGCGCGACGGACCCGCAAACGCCCTTGTCCGCCGCCGCCATCATTCCGCTGGCGCCGCTGACGGCCGGCACCACGTACGACGTCAGCTTCAACGGCCGTGTGAACGGTACCGCCGTCACGCGCAGCTGGTCGTTTACCACGCGCTAGCGGTGACGGCATGAGCACACCCCACGCCGATAGCGACCATCGCGCCACCACAGCGCAGGGTTCGCGCGTGCTCGACGTGGAAGGCGGGCTGGGCCGCATCATGGGCGACCGCCCGCTATACCTGAAAATCCTGCGCCGCTTCCTGCATGATCACGGCACCACGCCGCGCCAGATCCGCATGGTGTTTGCCGCCGGCGACTATGCCGGCGCGCGCCTGCGCGTGCACACCTTGAAGGGCGCGGCCGGCATGATCGGCGCGGTCCAGGTGCATGCCTTGTCGAGCGCGCTGGAAATGGCGCTGCGGGCCCAGGCGCCCGGCCTGGCGCAGCAGATCGCGCACCTGGAACTGGCGCAAGATCAACTGCTGGGCGCCGTCAGCGCGATGCTGGGCACGCCCGAAGAAAGTCATCTGGCAGCGCAGGACATGGCGCCCGACCCGTCCGCCCCCGCCATCCAGCTGCTGCTGGCGCGCCTGGCCAGCCATTTGCGCGAGGGCGACGGCGCCGCCATCGATATCCTGGAAAATTCGGCCAGCCTGCTGGCCGCCAGCCTGGGCGTGCATGTGTACCAGGAAGTGGCGGCCGCCGCCCATGAATTCGATTTTGACAACGCACTGGAAGCCCTGCTGCGCCGGCGATAATCAGCGATCATATTGCGTCTCTTCCGCATACGCCTCGCCACAACTCTTGCAGCAAAAGCGCCGCACCGCATCGAGCGGCTTGTCGCAATACCAGCAGGCGCCCTTGGGCGGCAAGCTTGCGGTCAGGCGCAAGGCGTCGGACAAGGGCGTGGCCGCGACCGTCAAGCCTTGCCCCTGCTGCCCTTCCGGCTGTTTGCTGTCCATGCATGCCCCCTTTGCACGCGGCGCCGAATGGCCGCTAAGCAAGATTACTTCAGCGTAATCTCGAGTACATGACAATTCTCAATCAGCCTTTCCCTGTGTCCGGAAACTCCTGACCGCATCATTGGCATGCTGGTCGATGACTTTCCTGATCGCCGGCTGTTTCGCATATTTCACGCTCAAGCGCTTCAGCTGCTGCTGCGCCGCCCCGCACGACTGCTCGATGGCCTGCGTGATGTCGCGCTGGCGCGCCTTGTCGTTCTCGTCCCACTCGCCAGCGAAGTGCTCGCACATCTCGGCATTGTCGATAAACTTTGCCACATCAGCCGGCAATTTTTGCTTTGCGCCAGCCAGCAGAGGCAGGCTCAGCAAAAGTGCGAACACAAGCTTCATCCATCTCTTCTTATTTGCCGATACAAAACCGGCTGAAAATCACGCCCAGCAAATCGTCGGGCGAGAATTCCCCCGTGATGCTCGACAGCTGCACCTGCGCCAGGCGCAGTTCTTCGGCGAACAGGTCCAGCGACTGGTCGTCCTGGGCCGCGTGTTCGGCGGCGATATTCAGATGTTTGCCGGCCGATTTCAGGGCGATCAGATGGCGTTCGCGCGCCAGGTACAGCGACTCGCCCGTCTGTTGCCAGCCGGCGATACGCAACAGCTCGCCGCGCAGCAGGTCGATGCCGATATGTTCGTGCGCCGACAGGTAGACGTGGGTCGCGTCCGGCAACATGTCGACGCTGGCCTTGTGGCCCGACAGATCGATCTTGTTCCACACGCGCACCACCGGCACGCCTTCGGGGAAGGCGGCGACGATGGTTTCGTCGGCCAGGGTCGGGCCGTGGTCGGCGTCAAGCAAGTGCAGGATCACGTCGGCCTTGCCGATCTCGCCCCAGGTGCGCTCGATGCCGATGCGCTCGACGGCGTCGACGGTGTCGCCGGCGCTGCGAATGCCGGCCGTGTCGATGATGTTGAGCGGAATGCCTTCGATCTGGATCGTTTCGCTGACCTTGTCGCGCGTGGTGCCGGCGATCGGCGTGACGATGGCCACGTCGGCGCCGGCCAGCGCGTTCAACAGCGACGACTTGCCCACGTTCGGCTGGCCGGCCAGCACTACATTCAACCCTTCGCGCAGCAGCGCGCCCTGCGCGGCCTGGGCAAACACTTTATTCAAAGCCTCGATCACGGCTTTCAACTGGCCGCGCGCGTTCGATTTTTCCAGGAAGTCGATCTCCTCTTCCGGAAAATCCAGGGTCGCTTCGACCAGCATGCGCAAGCCCGTCACCTGCTCCACCAGCGCGTGGATGGTGTTCGAGAACGCGCCCGACAGCGATTGCGAGGCGGACTTGGCGGCCGCCTCGGTCGAGGCGTCGATCAGGTCGGCCACGGCCTCGGCCTGCGCCAGGTCGAGCTTGTCGTTCAAGAAGGCGCGGCGCGTGAATTCGCCGGGCTCGGCCAGGCGCAAGCCGCTGTCCTTGCCCGCTTCCAATACGCGCGCGAGCAGCAATTGCAACACGACCGGGCCGCCATGGCCCTGCAGTTCCAGCACGTCTTCGCCCGTGTACGAATGCGGGCCCTTGAATTGGATGGCGATGCCCTGGTCGATAATGGCGCCGTCCGCTTCAGTGAATGGCACATAAGTGGCGTGGCGCGGTTTCAATGCCTGGTCGCCGAACAGCGCGGCCATCAGGGGCGCCAGGTTCTTGCCGGAGGCGCGGACCACGCCGATGCCGCCGCGTCCGGGGGCGGTGGCGATGGCGGCGATAGGAGAGGAGTCGAGTTTCATGGGGGTAGTTTATTCGGAGAAGGCTGGAAGAGGTCGGCAAAACCCACTTTTTTTTGAAATCGGACCCACCGGGTCCGATTTCAAAAAAAAGCCCGCACTAGGCGGTAATGCCGTTCAGTTAAGCAGGTTTTCGTAGAACGCGCGTGGCATAACGCTTTGGTTTAGCCTTGACGGCCCGGTCGAATTTTCGATCGGGCCGTTCGTCATTCAAGAGGCTAACCAGCCTTTCGCGCAGATGTTTCATTGACGCAGGCAGCTTGCCGTACGACCTAGTGACGGCGGCCCAGTGAAGTTCGAACTGGATCAGGTGGAAGGCCCGGATGAAGCTCACTTCGGTCGGTGCGCATTTGACTACCAAGGCGGCTTTGGCGATCTCCAGTCGGATCAAGTTATAGGCGATCAGGGTGCCCCAGATCTCCTGGTACACGCCATCTACCGTTTTTGAGCGCAGGGTAAGCGTGGCGCCAAGCATCGTCTGCTTGAGTTCGCGATAGCTTGTTTCGATGCCCCAGCGACGCTTGTAGCAGTTCTCGATATCGGCATGTTTGTAGCGGCGTCGGTCGCATAGCGAAGTGAGCAGGACACGCCTTCGCGCTTGTTCATCAACGACGGTAATGGCACGCGCCTCCCAAAACTCCGGCAATTGTGCACACTTGGCACGCGCCTGCGGTGACACGCGCATGCGCACTGTGAAGTCGTCGCCATCCTCAGTGCCCTCGATCACTTCCCAGCGTGTATTCGATTTGGCAGGGATGACGAAGTGGCGCTCACTTCCGCCTCGGGTTAGCGCGCACAGAATTTCAGCTGAGAGAAATCCGCGATCGAAGACGGTCAGCGAATCGTTGGGTATGCCATCGATCAGCCTTTTGGCGTACAGCATTTCGTTCGTGCCGTAAGGCCCAAACGCAGCGCTGTGAACAAGATGGGTTGACAACGCAGTGACGGTCACCCCGCGTACCTGAGGGTAGCTCGCGATGGCGCCACTGGAATAATTTTGTGCGCCGAAGTGTTCACGGGTCTCGTCATTGTCATGGGTCCGCAAAGTGGTCCCATCCATTGCAAAAAGTACCAATCCTTTGAACAGATACGAGCGACGATCCTGGCCGCACCAATGCTGTGCTGAGTGGTCGAACAGCCACTTCAACGGATCTGAGCCGAGGCGCTGGCGCGCCTGGGCAGCCGCGCTCTTGCTGACAAAAGGAGTCTGTGCATCTGGAACGGCCAAGCCGAGATCATCGAGGACCTCACTAATGGACTTGTGGCGATATAGTGCCAATGCCACCATCAGCCAGACTACCTGTTCGGCCGGTAGGCGACGATGGCGGATGCTCATTGCATCAGTATGCTGCACGGCTTGATCAATCCACTCGACCGGCAAGTGTTCGCCCAGCCGGCGCCAGTCAGGTGCTTCAAGGTGGTTAGCAAGGAAGTGGAGAGTATCGTTGAGCATAGCCAGGCAGGTTAACAGCAGACCCTGACGTTTACAAGCCCAAAATAAAAATGCCGTTCAGTCTTAACTGAACGGCATTACGCACTAGGCGGGCTTTTGCTTTGCTAACCCTGCTTACACAGTGGATGGCGCGTATTTCTTGGTGATCACCCATTGCTGGCCGATCGACAGGACGTTGTTGACGACCCAGTACAGTACCAGGCCCGACGGGAAGAAGAAGAACATCACCGAAAACGCCAAAGGCATGAACAGCATCATCTTCGCTTGCATCGGATCGGCAGGGGCCGGGTTCAGCTTGGTCGTGATGTACATCGAAATCGCGTACAGCACTGGCAGGATGCACCATGGGTCATGCTGGGCCAGGTCGGTGATCCAGCCTATCCATGGCGCGCCGCGGATTTCCACAGACGCGTTCAGCACCCAGTACAGGGCGATAAATACCGGCATCTGGATCAGGATCGGCAGGCAGCCGCCCAGCGGATTGATTTTTTCCGTCTTGTACAGCTCCATCGTGGCCTGGTTCATCTTCTGCGGATCGCCCTTGTAGCGCTCGCGGATGGCCTGCATCTTCGGCGTGACCAGTTTCATCTTGGCCATGCTGCGGTAGCCGGCGGCCGACAGCGGGAAGAAGGCCAGCTTGATCAGGATGGTGAAGGCGATGATGGTCCAGCCCCAGTTGCCCAGTACGCTGTGGATCTGTTCCATGACCCAGAAGATCGGCTTGGCGATAATCGTCAGCCAGCCATAATCCTTGACCAGTTCCAGACCAGGCGACACGGGTTCGAGCAGGTGCGCGATTTGCGGACCCGAGTACAGCTTGGCATCGATCGCGGCCGACGCGCCTGGCGCCAGCGCCGGCAAGGTCACCAGGTTACCGATGGCGTAGGTGTTGGTCGCCAGCTTCTTGGTAAAGATATCACGTGCGATGTTCGCTGGCGGCACGAAAGCCGACACGAAGAAGTGTTGCGAGATGGCAAACCAGCCGCCGTCGGCGCGGACCGGATGCAGGCCTTTCATGGCCGTATCCTTGCCGGTGCGTTCATCTTCGACAGCCGCTTTTTCGATCTTCTCGAACGTCATCTTCTGGTACTTGTCTTGCGGCGTGTACAGGGTCGGGCCCGTGTAGCTGCTGTTGAAGAACGAGTCGCCGACCGGCTTGTTGCCGTCATGAACCAGTTGCATGTACAGCTGAGGCGTCACCGGCGCGGTGCCGACGTTCGATACGTCATGGCGCACGTCGATCACATAGTCGCCGCGCTTGAAGGTAAACGTCTTGGTCAGCTTGACGCCGCCTTGCACCGCTTCCATCACCAGCTGGATCTGCTTGCCGTCGGCCAAAGTACGCACGCCAGGCTGCACCGTGAAGCCGGTGTTGTGGGTCGGGAAAGGACCGCCGACCAGGCCGGTTTGCGCCAGGTAGGTATGGTTTGCGCCTTCGTCGAACAGCACTTCGTTTTGCTTGCCTGCATCAGGCTGGCACCACTGGAACAGGCCGAAGCAACCGCCAAACCAGCCCGGATTGCCCGCGCCCTTGAATTTGAGCAATTCCAGACGCTTGACCTGGCCACCCAATGTGTCGATATCGACCTTGATGACATCGGTGGTAATGGTGATGCGCTCGCTCTTGAAAGCGCCAGGATCGGCATTCACGCCAGGCAAGGATGCCGCGCCGGCGGCCGGCAGGGCGGTCGGTGCAGGGGTGGTCGGCGCCTTGGCGGTCTGGGCGGTATTAGCGGAGAACATCGACGGGCGACCGGTCGAAATCATCCATTCATTCCACAGAATTACCAGCGAGACGGAGAACACGATCCACAGGATGGTACGTTTATTGATATCCATTAGGGTATTGGTCAGGAGTGGTTGCAACCGCAAGCGGTCGTTGAAGATTGTTTGCCGTCGGCCGGTGGCACCGGGTCAAAGCCCCCGTCATTCCAGGGGTGGCAGCGGCACACGCGCTTGGCGGCCAGCAGGCTGCCTTTCGCGGCGCCGTGCACGCGCAACGCTTCCATCGCGTAATGCGAACAACTTGGATAGAAGCGGCAATTCTGTCCCAGCATGGGGCTGATCACCAATTGATAAGCTCGCAACAGGAACAGCAGCAGGGTTTTCATGGCGCGGATGGTGGTGGCGCAGCAACAGAGCGCGCTTGCGCGGCCACTTGCGCCGCGAACAGCCGGCTCAGTTCATCACGCAGCTCGGCTTTCAGCCTGGCCGTGGTGGCCGGGCCATCCTTGCTGTTGACGGCGCGCGACAGGCGCACCACACAGTCGACCGGCGGCAGCGCGCTGTTGCGAAACAGCTCGCGCGTGACGCGCTTGATCGTGTTGCGGGTCGCCGCGCGTGGCGCGAAACGCTTGGCCACAACGACGCCCAGCCGCGCATGCGGCAAGAGATTGTGTCGGGTATACAGCACAAAATGCGCTGTTTTTTGCGAAGGGCGCAAACGAAAAACGGATGAAAATTCATCCGTTTTAACGATACGCCGAACGCGCGCGAAGTCGTGTGAACCTTCGCGTTGATTGCCGACTGGAGTACAGCTAGCCACGCGATCAGCTGTCAACGACAAGCCTAGACGGCCAGGCGTTTGCGGCCTTTTGCGCGACGTGCGTTGAGCACATCACGGCCACCACGGGTAGCCATACGAGCGCGGAAGCCGTGCGTACGCTTGCGGCGAACGACGGAAGGTTGGTAAGTACGTTTCATGTTGGTCTCGCTAAAAACAAAAAAAATGCAAAATCGGGTCTGACGTCCCGTCAGTTTTTGGTGCCAATGACAATCGCGCACTTATGCCAAGGCACAAGCTGGCCAATCTCATCGCCCGCTTAATCCACGCTTAGTCCATATTGTCGTTCCAAATGAATAAACACGGAATACGGGCGGGGAACCCTGAATTATTCAGCATATACCCCCCTGCTGTCAAGGATTGCCGTGATCGGGTGGAAATTTTCGCAGCCGTCCCCATCTGTCCGGAATGCCGCATTGCCGCTGCGCGGCAGAGGATAACTCCAGACTTGTGCACATGCCCGGCCAGGTCCCAGTCGCAAAAATAACAGTCGTGCCTGTGGATAACTTTGGCGGTCGGGAGTAGAATAGCGCGTTACGTGTGGCGAGCCCTCGCGCGACGCCGGCCTTGCAACACGGTGCACGCAGGGCTGATCGATACGCCCTCCCACACCTTTTCACATAGACGATTC